>PWGY01000048.1 GCA_003554665.1 Bacteroidales bacterium | reverse complement strand
TTGTGTATGGACCAATTCTTGTCTGACTGGCGAAATGTGGAAGAAAACTGAACGATTTGGAAGTGATTCCGTGGAGAGGGTGTTTACAGCGATCAAAATGAGCCAGCAGTGTGAAAATTGGGAGCCACTATGTTCATCTTTCAGAACCAGCCTGTGATTTTCAGAGAACCAGTGAATTCATTATTCAAATAGATCCTACTGCAAACCATTTGATCTTTGAAATTTTAAAGAAAAACCATGGTGAAAAATCCATTATCCTTTGCAGACCCAATGCGAGAGGTCGCCGACGAAGCGTTTTTTGCTTTGTCTTACCAAAGCGACCGACTCGCATAGAGGCCCCGCTCTTTGGAGCCGTAACTTTTTTTTAAAAGCATCGTTGATTGATCCACAAAACTTTCATCGCGGGAATTCAGTGACGATTTGGCACTTTCTTGTTCGCGCCTTAAAGGCCATGGTTTTGTTTCTGGTATCCATAAAGCCCCTGTCGTTCTCGCATAGACACTTTCCCATCGATAAAGATGACGTGCGAATCATGTACAATTCGATCCAGGATCGCATCGGCCAGTGTCATTTCACCAATTCGACCGTACCAGTCTTTGGTTGGAAACTGAGTACAAAAAATAGTGGAAGCTGTTTGATAACGTACCTCAATGAGATCCAAGAGTTCTCGAGCCTGCACATCTGTCAAAGGTGTCAACAACCATTCGTCTAAAATCAGAAGGCTGATTTTCTTGTACTGTTGCATGACTTTCTGGTAAATACCTTCTCCGCGAGCAACCGCCAATTCATCCAACAGATCCGGCAGCCGAATGTATCTGGTCGGGTAGTAATTTCGACAGGCAGCGATACCAAAAGCACATCCAAGATAGGACTTTCCATTACCGGCAGCTCCCATCAAAATCACATTGCGTTTTTCTTCAATGTAGTTGCAGGTGGATAATTGCAGTATTTGTGCTTTGTTCAGTTTACGGTCAGGATGATAATCGACATCTTCGATACAAGCCTGAGGAAATCGAAACTTAGCTTTGGTGATCAGGCGCATCAGTTTATTGCTGCGACGTCGTGCCCATTCCTGATCCACCAACAACCCTACCCGTTCCTCAAAAGAAAGGGACTGGTACTGTTCCTCTGCGATTTGATGACGAAAGGCTTCAGCCATGGCACTTAAGCGCATCTGGATCATTTTGTCAATGGTGGTGGCGTTGGTCATGACAGGTCACCTCCAAAGTAGTCGGCTCCCCGCACAAATCCTTTGCCAGATGTGACGCTTTTAGGCGTTTCAGCTTTCAGTTTGTCCTGACCTGTTTTCAAGATGGTTTGGATGGTTTTGTAGCTGGGGCTGGGCGTGTAGCTCAGTCCACGCTGGCAAGCTTCTTCCAGCCGGGTCAGTGAATATTTATCCGCCAGTTTCATCAACGCCGTACAGGTGCGAAAACTTTGTTTTTCCACTGGATGACTGGCAAGAACAGCATTCATGACAATGGTGGTGTTCGGCCCCACACTGTTGGCCCATTTCCGAAAGGATTCGCTGCTCATGTTCAGATAACGCTGATGCTTTTCTGGCATGTGTTCCGGCACGGTAATGTACTGGTTTTCCTGATGGCGGTTCCGAATATGGGAAGCGATGCGCAAATGATGATAAAAGATTTCTACGGTTTTACTGGTTGTGCGAACATCGACTTGGTGCTGAATATATTCATAGGGCACTGAGTAGTGATTTTTGTCAGCCATTATGTGATAATCATAGCTAACGGACGCCGTTGACCAAGTGGCGAGTTCGTAGGAGGAAGTAGGTAAGGGCAGTAACATGGCTTTTTCCTCTTCAAGAAAAGCGCTCTTTCTGCTTCCTGACTTCTTTTGAAATGGCTTTTCGTTCAGCTCCATCAGTTTTACACGAATTGCCTGGTTAAGTTCCTCGAGACTAAAGAACTGTTGATGCCGCAGTGAAGCGATGATCCAAGTGGAGACCAAGCCCACGGTGCCTTCCACAGTGGGCTTGTCCTTGGGTTTCTTGACCCGGGCCGGAATAATGGCAGTGCCATAGTGCTCTGCTAATTCCTGGTAGGTTCGATTCATTTTGGGAGTTGGTTTTGTCACCTTGTCGACTCCGGTTCTTAAATTATCCGGAACCAAAATACGTGGAACGCCTCCAAAATACTGAAATGCATTGACATGAGCGGTAATCCAACTTTCCATCTGTTGATGGAAAAAAGCTTCTGTATAAGCGTACTGACTGCAGGGTAGTACTGCCACAAACAGGTAAACAGGCATGGGCTCACCAGTGATGTTGTTCTGTAAAAAAGCCGTTTTACCTGCCCAGTCGACTTCCATTACTTCACCGGGTTTGTGCTTAATGCGCATGGTCGCTTTGGTGGTGTGGGCATACTGCCGATAGTATCGACAAAACTGGGAATACATTAAAGGAATTGCGCCACTGTTCCGGCAGCTTTCACAGTATTCCTGCCACAGAAGACTCAACGTAACACCGCTTTTCGCCATTTCTTTATGCACATAGGCACAATCGGGAATCTTTCTGTTGGACTGAATGTCTTTTTCCGGGAACAGCATCGTTTGCAAGTCGGCATCGGTCATGTTGTTTTCAAAGGGCCATGTAATACCTTTTTCATTTGCTCGTTGCAATACTTTACTGACGGTGTTGCGGGAACACTGGCAGCTGGACGCAATGCCACGCCCACTCACTTCCTGACTGTGAAGCCTCAGAATCTCCCGATACTTGGTCATTCGATCAACCTCCTGATACATAAATTTGTACAATTCTGTACATGGACTCATTATATATCAGGTGGCTCTCGACAAGACCATCATGGCTCTATAGGATGAACATGGTGGCTCTATTTAGTCACACACGTGGCTCATTCTGAAAATATTACTCATTCTGATTTCCAAGCCATTTTAACAATCCATCTATGTATGTATGTTGCATTCAATATTGCAATTCCAGGTTGCATTTCATTTTACAATCAGGCTTTTACAATCGGGGACAAAAAAGGGCTACCATTCCAAATCATCTATTATTATTTCAAAGAAGTGTGTCAAGATCTCACATCGATCGTGAGGGGAAGGGGGAAGCCCCTTCCCCTCACTGAGTTACTGGAGTTTCAATTCCACCTCATATTCAATGCGTTCGCTGCCGAAATCTCTTTCACTGCCCTGACGGGTTGACCATTCCAGTAGAATCCATTCAATCTCTTCTGCATGGCCTCTTTCGAGATACCAAAAAACGCCTCCTTCTTTAATCACTCCCCGGTTAATCTCGCCACCGATGTTATCCGACAACCACATATCGGGCATGTCGATCTGCTCACCCGTACTGGTTACAAGAGTTGCTTGGTCTGGATAGGTCACGAATTTTTCTTCAGTGGTGTTTTCTATTCGAAATTGTACGCCCACTGCTGAATGAGAAAAATCTTCTGGTTCACTGAGTGTCGGCATTTGGTCTGAAACTGCTACTTTTACAATTTCAGTAACAAGTCCATTGTAATTATCTTCCCATGTCGCATCTTCATAGTGAACCCAAAGATCTTCTTCTTCGGACACCTGTTCTTCATCTAAATCCAACGGTTCTTCCCTGTCTTCATTTTCTGTTTGATTCACTTTCGCTTCTGCCTGATCCACATCACGGCCAACTTCTTCTGCTGCCTCTTCCGGGCCGCTCTCACAACCTGACACCATCAGTGTCAGCATCATAAGAATCGCCAAAATTGTTTTCATTGGATCCTCCCCCTTTACACAATACCCATTCCACCTCAAATAACTGCAACACAACGGCCAGACTTTTTGCAAAAGAGAATGCGGTAACATTCTCTGTTTTCACATAAAGCGTACAACACGAAACCCCCTTTCAAAAGGGGGTTTCGTGTTCAGGTTGGAGGTTGATAGATCCATTCTTTGTCGCCATGATCAATCATCCGCCTGCTCATGTCTCCATCCACGGTGATGTTCTTCCCGGTAATGAAAGCAGCCTCTTTGCTGCAGAGAAAGAAAACCAACCAGGCAATGTCTTCGGGTTTGCCCATTCCTGTAGGCGCTTCGATTCCTTCTCAGAAAAAGACAATCGCAGCCCTGAAGAAAATGAGCTGACCAAATAACGCAAAAAACTGGACCAGCTGCGCATGGAGAACGACATTTTAAAGCAAGCGGCGCTGATCATCGGACGAAAGTAGCTGTGATCCAAAACAACCCTCACAAAAACTCTGTGTCAACAATGTACCTTGTCCTTGAGATTCCCAGAAACACTTACATTTCAACTGACTCAACCGCCAGTTCTCGGACCATGCACCCTTAGAATCCCTGGTCAGCGACCGAACCTGTATCCGCCTGAACGGAAAATGGCACTACATCCGTTTACTGGCAGATCTATACAACCGTGAGATTATGGGGGATCGTGCCGGACCGCATGAGACAGCGAAAGTGGAAGCTGAACAGAACGAGTTTTATACCGAATGATTCCCAAAGTATCCGGCACGACGTAAATAAAAAAATGCCACATTAACCGAAAAAACTTCAGCGTTCAGGGCGAGGTATTCGAATATAAGTACACATGAAATTCACACGTTAAAGTCTTATCGCTATAGGGCTTTAGATTTGTGTATTTTATGTGGTCATAGTCATGATTCGTGTCATAAAAAAAACGGTTTCAACGTGTGTGACGTTGAAACCGTTGGTACGACTGGTGCGGCATGAGGGACTCGAACCCCCAACCTTCTGATTCGAAGTCAGCAACTCTATCCAATTGAGCTAATGCCGCAAAGAATGGAGCGGAAGACGGGAATCGAACCCGCGACCCTCGCCTTGGCAAGGCGATGCTCTACCGCTGAGCCACTTCCGCAAATGACGGGAAGAATCCCGTCGGTACAATATGG
>PWGY01000238.1 GCA_003554665.1 Bacteroidales bacterium | reverse complement strand
CAGCAGAGAATTTAACAGCAGGGAAGAAAAGATCAAATTAGTGAAAGAGATATTTGATCAACTTGGCATAAGCAATATGTCACAGGAAACCATGCAGGAGCATTACGCCCGGGCCTTTGACCACCTGGAAGCGATCGACCTGCCTGAAGTGCAAAAAGAGAAACTCATCAACCTCTCCAAAGTCCTTTTTGACCGCAAAAGCTAACAATAAAAACACAAACAGCCGCTCTGCGGGCTGCTTACCTACCGGGTAAATAATCAACCAATACCGCAAATCACACATGACAGCAAAAAAAAGCTGCCCCGAAAGGCAGCTTTTTTTTCATATACATGCAATTCAAAACAGCACGTTTTTACCAACCGGGGTTTTGAACAATATTCGGGTTGGTAGTAAGGTCCCTTGAAGGGATCGCCCAGATCATCTTGGGATGATAAGGCTCCCTGTAAAGGTTGGTAAAGTCTTCTCCGGGAAGTACTGGTCCTTCATGTTGCGGAGGCTTGTTCCTGCGATCTACAGACAATCCCCAGCGATGGATGTCATCCAGCCGCCAGCCTTCGAACATCAGTTCGCGGGTGCGTTCTTCCTGGATCGCTTCCAGCAGAGCCTGTCCTGAAAGACCATTCAGGGCATCAAGTCCGCGGGCCACACGCAAAGTATTCAGCGTGGCGAGCGCATTGGCTTCGTTGACATAATACTGTGCTTCAGCCAGGTTCATATACACTTCCGCAACGCGGAATACCTTGGGCTTATGCTGATAATTGGTATTACCAGAATAAAGCTCTGAATTTCCGGGATATTTATTCACGAGTAGAATGCCATCATCATAATAATCCTGTCCATCCATATGCAGAGGCAGTTCGGCAAAGTACACATTCCGGCGAATATCGTCCTCTTCGTACAGACCTATCACCCATTGGTTGGGTATCCAATCAGGGTTGTAGTCACCTTCAGAAGGACGATATCTCAGCAGGGGCACCATAGAACTACCCAGTTCATTGGGCTGACTGGCGTAAACCTGAAAGATCACCTCGGAACTGGTGTCATGATGCCACATATCTCTCAACCCATCTTCAGTGGTAATCAGCGGATACGTGCCACTGTTGATGAGCTGTTCAGCCAAGGGAATCAGGCCACTCCAGTCCTGCATATGCAGGCGAACCCTTGTTTCCAGTGCCAGGACAGCATCAATGGTAATTCTGGGATTACTGGGTGCACCAGCCACACCGGCAAGAAGCCTTTTGGCTTCAGCAATGTCATCCAGAATCTGACGATAGGTTTCTGACACAGTGGCCCTTGCAGGCTTTAAGTTAATGTCAAACACAAGTACAAGTGGCACGCCCATGTCACTATCTGCAGAAGCTGGGTTGTACAATTGCCCGTATCGGATGGCAAGCCGGTTGTAATAATAGGCCCGCAGAAAATAAGCTTCACCCAGATAACGATCAAGCAGTGCTTGTTCCTGGGCATTTTCAGCCTCAATCTGGTGCTGGTTATTAATCACATTATTCACGTTGTTAATGGCAGAATAATTTAATCGCCAAAAGTCGCGAATGGTATAATCAGTGGCCAGCAATTCAGTCCAACGCTGCAGGAAACCCTGACGGTTCCCGTAGTCACGGGTTGCGTTGAGCAGGTCAGCCTGAATGTCAGTACTGTAAGTCTGAATGCCATGAATCCGGGTACGGAGCTGTGCATAAAGCCCGTTATTCATGTTCCGGGCATCTTGGACGCTTTCGAAAGCCTCAGAGAATTCAATCGCATCGTCGGGCAATTTTTCAACGTCACAGGAAACTGCGGCCACAACGAACACCGCAGCCACCAGAAATATTCTGAATATCTTTTTCATAATTGTTTGCATTTTCAGTGAATATTTTTAGAACGCCAACTGAATACCCAAAGTCCATTGCTTGGTATTGGGGTTGGCTCCCAGGCTGATGTTTGAGTCAACTTCCGGATCCGGACCACGGTATCCCGTCCAGGTTAGCAGGTTCCGTCCTGTTACATATACCCTTGCCCTGGTAAAGAAATCGGTTCTTTGCAGCATAGACTGGGGCAACCTGTAATCGATGGTGAAGTTTTTCAGGCGCATAAAGGAAGCATCTTCAATCAGACGTGAGTCAAACTGGGTAAACTGAACAGCCCAACGGGGGAATTCGGTCTCGTCACCGGGCTGTCTCCAATAATCCATCACAGATTGTTCCTGGTTGAATCCTGTGAACACATTGGGATTCTCGGTAAAATACCTGTCATTATTGAACAAATATTTGTCCTTCACAAAAGCAAAGTCCATGCGGAATCCGAAATCTCTCCAACCGGCATCCAGGCCAAAACCACCTGCGAATGGCGCATAACGAGGTTGACCTGTGTTTTGCTCCAGGGCATTGGTATCAAAATTGGTGGTCACATTGTTGGGGTCCTCCACATTCTGTGCCCTGTCCTCGCCGGGTACATACCAGGTGGCATCTCCGGTAGCCGGATCAATGCCTGCGAATATCGGGCGGAAGAAACGCACAGGCTCCCCCACCACATAAGCCACACCAGTATTGGGGATAATCCACTGATCCAGCCCCATAAACAGCTCCGTCACTTCGTTGCGGTTGTAGTTGAAGTTAACAAAAGGCGTTATATAATAATCCCTGGCGCTGACTACGTCAAAGTCCAACTCAAAGTCAATCCCGCTGTTCCGCATTGATCCTACGTTATTACTCTCACTGATATAACCTGTCGTATAGGGCATGGGCACAGCCATCAGCATGTCGGTGGTTTCCCTGTCATAGAGTTCCACATTAAAGCGATACCTGTCATCAAATACAGAGAACATCAAACCAAGGGTGGTTTTCGCTTGGGTCTCCCAGCTCAACAATGGGTTCCCGGGTGACCCAATCAGCCAACCCATCGATTCATCATACTGCGTAGTCCCCATAGTCTGGAGGTGACCGTAGTTACCAATCTGGGCGTTCCCGCTGGTTCCATAGCTCAATTTGACCCGTGCAGAAGACAGCCAGTCGAGGTTTTCCATAAAGGCTTCCTCGTTCACATCCCACATCACACCGGCGGAATAGAAGTTGGCGGTACGGTTTTCGCGGCCAAAACGGGAAGATTCATCCTGGCGTACAGAGAAATCGACATAATATTTGTCGTCCAAAGCATAGTCAAGACGGCCAAAATAAGAATTAAACGCGTGCGCAGTAGTGCCGTGCGTAACATTCCTGTTGTCAGGACCGGCACCCATCAGCATCAGACGGTCGTCATTCTGCCCGTAGGAAATTCCGCTGAAGTATTCATAATCTCTATCGGTGTATTCATGACCGGCAAGCACGGTAAAATCATGACGCATCCCGATGTTCCATTTATACTCCGCCGTGGTGGTCAGGATACGCTGGTTGCTGCGGGCAAAATACTCATAACGATACCCATTTCCAGGGTTCCCTACGAATGACGCAAAACGTTTTTGTGTGTTCCTGTAATCATATATATCCAACCCCCCCTGGGTGCGGATCACGAGGCCCTCAATGGGGTTGACCTGCATATGTCCGACCACATTGGTCATGTTGTTGTTTCCATCTGAAGTAATCATTTCCTCCCGGTAGAAGGGATCATAACGTCCCCAGCCGGGGATTATACCACGGTAAGGATTGCCATCTTCGTCATAAGGGGTGTAAAACGGCTGCGCAAGCGGCATCAGACCCCGGTTGGTATCGTTAGTACCATGGGGGTTAGTTTGACGCCAGTCATCCGTCAGACCCAGACGCAAACCAAAACTCAGCCAGTCATTGGCATGGGAGTTCAGGTTGGCACGCAGGGTATAACGTTCATACTCCGAACGCGTGGCCAGGCCATCCTGGAAGAAATAGGAACCGGACACAAAATAAGTAGTCCGTCCGCCACCTCCACGGATTGATATATCGCCTTGCATTGTGGGAGCGTCCTGCTTGTAGTAATATTTATACCACTGGGTGTCATGGGGGTAGTTTTCCCTGATCCAGTCCACAGTCCCATCACCATACACGCCAACCTCGTTGTAAAAACCAAGGTACTGGTCAGTGTTCATGAAATTCTGAAAATATTCCTCATTGGCCATGTTGGACACGCCGTATTGCATGTTCACGTTAATAATCGCACGCTCGTCACGATGACCCGATTTGGTGGTAATATAGATCACACCATTGGCAGCACGCGAACCATAAATCGATGTGGCTGACGCATCTTTCAGTACAGACACACTTTCGATGTCGTTGGGGTTCATCGAAAGAATGTTGGTGGTGATCATGGGTACACCGTCCACAACGTAGAGCGGAGCTGAACTGGCTCCAAGTGATCCCACGCCGTGAAGTCTCATGGTAGGCATCGTAGAAGGCTCACCTGAGGAGGAATACACCTGCAGACCGGAAACCCTGCCCTGCATACCGTCCCATACGTTAGCCACGGGACGTGCTTCAAGTCGTTCCGCACTTACCGTAGAAATGGATCCCACAGTTGTACCCACAGTTCTGGCAGTACCATAACCGACTACCACGACCTCGCCAAGTGCGGTGATGGCTGTCTCCAACGAAACATTGATTACGTTGCGCCCCTCTACGGGAATGTTTTGGGGTTCCATCCCGATAAAGCGAAATTCCAGCACAGCATCCGGTGCAACGCTCAAAGAATAATCGCCATTGATGTCAGTTACTGTACCCTGGGTTGTTCCCTGCACCTGAACGGTCACGCCAGGCAGGCTTTCGCCATCATCAGCGCTGGTAACCTTTCCGGCAACAGTGATTTGTTGCCCGAACAGGGATCCCCCCATAAAGAGCAAACAACTCAGTAACACTAAACACTTTTTCATGTTGTTTAAGTTTTAATTAATAATTGGTAATAAAATAATACCTGTTTCCCTTTAATACATCCCCAAAAATACTTGCTTTT
>PWGY01000202.1 GCA_003554665.1 Bacteroidales bacterium | reverse complement strand
TGCTTATCTTCCCTTCCATAAAGCCCTCTGTAATTAACATAATCAAAAAATATTTTGTATACATAATACCCGTGAAAAGCATTCCTGTCAAGATTAACTCTGCTGTAATAGAACCTTCTCAGCTTTTAAAACATACTGCAACATGCGGCTATGCCGCGACAGTAATGTGAATTTTGAGATGGAGCACATTGCGAGATTCAATGTGCAAATTTCAGGATGCCTAGGAATACTGAATGCCGAGGCAAGTATTGTGGACTTTCGAAACCCAGTGTATTCAGATCTTCATATATTATAGGCAAGGAGAATTATATAAAGAAAGTGCATATTCAGTTTGAAAATTTACCCAATCCCAGCCGCTTTCCGTTGAAATAGAGCGCCAAGGCTAATGGCCATAGCAATTTGTCCCGCAGCCACACGTGGAAGCCAGCCCTGAAAGCATATCGGTTTTGGCAAGTTGCCACCACAAGGGATTGATTCGGCTATCTGGCAGGATTGATGACCCCAAAGGTTCCGCGTCGAGAAATGTATCCACTATGATCTGTTCGTCAGGTTCTGGCAACGGAAGGCACTGCAAAGGATTCGACATGCCAGATCCCTGAAACAGGATGCTTGCGCTCATCATTTGGTTGTTGTTTGAGGGGCTCGCGTTCGCAATTTTTCCGTTTTTCTGGATGTGCTCAAATCCCGGGGCCTTTGTCATGCGAAACCAGCAGGGCGCCTTGCGCCTGTAAAGCGCATCAAGGCAGACAAAGGTGTCCAGCAGGGGGTAGCCGATTTTCCAACCTGCGACGTTGCGCAACAACCGGTCAGGGTTCTTTTGCAGCAGCCTCATAGAATCCAGGCTGTCAAAGCTCCACAGGGTTGCACCTTCCGCCATCTGCGCGAAAACGACCAGTGTCCCCACTACAAAAAAGGATTCTGGAATCTGGGATTTTGTCTTAAAAACTGGGACGCCTGCGTGATCAAACAACGGGCTGCCCAGCATTTCTTTTTCTGCCGATGAAAAACCGGAATAAAAGGGGCTGCGTTTTTCCGGGAAACATTTGACAGAAAAATATCCCACGATATAGGTCTGGCCGCCAACAATTTGCTCCTCATTCTGCTCAAGAGCCAAGTTGAAGGGGCCCGGGTTACCGCCAAGCCAGAGGTACCATTCGGGCCGATCAGACCATACCTGACTGATCCCGGTTATGCCGACCCTGTGCATCGCTTCTGAAAACCATGAGGCATGCAGCAGCACGTTGTCGATTAGGGTGCGAAAGAAATGCTGCTTATCTATAATAATCCCCCCCTTTTTTCATCCAAAGTTCTTTGACGATGTCGATTCTTTCGCGACCTTCCACCTGTATCCCTTCATTGATGGCTGTCGCGATAAGAATTTCGTCCGGGTAGGCGAGGGTTAATGAATAGCTGGATTCGTAATCCGCAAAAAAAGCCTCGAAATCTGATTTCACTCTTGCTTCACGCATGCCTTCAGAGAAACCAGCAATGCTATTGCCAATCAACTCCGGAAGCAGGCGGCGTAAAAACCTTCTCCTGTTTGAATCCATGGTCAATTCCCGGTAGCTTTTTTTAAAGGCCAACCTTCAAAAAATTCCATCTGGATCAGGATAATCACAGCGAACATGAAAATCCATACTATTGGCGTGTCTTCGGGCTGTCCATATCCCGGAACCCGGCCAAAAATGATATTGGCCAACGAGGAATAGTAAAACAAATAAAGCAAAATCCCGCCTATAATCGATAGTCCAGTACGCGCAAAAGCCCGGACAATGGGCGGGCCTGTATTGGGGAAGTTGTTGAAATAGTGTTTCAGGAGGAAGGCCGCCAAAATAAAGAAGCTTGCAATCTCGGCGCTGTGGAGGAATCGGTAGTCCGGTGCGTCAGTGTATTGCCCCCCCATGAAAGGTGTATCCCAGAACTGATTCATAATTCGCGTGAGGATATAAACCATTAAAATGCCGAGTAGCAATGAAAAAACAAATACTGCAACCCCTTTCCAGAGATTTCCGTGTCGGGATGTTTCAAAAATGGTAAATGGTCGTCCTTCCCATAAAAACCCAAAACAGACTAACCAAAAAATAGTGGAAAGAATAATGCCCAAGCTGAAAAAAGCGCTGCTTGTTCCTGCAAAATCGGCCCACCAGGGATAAACGCCGGCCTTGTCCTGGGCCGGATAGAAAAGATGGCATACATGCGGGTGAAAGAGGACTGCAAAAATAATCACCGATAAAAACACGACAGCAAACAACCGGGAGAATGCAGCGGTTCCCCGCTCATTATTCTGCCAGGGCCAATCGGCAAAGCCAGTCCTGAAGAACAGGACCATCCAGATAAAACCCGTGAAGAAATACACGATCGCCTGGGAGGCGTTTTCCCTTGCCGGAAACAGTTCAGCACCCGCGCCGCCACTGGCGATTATCGATTGAGGGCTGAAGTAGGCGATACCGTATTTACCGATAAATCCCCAAAAGATGAAATAATAAACGATCAGGGTGAGTGCGCCTGCCACAACAGTGAGAGTGATTCCCCGGAGTACCGGAGATGATGACGAACCTTTTTCCGGAAATGGATAAAAGTTTGCAATTTCAATGATCATCAGTACGACAGCAACGGCTGTGACGATGAGGGCAAAACCGTACATCGGCGTGTAGAGCCCCATAATACCATTTGGGTCCATAAAAATGTACCAAAAGAGCCACACCAGTAAAAAGACTGCCACAGCATTGAGCAGGCCGAAGAGGTAGTTGAACTGGACTGTGCCATGTTCCGGTTGTATCATTTTGATCCCTCCGCTGTTTACCTCGTTAACACCGGTATGGTAAAAAATGTATTTTCCAAGATCGGCTGTTGTCAGCCGGATATCATAGGCCCGGCTGACAACAGCCCAGACACCATGCCGGAAAAACTAGAAGATGATCGTGTCCCCGTTTGTCAGAAACACGTTGGATTCCGTTGCGGCAGTTGATTGTTTTTTGTATTCCAGGTACTTGTCTGTACCCTTAACAATGGGAATACCAGCAGCGGCGGCCCTCTCCGCCCATACCCACCCGGTGCAGTGGTTGCATCCAACCTTTGTCAGGTTAAACCCCTTGAATCCTCTTATGATGTCGTCAAAACGCGGCTCCCACGTTTCAAAAACACTGATGTGAAGGCCCCCGTAGCACCCATAGGGTTTATAGCCATCTACATTGCGCCGGGCCCAGGCCAGGATGGAAAGAATACCGGGATGGCAGCATCCTGTAACCGTTACGGTGCCTTTGTCCTTGACGTTGAAATAAAGAATGTTCTCACCCCTCGTTCGCAGCAGAATCGGGACGTCGAACATCCGCATGGCCACGCCCGGCATCAGGTAATACAAACCAGATCCATCCTCTCCGTCCGGGTTGCACAGCACCAGTTTTCCTGTATGCGGATGATCGTTTTTGCAAATCAGGATGTCTTCACCTTCCTTGTTTTTTGCGGTCAAGGTCCCTCCCTGCAATAGTTTCATGTCTTCAGGAAAATGCGTCTCGGGTCCATAGATAGTGATGTCAGGTTTGTGCTTGAGGGTGGACTCGATTCCCCAGAAATGATCCAGGTGAAAGTGACTGATCATCAAAAATTCAATTTCCCCACTTTTCAGCATTGCCGGGATATTGTTCATTTCCCAGATATAATCCATCCACTCGGTGTTCCACCCTGTGTCTAGAAGAATTTTCCGCTGTGTGCCGTCTAGTTGCGTTATAGTCAGCAAGGCCGAATAGCCGCCGGCATTGTCCCAAGTCCAGGGAATGTTATACTGGTTGGTGTTGGCTCCGCCATAGTCGGAAATATTTTTTACCATTTGTGCGTTATCAAACCAGCTGGTTTCCGTGAGCACATCCACCTGGAGACTCTTGATCTCCCCTATGCCTGTGGAAGCCTTGGCATCTTTCACCATACTGCTCGTAACGCCTGAAGCAGCCGTCACAAGACCCGTGGCTGCCAAAGACTTTAAAAAATCTCGTCGCTTCATAAATCGTCTCCCCTATTTTATGACTTTAAGCAATCCCTAATAAAAATCCGCCGGTTTTTTCCTGAGGTCAAATAGAAGATCTGTAATTTTCTCCTTTTCTTCAAGCGTCAGATCCAAACCATACTCGTGCATGACATTGATAACTATGTACCATTCGTCACGTGTTTTTGCAGGTTTTTCGGGATCTGCAACAGAGTCGTGGCATGAAAGGCATTTGTTTTGGTAAAGCTGAAATGCCTTGTAATACTCTACGCGCTGTTTTTCAGAGCCATCCTCCATGGCATCCCCGCTGTGGTTGATAGATAGGAGCAGGCCAAGCGCCAAACTCAGAAAAAAAACCGGCTTCAGCCAACGGGCTTTCACAGCAGCAATCATCTTGTTTTTCATAGGCCCCCCTTATAGAGCAGTTGTGTGGCGGTTGCTATTAAAGGCGCGTTACGAAATTCTAAAGTGTTTTCGCAACGAGCAAAGCGTATGAAAAAAAGGTTTGTCCAGTATATGCTGTAAAACTGTCATGGCAAAGGATAGCCTAAATGGAGGCAGCATTGGGGGAGGCAGGTAATGGAATGAAGCGTTTTATCCCCGGGAATCAAACGGGAGCGACAAGCTGCCAGCATCGATTTTGAGAATATGTTTAAAATTTAAAGTGATTGGATATTGTTGTCAAGAATTATTTGGGGCCAAAAATTAGAGCATGCGGCTAATTAAATGCACAATGTGGCTATACCCCGACAGTATTGCGAATTTGCGTCCACCGAGGAACATCATTTTCAGTGTGGAAAACCGGGGCGCAGAAAGATGCCCCGGTTTCATGTTGATCAGCTGAAAATATTATCAACCCACCTGCTGGCTTCATCGTCACTGACTTTACCGAGATACCGCTGGGTGGTGGAAAGATTGGCATGCCGGAGAATCACCTTGCTTACTATCTCAATTG
>PWGY01000039.1 GCA_003554665.1 Bacteroidales bacterium | reverse complement strand
ATGTGCCTGATGCCGTGAAAACCCGGCGGCTCACCGCCATCATCGACAAACAGCAGGCATTGTCAATGGAGAGCAACCGGAAGGATGTGGGGAAAACCATGGAAGTGTTGACTGAAGGAACATCCAAACGTTCCGGGCAGATGATGATGGGGCGCACCACCTGCAATAAAGTAGTTGTGTTTCCGGATCAGGGTTATCAACCCGGTGATTATGTCCATGTAAAAATTACCGGTTGCAGTGCTGCGACACTGAAGGGTGAACCTGTGAATAAGAATTGAGTTGATAGTTCGGGTGATGGCAGACGGTTAATAACGGGTGTTCCCCGATATCATTGCTTCTGTGATTAAACGATCAGAGGGTGAGGTGACCTTGATATTCTCTTTGTTTCCTTCTGTAAGGTAAACACGCTCGCCTGATGCTTCCAGCACAGTGGCATCATCCGTAAATGATTCCTGGTAACTGATACTGTAGGCTTTTTTTATCTGTGTGGACCGGAAACATTGGGGCGTCTGGACGATTTTTACCCGTTCCCGCGCAATGGGGGTGCTCAGTGCCTTGTCTTTAATCCTGACCGATTCGCTGATGGAGATTACAGGAATGGCATTGCCCATTTTTTCAGCAAAAAAGAAGGCAGTGGATATGGTTTCGACCGACACAAGGGGACGCGCTCCGTCATGGATGGCGACCAGGGCATTGTGAGGAACATGCTTCAGCCCGTTCTTCACTGAATGAAACCGTGTGGGGCCGTTGCCGGTTAAAGTATGCGGGGTGTTGAGATTATACCGGTGACAGATACTTTCCCATTCACTGTGATTTGCTTCGGGTAGTACGAGGACGAACCTAAGCTCGGGTGAATAGGCCAGAAATCGTTCAAAAACGTGGAGCAACATGGGTTTCCCAGCAATGTCCATCAACTGTTTCGGAACGGACGATTGCATGCGTTCTCCTTTACCTCCCGCTGTAATCACAACATACTTTTCCATGGTCGAAATAGCCTAGTCATCCAGAATCAGCATGGCATCACCGTAGGTAAAGAATTTGTATTTTTCCTTGATGGCTACTTTATAGGCGTTCATTAGCTGGTCAAATCCTGCAAATGCTGCTACCATCATCATCAGGGTAGACTGGGGCAGGTGAAAGTTGGATACCATGGCATTGGCCACGCTGAATTCATATGGGGGATAGATGAATTTATTGGTCCAACCCTGGTAGGGTTTCAGGTGTCCGCTTATGGATACGGACGTTTCCATGGCACGCATCGTGGTGGTTCCCACGGCACAGACCTTCTGCTCTTTGTCTTTGGCTTTGTTAACGATTTCGGATGTTTTTTCCTGAATGAACACCTCTTCACTGTCCATCTTGTGTTTACTCAGGTCTTCCACATCCACATTTCTGAAATTGCCCAACCCTGCGTGCAGGGTGACTTCAGCAAAATCAATCCCTTTCAGCTCCAAACGTTTCACCAGCTCCCGGCTGAAGTGCATGCCTGCTGTGGGTGCGGCAACAGCGCCTTCACGTTTGGCAAATACTGTCTGATAACGCTCTTTGTCTTCCTTTTCCACCGGGCGTTTGATCTGTTTGGGCAGGGGGGTTTCACCAAGAGATTCAATGGTTTTCTTGAACTCATCGTAAGTGCCGTCAAACAAAAACCGCAATGTACGCCCCCTGGAAGTGGTGTTGTCAATGACTTCGGCCACCAGGTTGTCATCTTCTCCGAAATAAAGTTTGTTGCCGATCCGGATCTTCCGGGCAGGGTCAACCAGCACATCCCACAGCCTGGCTTCCCTGTTTAGTTCCCTGAGCAGGAAAACCTCAATCTGAGCCCCGGTTTTTTCCTTTGTTCCATACAGGCGCGCAGGAAATACCTTGGTGTTGTTTACCACCATGACATCACCGTCATCAAAATAATCAAGAATATCCTTGAAACTCTTGTGTTCAATTTTGCCTGATTTTTTATGGAGAACCATTAACCGGGCTTCGTCACGGTTAGGCACCGGCTTCTCAGCAATTAACTCAGCCGGGAGGTTAAATTTAAAGTGAGATAACTTCATGGACAGGTTGTTGGAAAAATTAAGAAAATGTATATGGGTCGTTTTGGGGAGTGCAAAGGTAATAAATTACAACGCCCTTGTCAACAGTTTTTTACACTAAAATCACCTTTTCGGGTAAAATAGGGCTCATTCACCGGAATTGATCAAATTTTCGGATTACTTCTTCCATGCCCATGGCGTCGTCAACTGAGTAGCCTCCGATTTTTGTGCGCCTCAGGGCACTTAAGTAGGCTCCGCTACCAAGGAGTTCTCCCAGGTCTCTGGCCAGCGCACGGATATAGGACCCTTTGCTGCAGGTAACCCTGAAATCCACTTCTGGCAGATCTATCCTGGTGGCTTCAAAAGCCCCGATGAATATGTTGTTGGTCTTCAGAACCGTTTCCCGGCCCTGCCGCGCGTAATGATAGGCCCTTTCCCCCTTGATCTTTTTGGCTGAGTAGATGGGAGGCATTTGGTTTTGTTCCCCGCTGAGCTGTTGCATGGCCCGGGTTATCTGCTCAGGAGTGATGTGATGGAAGGGAAGATCCTTTTCCGGGGTGGTTTCAAGATCATAAGACGGGGTTACCTGGCCAAGTCTGAAAGTTCCGGTATAGGTTTTATCCATGCCCTGATACTGTTCAATTTGTTTGGTTGCTTTGCCTGTGCAGATGATCAGCAGCCCGGTTGCAAGCGGATCCAGTGTGCCTGCATGGCCGATCTTGATCTTTTTTAGTCCGAGCCGGTAACGCAGTATCGATTTGATTTTGTTCACCACGTCAAAGGAAGTCCACTGAAATGGTTTGTCTACGAACATCACGTGTCCGCTCAGTAATTCTTCGCGTAAGGAGTCGGCTGTGGTCATCAGATTTACATGGAGCCTGCAAAAATTGCGGTCAGGCCGGCAATCAGGCAATAAATGGCGAAGTATTCAATTTTTCCGCGACGGACAATGGTGAGCATCCAGCGGCATGCTATTACCCCGGCAATAAAAGCTGTGATGGCTCCGATGATCATGGGGCTTGTATCCATAGCACCGGCGCTTGCTTCCTCGGAAATACGCAGCACTTTCAGAAAATTCGCTCCGAATATAGGGATCAATACCATCAGAAAAGAGAACCGGACAGCCTGTGCCCTTTCTATGCCAAAATAAAGCGCTGTACTGATGGTTGCGCCGCTTCTGCTGATTCCGGGTAAAACAGCTACGGTTTGTGCAATACCGATCACGAGTGCACTTTTGAGGGTGACCTCTTTTTTGTTTTTTGGGGCAAAGCGTGTCAGAAAAAGCAGGGTAGCGGTGATGAGCAACATGGCTCCTACAAACACCACCCTTCCCTCAAAAATATGCTCAATTTGTTCCTCAAACAGTAACCCCACAATGGCTGTGGGAACAGCTGAAGCCAGCAGGAGAAGGGCAAACTTCATTTCCGGGTTCCACTGAAAACGGAAAAAGTTCACCACCAGATTTACGATGTCGCGCCAAAAAACCACCACTACGCTTAAAAAGGTGGCTCCGTGCACAATGATGTTAAATGTAAAGAAGTCATGGGGGTCTTCGAGACCGAATAAAGCACCCCCCAGTTCCAGGTGTCCGCTGCTGCTTACAGGTAAAAACTCAGTAAGGCCCTGAAGGAGGCCCAGTATCAAGGCTTCAAACCAGCTCATGTATTATTTCTTTTTTGTTGTTTTTGGTCTGGTGGGTTTTTCCTGCTTTTCTTTTTCCGACAGGTTGGAGGTTTTTTTCATGATGGCGTAGATCTGAATCCCGTACCCTGCCAGTACCAGCAGGGGTGCCAGGGTAAGCCTCCTGAAATTGAAAATGGCATCGCTGAACTCTGCGGGATCCTCACTGCTTCCGCCAATCATCAGCAGGAACCCCAGGGCTGTAACCACCAGGCCGATTATGAGCCAGGTATACTTTTTTCTGTCAAATAACAGGGCGTCTCCTTGTTGTTTTTTATGCATCAGTACAGGTATAAAAAGTCGGTTTTTATTTTCAGGTATTTTCTTACAGCAAAATAGGTGGAGATCCAGCTGATGATGATCCCCAGTAGCAATACCACGGCAAAAAGCGTAAGTAGCATCCGGGTATCGTAAAATGCAGCCATTTCAGGTATTTGCCGTTGGGCGGCGTACAGGGTGCCGACCAGCAACAGGATGGTGATTCCCGCCCCGATAATGCCCTGCAGTATGCCGCGAATGATAAATGGCCGCCGGATAAAAGCCTGGGTGGCGCCCACAAGTTGCATGCTTTTGATCAGGAATCGCCTGGAAAAGACACTTAAGCGTATGGTGTTGTTGATCAGTGCAAAGGCAATCATCAGCAAAAGAATACTGAATACCAGCAGCCCTGCCCCGATGCGCCTGATGTTCTGGTTGACAAGATGTATCAGCGATTGCTGATAATCAATGTCGCTGACGATGGGCTCTGTCGAAATCTTTTCCTCGAATACCTGCAGGCTGTCAGGATTGGCATGACTGGCTGTCAGGTTGACCACAATGGAAGCGGTCAGGGGGTTATAACCAAGGAACTCTACAAAATCCTCACCGAGTTCTTCCATGAGGTCTTCGGCCGCTTCCTCGCGGGAAATGAACCGGGTCTGGCTGACTGCCGGCATGTCATCCAGTTTTTCCTGGAGCTGCCTGATGGGCTGTTCCGGGGTGTCCTCCTCGATAAACAGCGATACGGCAATACTTTCACGCATGTGGTCGGAAAGCTTCTGAGCCTGAAGAATGATCAGTCCGAGCAGGCCTAATACAAACAGAACCAGCGTAATACTTACAACGGTTGAAATGTAGGAAGACTTTAAGCGCCTGCCGATGATTTTGTCTTCTTGCCTTGCCATAACAACGGATTATCCTGCGAGCGAAATTAATAAAAATTGTTGAAAGAGAATTTATCTGTAATTTT
>PWGY01000002.1 GCA_003554665.1 Bacteroidales bacterium | reverse complement strand
TGCTCATCAGAAACTTCATCCAGGGGGACTCCAGTTATTTTCGATGCTGTAAGCCGATGCAGATCCTCTCCTTTTTCGTAGGTAGCAAGCATAACAGGCTCTTTGGACAGCATTGCCAGTACGCGAAGCTCGATCTGGCTGTAATCAGCAACGACCAAAACCCTGTTTTCAGGGGTTTTGAACAACCCCCGCAAAGCTTTGTCTCTTGGTATCTGCTGCACGTTCGGTTTGGAACAAGTGAACCGGCCTGTTCTGGTACCTGCAAGTGCGTATTCTGCGTGAATACGCCCTGTTTTGGGGTTTACGTGTTCCAGAAGTCCTTCCCCGAATGAACTGATCAGTTTCGATAGCCTTTTATATTCCGCAAGGGGCGCAACCGCTTCGAGGTGACCAAACTGATGTACGGTATCCTTGTCCAGGCACAGGTCTCCGCTTTTTGTTGTTTCCCAGCGCTTTAAAATGGCTTTACTGAGATGGGCTTTTAAAAAGTCGGACAACTGCTTGTTGCTCGACAATAAAACACCTGCTCCCACAACGTCCCGAAGGGCTTTTTCTGCCCCTTCAAGCTCCTTTTTCCATTGCTCGATTATTGTCAAGTGCCCCACAGCATCGAAGTTCATGCCATAATACTCCATCTTTGCGATGGCATTCTGGGCATCGCACATCAATGCATATATGGATTCCTGCTTCTTGCCCGCCATCCGCCTTTCAAAATTTCTGTGGGCGATTCTTACCACCCAAGCATCAATAGCGGCATAACGAATCTGTTCTTCGCTCAGCTCTGGCACGGACCAATCTGATGCCTGCTCAACCTTGGAGATGTCCATCTTCATGAATTTCTTGGCGATAAACTTCAGCGCAGGGCGGCCTCCGTGAAGTGCATTATACTGCAGTAGGGTACAATCAGGAGGTTCCAACACAATTCCGGCATGGTACAAGTGCTTTATCTCAAAAATGGCGTTGTGCGCGGCAAACCTATGACCCCAGAGGCCTTTTAAAGCGTCGATGCCCATTTTCATCACATCGAATACATACGCCGCCTCCGGGTCCGGACATATCTGCACCAGGCGGATTCGGCTGAGATGCGGACACAGACCTGCCTGCCGATGATTCTTAAATGCCGGCTCCTTCATGGTTTCGATGTCAAGGCCTATCACCTCGTGTTCGGGTAACCCGGCAATCACCTCGCCTGCCCTGACCGGATCCGTGATATACTCAATGCTGGGCTCAGGGTATTTTTGCGACGTCTCTGCCTTGGCAGAGGCCGGACGGGGTTTTTCAGTCACTGATTCAGACCTGCGCGTGGGCGCGGGCCCGGACCCGGACGAATCCAGGCCCGCGCCACTTCTTCTTGCTTCCAGTAGTTGCTGCAGCTTATTCATATTATCCTCTCCCTTCGGCTTTTTCCTGGCCCTCGAGTTCAACAGCTTCAAATTTGTGGTACGCACGGTGATATAGCAGAAACTGACTGCCTCTACCCTGACCTGCCCGGTTCTTGATCAGTTCCAGGCGCGAAAATACCGTGGCGCCATCACCACCGGTTTCAATGTCTTCTGTGGCCTGCTGCATACTCTCGAGAAACTCCTTTGCATTTTCGGAGTCTTTTACCTTCTTAGTATACATCTCCCATGGTCCGGTCTTGGCTTTTCCGCCTTCATCCGCGGAGTTTTCGGAATATAGTCCCATAACGACGTCTGCAGCGTGTGCGATCCGGTTGGATCCCCGTGTGGAATTCAACGTGTATTCCTTGTCAGAAATGACCTTTTCCTGTTCATCCTTGGTGACATCAGATATGGCCAGGACAGCTACGTTATTGTTTCTGGCAAGCTGCTTGGTTTTCACTGCCAGCTCACTGATCTTAGGCGTTTCATTAGGATTGTAATCCAATGCTTCAACACCGGTCGACAACAGCTGCAAATAATCGATCACGACAAGTAGAGGATCATCTTTATTCATACTGTGCTGCGCACGGACCATGCTGGCTATAGCTTCTATGCGGGCCGGTGATGTTGCATGATCCCCTTCGATGATATAGAGATAATCCTCAGCTCGTTCCAGATAATTCCCCGCGGCTTCACCAACCTGATCCATGACATTTTCCTTGATATCTTTATAAGGAGACATGATTTTAGCGGAATTGATGTCTCCACACCTGGCGATGCTGTTGACGAACAGTTCCTCCTGGGACATCTCCATACTGATCAGTATGACGGGGATGCCATTCATAGCCGCGTGGTCTGCACACTGGGCGCTGAAAGTGGTTTTGCCTCCTCCGGGGCCACTGACAATTAAATAAAGGCCACCGTTTTTGAAACCACCCCCAAAAAGATCGTTTAGTACCCTGAAAGGGGTTGGCACTCTGGGCGAACCCGTTCCGGTAATAAATTCCAGCAACGCGACAGCCTTGTCCTTGAGGGGAACAACCGTTCCTCTCTGAGAACTCGACAGGATCCGTGTGGTTTCATGCGTGAAAACAGAACTGGATGTGTATATGTCAGTGGAACGGTCCGAGGTGTTCTTACATAGCTCTTTCGCATGTTCACTAATGCTGTATCGCATCGAAAAATCCACCGCTCTTTCAAGAAGCCGCTCCCACTCATTTTTCCCCACGGGGGTTTTATGTTGCAGACTCTTGTAGCATTCGATCAAATTGTCCTTGAACTCCCTGAATACGTTTTCTTTCTTCGGATCCTTGGAATCGATTCTCGCGTATTCTTCATTAAAATCACTGTTAAAATGTTTCAGGAATTCTTTCTGGGTAATATTCCTGTCCATCCATTCAGACAATTCAGTGCCGCTGTTTACACCTTCGTTTATCCCGGACAAAACTATACGGTACATGTTGCAGCGGAATACCCACCCCTTGAGATAATTGGATTCATATTTTACTGAAGGCATTATCTGGGGGGCAATTACCTCCGAAGGTCTTCCGTTTTGGACGATATAGGCGAGCAAGTCGTGCGCCAACGGAGTTTCCATAACATAGCCTGTTTTGACATCAAAAATATCGCTCTTGGCTACCCCTCCTGGCTTTGCCCGGCAAAATATGCAATTGAACTGCAAGGTTTTTCTGGCCCGAAGCATGTAAAGGCATTTGAATGCGTCGTTCGTCACGCTGGGCGTGTCTAATATGCTTTTGAAATGCCGAACTTTGTCATGGAACGATTTCGTTGTCTCCACAGGTCCGTTTTCTGAACTCTTTGCCATTTCCTTGGCATACTGTACCTGGGCTTTAATGGGTAAACCTTTACTGTGGCAGTACCCGGCCAGCGTCAGGTTGTTTTTGTCGTAGGTTCCGATAGCAGGATCGCCTCCACTGTCAATCAGGGCTTTAATACAAGGAGCAAGGTCTCCCTCCAGGCGGCTCAGTTCTGGTATTACATCTCCGCTTTTCCCGGGTTTATCCAAGGGGCTGTCGTTTGCAGCAAGCTTGGCAACGATATTGGCTGGCGTTGGTGTAATTTCGCTCAATACCGCCAACTGGTTTTCATAAAAACCATCCGGCAGGTCAGTGACGCCAAAATTCTCAGAATACGGTTCGTCCCGAAACAGGTAGCTCATGTTTCCAGCTACTTGGTGAAGACAAGGGGCCGGTTTACACCGAAAGGCGTCGCCGGGAATGGATTCGCCTTTAAATGAAAACGTGTTTTTTACATTTCTCAAGGCCTTCTTCATGATCTCCACGGGAACCGGCTCACATACAACGTAAACGTGGTATCCTTTGTTTCCGGAAAATGCCGTTGTTGTATGAAATCCATGGGTTTCCATGTACTCCTTGATCTGGCGGGCTTTGTTCAGTCCATGTTCCCCGTTTTCATCGATGTCAATGACGCCCCACTTGCAAACTCCAACGTCGGTGTCGTCATTGTATGCAACATCTAGTGCATAGGTTGCGACACCCTTGACATGTTCTTCCAGATTGATCTGATTCTCATTCGGGTAGTGATTCCCTGAGGACAGCTGTTTCCCGCCGCTCACCGGAACTCCCTTTGCCGGATAAAGCAACTCTTTCATTTTCTCTGCAATCTGTTCTTGAATCTTTTTCATCTGAATCCTCCTGTAAACGTGAAATTTGCCGGTCCAGGTTCTGACACAACTCGCGCACATTAACCTCGAACTCCTGTTGTGAAGCTGAGAATGCCGCCAATTCATGGATCTTTTCTAAAAAGCTTTCCGGAGTATGCGTCATTGAATGCCTGAACCGGTAGTGGTGATAATTAATGCGTAATAGTTGTTACCTTTAACTAATTATGGGATTTTGGGAGGGGGGTATTAAGGGGTATAGGGCAAAATTTTATTTACAATAAAATCAAATATATATAATATATATCTTAATAAACCACTGATTTAAAAACATTTATATTTTTAAAATATTAAATAGTGTATTTTCAAAATCTTACAATCATTTTGGTATAAGAAGGTGATAGAAACATTTACATTGCCTTCACATTTCAAAAAAGGAGACCCGACACCATGAATATTACCGCCAATCACATCACCACCGGCCTCGCAAAGGCCCGGCAAACCCACACCACCCAAACCCTGGGAGACCGCAGCGCCTACGTGGGCGCGAGTGACATCGGACAGTGCCCCCGCAAGGCAGTGCTCGGTAAAACAATGCCCAAAACCCCGGATCTCGCGGCGCTTATACGCTTTGAACGCGGTCACCTGGCAGAGGAGATCGTCGCGGGCGCCTTACAAGCCTACCAGCCGGATCAGCAAGTAGAGCTTGAGGCAAACATACCGTACTGCCCGCACTGCCGCTGTTGGACATCTCAGGCCGCATCAGGGCCCATGTATTGCCCGGACTGCGCTGAACCGCTACGTTTGTTGCGAATCAAGGCCCACTGCGATTTTGTCTTTGGGGCTGACTTGGTTTTAGAATGTAAATCGGCGCAGAATACTGAGATCCAGGACTCATGGAAACTCCAACTCCAGACGCAGCTG
>PWGY01000193.1 GCA_003554665.1 Bacteroidales bacterium | reverse complement strand
TTTCGCCATAAGTCGGTGGCAACGTCTTTTGATAACGGGTTCCGGCAGTGCAATGAACGCCTTGAATACCTGGGAGATGCAATTCTGGGAGCAATTGTAGCAGACTTTCTTTTTAAAAAATTCCCCTACAAAGATGAAGGCTTCCTCACAGAAATGCGTTCACGTATTGTAAGCAGGAACAACCTCAACACCCTTTCCCGCAAACTTGGGCTTGACAAACTCATTCAAACCAGCAAAGACAGTGGGATTGCAGGATCATCCATACTGGGGGATGCCTTCGAAGCATTTGTCGGAGCTGTATATCTTGACAGGGGATACCTTTTCACCAAACAGGTCATTATCCGTCAAATCATCCAGACACACCTTGACATTGATGAACTGATGAAACGTGAGGTTAACCTGAAAAGCAAGGTAATTGAGTGGGCCCAGAAAGAGAGAAAGGAAGTGGAGTTCAGGCTGACAAACGAAACAGATCGGGGGAAAAAAGGCAGATTCTATACCGTAGAATTGCTCATAGAAGGAGCAAAGGCGGGTAAGGGTCAGGATTACTCCATCAAACGGGCCGAACAACATGCTGCCCGGCAGGCATGGGAACAAATTGATCACAATGTCCAGGAAACGAACATTAGCCATTGATTATTCACCCGACTTCATGGCCGTCGGGATTTTTACCGCGCAAAAAGATTACAGGCTGTGTTGGTTGCTTGATCAATACCTGGGTGTGGCATTTCAGCGGCTTCCGGATTTCAGCTTCTGCGCCGAAAACCTGAAACAACCCCTGACTGTGCCCGTATTCAGACACTATGACAGGCGCTTGCTCAGCAGCTACTTTCTCCTCCCCAATAAACTGGAAGCGTCATCGCTGTTTCAGAAACCCGCCAACATGGATTACCTTTTCCTGATTCAACAACCAAGTGACCAACTTGATTTACATCGACTGATCAGGGAAATCCGCAACATTCCCCAGGTCAACACGGCCATTGAAGCCGGACCTTTCCTCGGAAAAGCAGCAGATGGCTTTTATTTCGAATTTGAACATTACCTGGTAACGTGCTGCCAGGAAAAATAAGGCTGGCCTTAGAGCTACTCGAGTTTTTTCGCCTCATCCCAGAAAACATCCATCTCGGCCAGATTCATTTTTTTCATATCCTTGCCGGCTTTTCTGGCTTCTTCCTCGAGATACTCAAAACGCTTAACAAATTTTTTATTGGTCCGCTCAAGGGCGTTCTCAGGGTTCACACCTATGAACCGGGCATAATTGATCAGTGCAAACAGAAGATCACCGAACTCTCCTTCAACTTTTCCGGCATCGGCTCCCTTGTCAACCTCACTCTTTAATTCTTCCATCTCCTCGCGAACCTTGTCCCAGACCTGGTGAGGCTTTTCCCAGTCAAAACCCACACCCCTGACCTTATCCTGAATCCGGTAAGCTTTGACCATGGCAGGCAGAGATCCGGGAACGCCATCAAGAACTCTTTTTTTACCGTTTTTCAGCTTTATCTTTTCCCAGTTATTTTTGACCTCTTCTGCTGAATCAGCTTTCACATCACCGTAAATGTGAGGATGCCGGTTAATCAGTTTGGTATTGATCGACTCCAGCACACCGGCAATGTCAAATGCCCCCCTCTCGCTCCCAATTTTGGCGTAAAAAACAATATGCAGCATCAGATCACCCAACTCCCCCTTAATTTCCTCCAGCGAATCATCCAGAATGGCATCAGCCAGTTCATAGGTTTCCTCAATGGTCAAATGGCGTAAACTTTCCAGGGTCTGTTTTCTGTCCCAGGGGCATTTCGCCCTGAGATCATCCATAATATCAAGCAACTGCTTAAAGGCCTGCAATCTTTTATCCATACAAAATTTTTTTCAAAGGTAGGAAGAATCAGCCGATAATCTGACACATATACACGGGTGAGAATAACAACAAGACTCCCGCAGGGGATCAACATCCCGAAAGCCGGAAACTCCAGATCCCGATAAGCAAAGCACCCGGTCCAGCAATCACTACTAGCCCGGGATTTACTGGCATCAGGCGGTGGGGCATTGGGTATGGAAGAGGCAGCAACCGCGGTTACTCCGGAATTTCCTGTATCAGGCGGGGGCCCAATGATAAATAAGATGCAGGTACCCGGCCATGCACTGGGCCTTTCAGGCGTACGCTTTGATACACCTGGTGAACGCATGCGAACACTTTTGTTTATCCAGCTTAATAAAAAATACCCGGAATGCCCTGTTTTACAAGTTTTTATGGCTTGTGGCACAATATTCGATCAGCTCACTATGGTTACACATTTTAAATGATCTCTGCAATGGATAAAGCAATTAAAAAGAAGAAGTGGACAACTAAAAAAATACTCAGTATTGCAGGTGCTGCTGCACTTACGGTATTTATCCTTTACCTGTTGTTCTTGCGTGATAACAGCAGCAGGCTTTACGTAGATAAGGATAAAATGACCATTGCCACCGTAGAGCAGGGCCGCTTTCAGGAGTTTATTCCTGTAGACGGAGTGGTGCAGCCCATTGTGACAATTCATATTGATGCTGCCTTCGGCGGGCGTGTCGAAGAACTATATGTGCGCGATGGCGCCATCCTTGAAGAAGGAGACAAAATCCTCAGACTTTCCAATATGCAACTGGAAATGAATTATATGCAACAGGAGAGCCAGGCACTGGAAGTTTTGGACAGGTATCAGAATACAAGACTTAACCTTGAAAGGAATATGTTCCAGCTTCAGCGCGAACTGGCGCAACTGGAATACCGCCTTGACATCGCAGAAACAGATTATAGCCGAAAGAAAAGTTTTTATAGCCAGGATGTCATTTCAGAAGAAGAATACGAAAATGCAGAACGGGATTACCATTTTGCAAGGAAAAATTACGACATCGGCCTGAAAACCCTTCAGCATGACTCGCTTTACATGGCCACACAAATGGATCAGATCAATGAATCAATCGACCGTGTACAGGACAATATCCGGATGCTTCACGCCACTCTTGACAACCTGATCATTCGTGCTCCCATCAGCGGCCGGCTTTCAGCTTTCAACGCAGAACGGGGAGAAACCAAAACAACCGGCGAAAACATCGGGCAGTTGGATGTCCTTGACGGATATAAGCTGAGGGCCAGGATTGATGAACGCTATATCAACAGAACCTTTGTCGGGCAAATTGCCACCTTTACCTACGGAGGAGAGTCATATGAGTTGGAAATCAGCAAGATTTACAGTAACATTACCGGTGGTGCGTTTGAAGTAGATCTGGAATTCAGCGGGGATGAACCCGAAGGAATACGGAGGGGACAAACCATTCAGTTGAGGCTGCAGTTCAGTGGTGTGGCAGATGCCCTGATCATCCCCAGGGGAGGATTTTACCAGACCACCGGAGGCAACTGGGTCTATGTAGTGGATCCTTCCGGATCACAGGCCACAAAAAGACAGATCCGTATCGGACGACAAAACATCCACCATTATGAGGTCCTGGAAGGGCTGGAGCCCGGAGAACAGGTGATCGTATCCTCTTATGATGGCTACGGCGACAGAGACAGGCTCATTTTCAGATAATCCAGTCATTTTTAAAAGCGCTGTAAATAAAAATTATATAACTTCATCACAAATCTTAACCCTTTAAACCATCGAATCATGATCAAAACTGTCGATTTAACAAAAGTGTTTCGCACCGAAGAGGTGGAAACAACAGCCCTGAATAAAGTTTCTTTCGGGATCAAAGAAGGAGAATTTGTAGCAATCATGGGACCGTCAGGATGCGGGAAATCCACCCTGCTGAATATCCTGGGGCTGCTTGACAACCCAAGTGGCGGCCACTATCATTTTCTGGATCAGGAAGTGTCCGGCTATTCCGAGAAACAACGCGCCAACCTGCGCAAACGAAATATTGGTTTTGTATTCCAGAACTTTAACCTGATAGACGAACTCAGCGTGTTTGAGAACGTGGAGCTCCCCCTGATCTATTTGGGGTACAGTGCTTCCGAACGGAAAAAACGGGTGGAAGAAGTACTGGAGCAAATGCAGATCATGCATCGCAGAAACCACTTCCCTCTGCAACTATCCGGTGGTCAGCAACAGCGTGTGGCCGTATGCCGTGCTGTAGTCGCCAAACCACACATCATCCTCGCCGATGAGCCGACCGGTAACCTCGACTCGGCACATGGTGACGAGGTGATGCAGTTGTTGGAAGATCTCAACAAGAATGGCACCACCATCATCATGGTTACCCACTCCCAGCGCGATGCTTCCTTTGCCCAGCGCATCATCCGCCTGTTCGACGGTCAGATCGTGACTGAAGACAAGAGTACGGAATTTGTACTCAGTGCAGCCACAGCGGAGCAATAGTGGGTCGGGGCTAAAGCCCCTCCGGTTAGTCGTGGCTTCGCCACTCCGGTTAGTCGAGTGCTCCGCACTCTCCGGTTGTTGGTTCTCATGGGATGGGGTTTGTGGAAGTAGCCAGTGGCCATAGGACGAGGCAAAGAAGTTGTTGGTTAATCGTGGCTTCGCCACTCTGGTTGCTGGTTCGCATGGGATGAGTGACGGGAAAGCTGCCAGTGGCCTGGTAAATAGCCAATGAAGTTGTTGGTTGGTTGGACCCCGAAGGGGTCACATGTTACTCACAGGCGCTTTAGCGCCGGAACCAACAACCGGAGGCGCGCAGCGCCGACTAACTGGAGGGGCGTCAGCCCCGACCAACCAAGGGTGCGAAGCACCCGTTAACCGGAGAGGGCGTCAGCCCTCGACTAACCGGAGGAGGCGAAGCCTCCGACAAACTGGAGGGCCGAAGGCCCGACAAACCGGAGGCGCGCAGCGCCGACTAACCGGAGGGGCGTCAGCCCCGACTAACCAAGGGTGCGAAGCACCCGCTAACCGGAGGCGCGCAGCGCCGACAAACCGGAGGGCCGAAGGCCCGACAAACCGGAGGCGCGCAGCGCCGACTAACCAACAACCGGAGGGGCGTT
>PWGY01000137.1 GCA_003554665.1 Bacteroidales bacterium | reverse complement strand
TCGGCCACCACAGCCTCGTTAAGGTATACCGCATATTTGCCGACCGGCTCGCTGGTGAAAAAATGATAGAAGGACTTTGTTTGCTGCACCTCCGCTTCCGAGATATCAAGCTCAGAAGCGATCAGGCCAACGGCTTCATCCGACACGCATCCGAAATCGGTTTGTACCGAAATCAGAATGTCCATCAGACGCTCCGCAGTTTTGCCATTTTCTTCAACAATTCTGACGATTTTCTCTTTCATACAATAGTATATTTGCTGAAACTGAATTAGATAAAAAATCTTGAATTTTTAAGACGAAACAAATATATGTGTTTTAAACACAATCTGGAATTTTTTTCAATATTTATTCTGTTTATAAACAAAACCCCGCAACCTGAGGCATTTATTGCATCCCGCCACAGACAAGGCATGCGAAAGGGGTGCCATTTGGCCCGGAAAATTTTTGTCTGAAAACCGGCACAAAAAATTGATCTGATTTTCCATATTGTCCGAAACAATATATAGCTTTGAGGCAAAATGACAAAAATTACTATTTTTACATTTTGCTCTTTTTATTGAAACCTGTTTCGGTTACCAAACCTGTGGAAAGACAAAATCGTATTACTAACCATTAAAAAGTGAGTCATGGAAACCACCAAGAAAAAAATTTTAATTGTTGACGACGACATTGATGTGATCACCGCCATGAAAGCCATATTGAATGGTGCAGGCTACGAAGTGACAACCGCCATGAACAAAAAAGAGGGGTTGGAGCAACTGCGTGCCGAAAAACCCGATCTGGCAATTCTTGATGTGATGATGACCACTCATTTCGAAGGCTTTGAACTTGCACAGGAAATACTGAAGAGCCCCGAATTCAAAGATATGCCCACTTTGATCCAGTCTTCCATTGATATTCTGGTTACCTCCAAGTCATCTGTTCAGGAAATGGCCAGGGAGTACCGGAAAGATCCGAACTTCAAGGATCTGCAGGTATTGCTGGTGAAAAACATCACCGACGGCACAGCAGGAATCGATTACATGGACGAAAAAGGCAACAGCCATTGGTTCAATGTAAACGGCTTCATCAAAAAGCCCGTTGACTCCAAAAAGATTCTGAAAGAAGTTGAGAAACATATAAAATAACCCCTTACAAAGGCGCCAATATAAGGAGCGGAAAACCGCCCTTATATTGGCGCCTTTTTGTTTATTGGGCTGACTGCATGAGCCCGGGCAGGGTCATTTTGCTCCGGACCTGCAAATGGGTGTATTGAAGGGAGAAGGAAGCATGAAGACAAGATTCAGATTGCCTTTGAAGCTGAGGTTATTTCTTCCGCTGACAATCATTATTGTTACGGTTGTAAGCCTTGTGACCCTCTGGTTCGTTAGAAGCTCTATTTCTACTTTCAATCAGCAACTGGAAAACACCCTGCAACTTGAAGTAAAAACCATTTCCAAGATGTTTGAGCGCGAACGGGTGCTGAAGCTGGAGAATGTGGAATCCAACCTGCGGGTGGCCAACAACCAGTTTTACGCCTCACCCCTTCATGTTCTTGAAGACCCCATTAGGACAGAAGTTGAGAACCAGGATACCGGTGAAAAGCACATGACTACCCTGGAACAATGGGTTCACGACGGAGAACTGTTTCATGAGAGCAACGAGTTCGTGGATGGACTGGCAGAGCTGATCGGTGGCACAGTGACCATTTTCCAGCAGATTGACAGTGGCTTTGTCAGGATCTCAACCAACGTCAGGCTTGCAGACGGTGAGCGGGCCACCAATACCTACATCCCCAATGACTCACCGGTGGCTGAATCAATATTGAAGGGCGAAACCTATTTCGGCCGCGCCATTGTGGTGGATGAATGGTATATGACCGCCTACGACCCCATCAAAAGGAATGATGAAGTAACCGGTATATTGTATGTCGGCGACCGGGAAAAAGACATGGAAGAGCTCAACCGGATTCTTCAGGAGTTGCGTATCGGAGAAAGCGGGTACCCTTTTGTGGTCGACAAAACAGGCCGTATTCTGATCCATCCTTTTATGGAGGGTGAGAACTGGGCAGACACCGGCACCTTTGAAATGATGCGCAGCAAAACGGAGGGTATCTTTCAATATGAAAAAGACGGGGAAGATAAAACACTGGCTTTTGAATATTTCGAACCTTTCGAACTCTATATTGCCGCATCCATCATCAAAGATGCAGAAAACAGAGACATTGTGCGCGGAGCCATCCGCGGGGCAACCGTGGTCGCTGTGCTGGCTATCACCTCTTTGCTGATTTTCATTTACCGCTTTACCACCGACAGGATTTACCGCTATTTTACAGCCCTGAAAGAGTCGGAAGAAAAGCTGGCCTCAGCCCAGTCTGCCCTGAAGCAATCGCAAAAGCTCGCCAGCATGGGCCAAATCGCTGCCGGAATTGCCCATGAACTGAATAACCCCCTGGGTGTCATCACCATGTACAGCAATATTGTGCTGGATGAACTCGACAGGGATGACCCCAAGCGGGAAGACATGCAACTGATTGTCCAACAGGTTGATCGTTGCAAAAACATCGTGGGAGGATTGCTGAACTTTGCCAGGAAGAACAAGGTGAAGGCAGATGAAGTGGACATCATTGATTTCCTGGAAAAGAGCCTGAAGTCAGTGGTGGTTCCTGAAAAAGTCAAGGTCAGTATCAAAGAAGACCTGGACGATCGACAGGTAATGATCGACACCGAACAGATGGTGCAGGTCTTTACCAACCTGGCCAAAAATGCGATTGATGCAATGCCTGACGGAGGAACTCTTACCATCAGCGTGAGCGGAGATGAGGAAAATGTGTATATTGAGTTCAGTGATGAGGGCACAGGCATTCCCGAGCAGCACATGGAAAAACTGTTCACACCCTTTTTCACCACCAAGAAAGCCGGCAAGGGAACCGGGCTGGGTCTGTCATTGGTCTATGGCATCATCAAAATGCACCAGGGCAAGATTCAGGCAGCGTCCAATACCGATCCTGAAAAAGGGCCCACGGGTACCACATTTAAAATCAAACTACCACGAGAGCCGAAGTAACTTTTTCGGCCTAAACTTAAAAAAACAGCAAGATGAGCAAACTGAAATTGATGATCGTAGATGATGAGGAAGGGATCCGGTCAGGCGCCCGCAGGGTACTGAGCAATTTTTCGGTTGGTTATCCATTTATGGATGAAGACTTTACCTTTGAGATCTATGAAGCCGAAACCGGCGAAAAAGCTATTGAGATCATTGATTCCATGCAGATTGACATCATCCTGCTGGATAACAAACTGCCGGGCATCGACGGCATAGAAGTGCTGGAATACATCAAGAAAAAAGAGTACGACATCGCCGTGATGATGATCACCGCCTATGCCTCCTTTGACCTGGCCATCAAGGCCACCAATTACGGTGCCTACAACTTCGTACCCAAACCCTTCAAACCCCAGGAGCTGAAAACCTCCGTTGAAAACATCACCAAAAACCTTTACCTGAAGCGGATGACCCGCAACATGAAGGAGGCGGGCGAACAACAGAGGTTTCAGTTTCTCTCGGTGCTGTCACATGAGCTGAAATCACCCATCAATGCCATTGAAGGCTACCTGAAGCTGATGCAGGACAAACAGGCCGGCGATGAGATCGAGAATTACCGGGAAATGATTGACCGATCGCTGGAGCGGATCAAGGGAATGCGGTCGCTCATCTCCGACCTGCTGGACCTTACCCGTATGGAGTCGGGTGAAAAAACCCGGAACCTGCGTAAACTGGATATTGTGGAAATCGCCAAGTCGGTCATCGACTCCTTTGAACCCATGGCCATGCAGAAAAACATACGGATCGATCTCAGCGGCGATGAAAACATCTACATGAATGCCGATAAAAACGAAATTGAAATTATCCTTAACAACCTGGTTTCCAATGCCGTAAAATACAATAAAGACGACGGGAAAGTTTTTATCAATATGAAACAGGGCGAAGACCAGGTGACGATCGAAGTGGAAGACACCGGCATCGGGATGAAGGAAGAGGATCAGAAACTCCTGTTTCAGGACTTTGTACGTATCAAGAACACAAGGACCAAATTCATCCCTGGAAGCGGGCTGGGACTTTCCATCGCAAAAAAAATGGTGGACCTTTACAAGGGCGACATCCAGGTGGAAAGTGAACCCGATGAAGGCAGTAAATTTACCGTAACTTTCCCGTTGTAAGCTAAAAAGCACACAGGCAGCATTGCGCTTTTCACTGATAAAAATCGGAATAAGGAACACCTTCGGAAAAAAACTCGGATGGCGTAAACCCGGAAAGTGCCCTGAACTCCCTGATCATGTGAGACTGGTCATAATACCCGCAATCATGGGCAAGTGAAGTAAGGCTCATGGTGGGATGCATTCCTTTCTGAGCCAAAGCATACTGAAAACGAACGGTACGGGAAAACTGTTTGGGACTGATTCCCAGGTGGTGCATAAACGCGCGCTCATACTGCTTGCGGCTAAGGCAGGCCTCGGCGGCAAGCCGGTCAACTCCTACCTGCCCATTAAACTCCCTGATCAGCGATACGCTCTGGCTTAGGCGTTTCAGCACATAATGGCTGTCCATCCGCTTAAGACGTCCCATCAAAAACGATTCAATAAGTTCCACCCGCTCCCGGAAAGACGCAGCATCAAGCAAGCGGCATTCCAGTTCACCGGTCTCTCTCTTCAATAAAAACCGCAGCGGGAAATGCCTGTCCGCCAATTCATCACACGGGATATCAAAAAATGCCCGAACCCCCTCGGGCCGGAAATACACAGAAAAAAGGGAAAACGCTCCCGAAACATGCAGGTCATAAGGAACCGTCTGTTGCCCGGAAAGCAAAACACTGTCCTCAAAGTGATGATGGCCTCCCGAAATACCCGGTGGCGTCCCGAAGTAAAAAACAAGTTCAGTCAGCCCGCTGGGTACAATTCGCTGTGCAGTTTCATCCCCGGTGCGGCCAGCATGATCCATTGCCCAGTATCTTTTCACATACCGGG
>PWGY01000013.1 GCA_003554665.1 Bacteroidales bacterium | reverse complement strand
TACTGGGCCAGAATCAAAACAATATATTTCGCAGCCGACAATAATGATGCTTCCAGGGCAGGATTCGACGACTCATTCATTTACCGTGAATTTGCATTGCCACGCGAAGATCGCTCTGTCCGGTCTGTTCAGCTCAAAGACAGCGAACGCAGCCAGCCTTTTGACCACTGGATCAGAATGGAAAAAAAGGCCAGGTATTAAAAATCCGAAGGCCAGTTACTGAAAACCCGAAGGCCAGGTATTAAAAACCCGAAGGCCAGGTATTGAAAGCCCGAAGGCCAGGTATTAAAAACCCGAAGGCCAGGTATTAAAAACCCGTGGAAAGACACCAGCTGCCGCAGCCGACAGAAATCCAGGGGACAATCAGGCAATTGGCCATCCCAATTCAAACAAACTGCCCCGGAGCTAATGGTCATAAACTGCAACGGCACCAATAGCCATAAACTGCACGGAACTAATGGCCATTAAAAATGCCGAGCCGCATCGCTTCTTCCCGTATTTTGTGTGCGATTCCTTCTACTTTATCATACAACCGCCCGAGGTCCAGGCTGCATAGCTCACGATCAAAAAGCAACCATTGCCCGTCTACCATGGCGTGTTGCACATCGCTCCCCCGCAGGCTGTATACGATCAGGGAATATATATTATACACCGGATGGGCATGCGGTTGATTCATGTCCAATACAATCAGATCGGCTTTCTTCCCCTGTTCCAGCGACCCGATCTCCCCGTCCAGCCCCAGCAACCTCGCACCGCCCATGGTGGCCATCTCCAGGGCTTCCCTGGCACTGATCACCGTCGGGTCACCGCTGTTGAGTTTATGCATAAATGCCATGGTGCGCATTTCGTCAAAAAGATCGAGGTCATTGTTGCTGGCAACTCCATCGGTGCCGATTCCAACCCTCACCCCTGCCTTCATCAGTTCAGGAATACGCGCCACCCCACTGGCAAGTTTCATGTTACACTGCGGGTTATGGGCAATTCCGGCTCCATGATCTGCAAGCAACCGGATGTCCTCATCAGTCAGGTGAACCCCGTGGGCTGCCACCACATTATGATCAAGCACTCCTGTAAGGTAAAGGTGTTTTGCCGGGGAGTGTCCGAATTTTTTCTGTATGTGATCGAACTCCCAGCGGGTTTCAGCCAAATGGACATTGTAAAGCAATCCGTGGTGATCCGCCAGTTCCTTCCCTCGCTTCAGCCAATGAGGAGAAACCGTGTACGGGGAGTGAACCCCGACACCAATGCGCAAACGGGGATGGGCCTTCCACCGGTCAAGCAGTCTTTCAATATTGGACACCCCTTCAGTGGGAGAAGGACTGTTGGGAGCGGGAAAGTCAATCAGACTCTCACTCAGCACTGCCCTTATCCCAACCTGGTCAACCACTTCCGCCATTTCATCCATGTAGTAATACAGGTCATTGAAAGTGGTTGTACCCGAGAGGAGCATTTCGGCAATGGCCAGCCTGGTTCCCGCCCGCACATTCTCCGGGCTGGTAAAGGCAGATTCAGTGGGAAAGATGTAGTCATAGAGCCAGGCCCGAAGCGGCAAATCATCCGCAAACCCGCGGTAAATAGTCATGGGGGAATGCGTATGTGTATTGATCAGTCCGGGCATCACAAGTTTCCGCCGGCCGTTAATCACATTTGAAGCATTAAAAGAGGCATCAAGATCCCTGGTTGCTCCTACCCCGACAATCAGGTTATCCCTGACAGCCACCGCACCATCTTCAATCACACTGGCCTCAGCATCCATGGTCACCACAAGGGCATTACGGATCAGCAAATCAGCTTGTTCGGTCGATTTGTTGCCGGAACCGGGACGATATTCCATAAAACTTGTTTTCTGCAAAGCTAACCAATAATCAGGGAACCTGAAAAACCGGCAGTGGTATCTGCCCGGAATAATCCACAAAAAAGAACCGGGCACTATCCGGAATTTTTGTAATATTGATCCTGTGATTTACTCAACCATCCACAAAAACAAATAATCGTGATAGAGCAACTTAAAGAAACAGCAGCTTTTCTGAAAGACAAAACAGGTGCCGCCCCGGAGGTTGGTATTGTCCTGGGAAGCGGACTGGGCGGACTGGTCGATGAGATCCATGTGTCTCACCGAATGGCCTACGCTGACATTCCCAATTTTCTCTCATCCACAGTGGAGGGCCATGCAGGGCAACTGATTTTCGGAGAACTGGGAGGCAAGCAGGTGATGGCCATGCAGGGCCGCTTTCACTATTATGAGGGTTATGACCTGCAAAAGGTGACCTTCCCCATTCGCGTCATGCGATTGATGGGCGTACACACCCTGATGGTCTCCAACGCCGCAGGCGGCCTGAACCCGGCATTTGAAACAGGAGACCTGATGATCATCCGCGATCACATCAATCATTTTCCGGACAATCCGTTGCGGGGACCAAACATTGATGAACTGGGGACGCGCTTCCCGGAAATGAGTGAAACCTATTGCCCTAAACTCATCAGCAAGGCCAAGCAGATCGCCCTGAGGAACAAAATCAGGTTCCAGTCCGGGGTATACATAGGCAGTCCGGGACCCACCCTCGAAACCCCTGCTGAATACAAAATGTTTCGCATTTTTGGCGCTGACTCCACCGGGATGTCTACCGTTCCGGAGGTAATTGTGGCCCGCCACGCCGGGATGAAATGCTTCGGCATTTCGGTCATTACCAACCTGTCTGAACCTTCTGAAATGGACAAACCCACCACCCACGAAGAAGTCCAGCAGGTAGCCGGAGAAGCTGCCTCAAAGATGAGCTTGTTATTCAGGGAGCTGATACAGGAGATTTAGTCGTGGCTTCGCCCCCTCCGGTTAGTCGGGGCTGGCTCCCCTCCGGTTGTTGGTTAGTCAGGGCTAAAGCCCCTCCGGTTGTTGGTTCTCATGGCCTGGGTTAGGGGAAAGATGCCAATGGGCTGGTTAATGGGCAGTGAGGTTGTTGGTTATTTGGCGCTAGCGGCCTTCTCCTTTCTTCAGCTCTTCCACATCTTCGCGCAAACGGTTTACCTGCCGGGCCAGCTCCTGATGCGGAGGGTCGGGGTCGGGCATTTCATTGCTGATGTAATTGACAAACTTCCATACCTCCCGGACATCATTCACATGCACCTCATAAGGCTCATATGCCGGGTTCAGGGAGTGCAGGCGCAACTTACCTTCTTTTCGGATCAGGTTTTCAACCACTTTAAAAACCACCCCGTCATCCAGGGTGTGGATCACGTAAGCATGGCGATTCCGGATCAATTGCCAGTTCTGAACAAACTCACAGGTAACCCAGGCTCCGTCAGGAATGGGCAGCATGCTGTCGCCGGACACCTGGAAACTGCGATATTTTTTTTGTTTGGACAAAAACGGCATCTGAAAGGTGGGCAACACCTTAATAAACTCCGGGTCGGCAAACCCTGCACGGTAACCCGCCTTGGCCTTCTCTGATACCAGTTCAATATTTTCTTCGTTCTCCCGATCCACCGTCGTGGCCAATACCCGCAACTTACTCCCGGTAAGAAATACATCGTATCCCCTTTCCAGTTGAGACAACTGACTTTCAGCCAGTGTTGCAAGATCGGTTTTGACAAGGGTATCAATTGATACATTGAAATACCTGGAAAAAGCCACCAGTGCCTCCAGCCCCGGCTGCGCCACTCCGTTCTCATAACCACTCAGCGTAGACCGTTTCATTTCCAGGGCAAAAGCCACATCATCCTGGGTGCGCCCCCGTCGCTTACGCAACAACTTAATGTTTGATCCAAAAAGACCCATATCTGTCAATTTATATGAATAATTTCCATCACTCAACCACGAAATACCCCAACCCAAAAAAACCCATCACCATACGAACCCACAACCACTTCGCCCGGCCCCATGGTCACAGGCCACTCCCACCATCCTCCGCCCATGAGAACCAACAACCAGAGGGGCGTCAGCCCTCGACAAACCAGAGGGGCGTCAGCCCCGACTAACCAACAACCGAAGGGGGCGAAGCCCCCGACAAACTGGAGGCGCGTCAGCGCCGACCAACCGGAGGGGCGTCAGCCCCGACTGACTCCAAAGTTAAATATTTTTGATTATATTATAACCATGTTTTTGATTATTTTTTAATCATTTATCCGGTGGTTTTGCACCCGTCTCACCGTACAAGCGGCGGATGGCCCGACAGCCAGCGACTGGCCGGACAAGCAACAACTGGTCGTACAAGCGGCCACTGGTCGTACAAGCGGCCACTGGTCAGACGGCCGGCGACTGGTCAGGCAAGCGGTCACCTTAACCCGGCAAAATAATTATTCTGTATATGTCACATACCCGGCACATTTTACACCTGGACCAGGACACTTTCTTTGTGTCTGTGGAGCGCTTACGCCACAGCAGCCTGAACCGCAAACCTGTAATTATCGGCGGTACCGGCGACCGGGGTGTGGGGGCCAGTTGCAGCTATGAAGCCCGGCAGTCCGGTGTCCATTCAGCCATGCCCATACAGCTGGCCCGGAAGCTTTGCCCGGAGGCTGTTTTTGTACGCGGCGACATGGAAATGTATACCAGGTACTCGAACCTGGTCACAGCCATTATCGCCGACGAAGCACCTTTGTTTGAAAAAGCCTCTATTGATGAACACTACCTTGACCTGAGCGGGATGGATCGGTTTTTCGGATGCAGGCAGTGGGCCGGTGAACTCCGCCGGAAGATCACTGCAGAAACCGGTCTGCCCATTTCCATGGGGCTATCAGCCAACAAAACAGTAGCCAAGATCGCCACGGGAGAAGCCAAGCCCGACGGACAGATGTACGTAGCCCACCATATTGTCAGGGATTTTCTTGATCCGCTGTCTGTACGCAAAATTCCCATGGTCGGGCCAAAAACCTATCACAGACTCCGCACCATGGGAATCGCCACCATACATACCCTTCGAAATCTTCCTCCAGAGGTTCCCGTACGCATGCTGGGCAAAAACGGGAAAGAGATATGGAAGCGGGCAAACGGCATTGACCACGCACCGGTACAGGCATGGAATGAACATCGTTCTGTCAGCTCCGAAAACACCTTTGACAACGACACCATCCGTATCAGCCAAATTG
>PWGY01000199.1 GCA_003554665.1 Bacteroidales bacterium | reverse complement strand
TGGCGAAAGATACAGCTTTTTGGCCAAAAAAGACCCTCAACTGCGGGGGCAAAATTATAAATTTATCCTCACCCCTGGTGATGGGAATCCTCAATATTACCCCCGATTCTTTTTTTGACGGTGGCCGGCATAATCATCCACTCCATGCAATCAACCGTGCCGGCGAACTGATTTCAGACGGAGCATCCATTATAGATATGGGCGCCGCTTCGAGTCGTCCCGGAGCAGGGATCACTAACCCCGAAACCGAGCAAAAACGTCTCCTGCCAGCCCTGAAAGCCGTCGTTAAACAATACCCGGAGGCCATCATATCCATCGACACCTATCATGCATCCACCGCAAAACTTGCCATCGAATCCGGGGCACATATGATCAATGATATTTCCGCCGGCAGCATAGATCCTTCCATGTTTGAAACCATCGCAGATCTTCAGGTACCCTATGTGATGATGCATATGCAGGGAACCCCCCGGGATATGCAGCAAAACCCTGAATACAAGCATCTTGTCAAAGACATTGCCGGCTTCTTTTCCAAAAAGCTGGAGCAACTCAAACAACTCGGAGTTCATGACGTACTGATAGACCCCGGTTTCGGGTTTGGAAAAACCCTGGAGCAGAACTACAGGCTGCTGGGGAACCTGGATTATTTTTCCATGTTCGAGCTTCCCGTCGTGGTAGGCGTATCAAGAAAGTCAATGGTGAACAAAGTCCTTGATATCAGCCCCCCGGAAGCCCTGAATGGAACAACCGTACTGCATACACTTGCCCTTGAGAAAGGGGCAGATATTTTGCGCGTGCACGATGTAAAAGAGGCAGCCGAGGCCATGAAAATTGTAAGATATTATCAAAACCACCGGTAAATCCATTATCTTTAACCTTTCCGGAAACCGACATCCGTTATGTTAGAATTTTTCACTTTGGGATTTCTTCAGATCCGGCTTCCGGATATTTTGGATATCGTGCTGGTAGCCATTCTGATTTATCAGCTTTACCTGCTGATCAGGGGCACCGGTGCCATGAATATTTTTCTGGGAATATTGTCGGTTTATGTAATCTGGTGGCTGGTCCGGACATTTGAAATGGAACTTCTTACGGCCATTCTCGGCCAGTTCATGTCAGTCGGTGTTCTTGCCCTGATCATTGTGTTTCAGCCGGAAATCAGAAAGTTCCTGTTATTGCTGGGTAAGCGAAGCATTTTCAACAAAACATCACGAACCTTTCTGAAAGGTTTGTGGCAGGCTGATGTGGATCAGCTGAATATTCTGCCCATTGTCAAAGCTGTTGAAACCTTTGCCGAACAAAAAACAGGAGCCCTCATCGTAATCACCAAAGAGAACGAGCTGGAATTGTTTGTGGAAACCGGTGAACGAATGGATGCCATCATTTCCGAACAGCTTCTGGGTTCTGTTTTTTACCTGAACAGCCCCCTCCACGACGGAGCCGTTATCATTACCAACAACAGGATTAAAGCTGCCCGTTGTGTATTGCCGGTTTCAGGGGTTCGAAAATTGCCGGCATCCATGGGGCTGCGCCACAGGGCAGCCGTAGGGATCACAGAACAATCGGATGCCATTGCCCTCGTAGTCAGTGAACAGGTTGGGAAGATTTCGTGGTGCAAGGGAGGACAGATCGTTCGAAATGTCAAGCCCTTACAACTAAAGGAGCTTTTGGCAAAGGAGTTTCTGTCGGGAGATGACACTGGAGAAGATTCCAAAGAAAAGCGTTCATTTTTTTCAACGATTTTTAAACAGAATAAAAAAGATGATAGTACTGGCGGATAGTGGAAGCACAAAAACTGACTGGCAGTTGATCAAAGGAAAGGATGTTGTAAGGGTTCTAAGCTCTGAAGGGATGAACCCTTATTTCATTGATACTAATGAAGCTGCTGCGATTTTACAAAAAACTTTTGCAAACCTGCCGGAAAAAGATGAAACAGAGGCGGTTTTCTTTTACGGTGCGGGATGCTCTTCCCCTTCCAAACAGGACGTAATCAACAAAGCCCTTCAGGAGGTTTTCCCCGGCAGTCATACCGAAGTGGAACACGATATGCTGGCCGCAGCAAGGGCTCTGTTTGCGAACAAGCCCGGCATTCCCTGTATACTGGGAACTGGATCAAACTCCTGTGTCTATGACGGGCAGCAAATCACAGACAGCCTCTTTTCACTCGGGTATATGTTTGGGGATGAAGGAAGCGGAGCCCATCTCGGGAAAACCTATATTGCAGATCACCTTAAGAAAAGGGCCCCGCAGGAAATCAGGGATGCATTCCACACCGCCTACGATTTGTCGGATGAGGATATTCTGACCAATATATACAACAACCCCAATCCCAACCGGTTCCTGGCTTCATTCGCACCTTTTATCCGAGAGCATTTGGAACATCCCTATATCAACCGGATGGCTGAAAATTGTTTTGACGATTTCTTCAAAGAGCAGGTGACCCAATATGACGACCACCAAAAGTACCCGATGGGATGCATCGGATCAGTGGGCTACCATTTCCGGCATATTATTGAAAACTCGGCCGGAAAATTTGGTGTTCAGGCTGAGACATTCATGATATCACCCATGGAAGGCCTGATCAGCTATCACGCCGGATAAAATCCATGATTTTCTCTTTTTCTTCCGGGTGAAACCATGCTGCATCTTCATACCGCCTGAACCAGGTAAGCTGCCTTTTGGCGTAACGGCGTGTATTGGTCCGGATCTTGTCAACGGCATCCCCCAGGGGCCGCTCATTGGCCAGCCAGGAAAAAATCTCTTTGTAACCCACGGTATTGAGGGCGTTCAGGTGCCTGTAAGGGTATAAATCCAGGCATTCTTCAATGAGTCCGCCATCAATCATCTGACCCGTACGCTGATTGATCCTGGAAAAAAGCTCGGCACGCGGACGATCAAGAATAACCCGCCTGACCTGAAAAGGTCTTCTTTTATATTGTTTTTTCCGAAGTACAGAAAACGCAGTGCCGGTACAAAGGAAAACTTCAATGGCCCGCATCATCCGCTTGGGATTGGCCTGATCCACTTTTGAATAATACTCAGGATCAACCCGGCGGAGCCATTGCCTTAATCCCGGCAATCCCTCCTGCCTGTAAACTTCCTGCACTTTTTCCCTGATAACGGGATCAGGGTCAGGCAGTTCATCAATGCCATGACAAAGGGTATCAATATAAAGCCCGGAACCACCTGTCAGGATTACAAAATCAGATGCGGTAAAAAGTTCCCTGACCACCTTCATGGCCTGTTGTTCAAAAAGAGAAACGTTGTAGTAATCGTGGATGGAAAGATGCCCGATAAAATGGTGGGGAACTCTGGCACATTGCATTTGGGTCGGGGCAGCCGTTCCTATTTTCAGCTCCCGATAGAACTGCCGTGCATCTGCAGACACGATTCCGGTGCTAAGTTCCCCGGCTATGTCAATACTCAATTCTGTTTTTCCCACCGCTGTGGGTCCCGTAATAACGGCCAGGGTTTTATTTGTCCTCTTCGAAATCATCCGGCTGATCTCCTTGGTCTTCCTCAAAGAATTCGTCAGGTCCTTCCACATTGTCAAAACCGGAAAGATCTTCAGCGGCCTCCTCGTCTTCTCCAAAACGGAAGTCCTTTTCAGGCTCAACACCTGGAAGCTGCTTCGGCGTAGCTGTCAGCTCACGGGGTACAGCACCCTCCTGCCGGGTGAAGACCGGATAAACCGTATCACTGGCAGCCTGTTGTATTTTAACCATTTCAATATAAAAAGTCCATTGATTCAAAGAGTCGTATACAAAAAGCAAACGCTGGTGGGGGTCATCAATAAAGTCCTTCAGCACAGCATCCTGCATAAGTGGCCGAGTACTGTTATCATCGGAAGCAGTGTTTGTGTCTGCCAGGCTGATCTCCTTGAGTTTACGGAAGCTGTGATCACAAAGATAAAAGGAAGCCAGCATACCGGGGTCAAGCCCCAGATTCCCTAAAAGCGCCTGGTGAAAGTCTTCAAATGTCTGATCTGCACGAAGGGCAATTACCCGCAGGAAATCGGTTTGGTCTTCAAAAGATATTTTAAACTTATAAATAAGCATAATAGCGGATTTGGTGCCGCACCACATAATTATATTCAACAAAGGTAAAGATTAATTCAACGCTTTCTTCAGGCTGAGCCCCAATTTCTGTCCCTCTTCTTCCATCCTGCGGAGAGCTTCAACCCTGTCATTGGCAATTTCGCCCTCAAGGATCGCTTCCCTGATGGCTGTTTTGATCTGACCGACTTCCCGGCATGGCGACAATCCAAAAGCCTCCATAATATCCTCTCCGGTGACCGGGGGTTGCCAGTTACGCAACCTGTCTTTCTCTTCAATTTCCTTCAGTTTTAACCTGACATTTTCAAAGTTTTCCAGGTATCTTTTTACCTTGTCCGGGTTACCCGAAGTGATATCAGCCTCACATAATGTCATCAGATCATCGATGTCATCACCAGCTTCAAAAAGCAGCCTCCTGACAGCAGAATCGGTCACAATATTTTCAGTAAGTGCAATGGGCCGGAGGTGCAGAAGAACAAGCTTCTGCACATACCGCATTTTTTCATTCATGGGAAGTTTCAGACGCCGGAAAATCCCTTTAACCATTTTATGTCCGGCAAACTCATGTCCATAAAATGTCCATCCGACTTCCGGGTCAAAGCGCTTGGTGGCCGGCTTGGCAATATCATGCAGAAGAGCCGCCCACCTGAGCCAGAGATCTTCAGATTTTGCTGCCACATTGTCAAGTACCTGAAGGGTATGAAAAAAGTTGTCTTTATGGGCTTTTCCATCAACCTCCTCCACTCCGTAAAGGGCGTCCAACTCTGGAAAAAAATGCTTCAGTAATCCGGAAGAACGAAGTTTTTTGATCCCTTTGCCCGGGGCAGGAGACAGCATGATCTTGTTGAATTCATCCATTACCCTTTCCACCGACACAATGGAAACGCGCCCGGCATGGCGCTGAATGGACTCAAACGATGAGGTGTCAACAAGAAAATCCAGTTGTGCGGCAAAACGGATGGCCCTCATCATCCGCAAAGGATCATCAGAATAGGTCACATCCGGATCCAGGGGTGTCCGGATCCGCCG
>PWGY01000252.1 GCA_003554665.1 Bacteroidales bacterium | reverse complement strand
GAACCAGGATGGCTGAGTTGCCATATTTTTCCCTGATCCTTTTGATCTCCACGGCCATGGTGTCCAGTGCTTCATCCCAGGAGATCCTTTCAAAGCGTCCTTCCCCACGCTTTCCCACGCGCTTCATGGGGTATTTCAGCCTGTCAGGATGGTATTGGCGGCGGCGGTAGGCCCGGCCCCTTATGCAGGCCCTGAGCTGGGGGTCGCTGATGTCGTCGCCCGGACGGTCATCGGTTTCGATGCGAACAATCTTCCCTTCGCGGATCGACAATTTCAGCACACATCTGCCACCACAGTTATGGGCAGGGCATCCCGCCCTGACGATCACGGTGCCGTCTTTTTCAAGTTTGCCCGGAAGCCTGATACGCTGTTTGTCATCGGTACAGCCGATCAGGCTGCCAAAGGATGCCACTCCCCCGGCAAAAATGGCACCCATTTTCAGGAAGCAGCGGCGATCCATTCCTTTCTTATCCGGATCGCCTTCGGGCTTAATATGATCTAAATCGTGTTCACGCATGATGCTACTGGATATTGTTGGGTGATGGAATCGTTTAAGGGGTTTCTGTTTCCAGAGATTCCATATTGCCCAGGTTGGCAATGCTCATGGTAAGCACCTTGATCACATCCCGCATGATCTCTACTTCCACCTGTTCGATTGTGTCTTCGGGAACGTGATAGAGGGTGGGTGTTGTGGCACCCCTTGTGCCGAAGGTGATGGCCGGAATTTTTTCATTGTAAAACACCGCACCATCGGTTCGCGGACGGATCTGATAATTCCAGGGTCGGCTGACCGGAGTAAAGGGTCTGTGTACCCAACTGTCGTTGTTGTATTCGATTGCTTCCAGCAGAGAGTCCCAGGGTTCGGCCGTGGAGGCAAAAAATGAATCACCCCTTCCGACCATATCCAGGTTGATCATCATTTTAATTTGATCTGTATCATAAGGGAAAGCTTCAATGAAGTGTTTAGCTCCTACCAGGCCCACTTCCTCGGCACCGAAAAGCAGAATGACCAGGCTTCTTTTCAGGTCTATTTCTGCTTTCGCCAGGGATTTTGTAATGCCCAGTGCAAGTGATACACCTGAAGCATTGTCCATGGCTCCGGGAAACAGCACAGGCATCATGCCCAGGTGGTCGAGATGGGCCCCCACCACGATGAATTCATCCCTGAGGTCAGGGTCGCTGCCCTCGATCATGGCCACCACGTTGGAGGTTTTTCCATCGGGGTGATATTCGGTGGTCAGCCCGAGCGTGGCTTCTTTGCCCGTACTGAAAGACTTGGGGGTGAGGGTGGAGCTGATATGATTCCTGACCTCTTCAAGCTCATAACCGGTGCCGGCAAGCAAATCTTCCACCACTTCATCGGTGGAAGCCAGGAAAATAAAATCCTCATCAACCGTTGGCCTGGGGCTGGCCACATGGTAGGCGAAAATCAGTCCTTTGGCGCCGTTCTCCAGCGCGAACTTTATCTTGTTGGAGTGATCCACGTAAGGCGCCCACAGCAACAGGCTGTCCTGGTTATTACCTGTGTAAGGAACACCCAGCTCGGTGATCACAATTTTACCTTCAACATCAATACCGGCATAATCGTCGTATCCCAGTTCCGGAGCTGAAATGCCATGGCCCACGTATACAACCTCACCCGTTACCTCGCCGCTTCCGGAAATCCCCCAGGGCCAGTAGTCGTCGCCGTAGGTATATGATTTGGTGACCGCTTCGTCACCAACCGGGATATGGATTTCCAGTTTTCCCTTGTCTTTGACCAGGGTATAGGGCTGATCGAATTCCTGGAAATAGCCGTGATCGAGAAAAGGGCCCACATCCCAGGATTCAAACATGCCCGCGGCCCAGTCGGCTGCCCGGTCATAACCAATATCGCCGGACAGGCGACCCTTCATTTCAGGAGCGGTCAGCGTATGCATCCAGTCGGAAATATCATTTTCTGAAACCGCATGAAGTGCTTTAATAAGTGCATCACGGTCATTGTCGCCATAATCCGGCTGTTGTCCTGCAGCAAGATAAAACGAGAAAAAAACGATGGAAAACGAAAGGAATAGTTTTTTCATGGGGGCATTTTAATTTTTAAAGGCCTTGTAATTGAATGTCAATTGCTTTACAATGGCCCAAATCTACGAAATTTCTTTGGCAGGGGTGTGATAATCTTTTATAACTTTAGCCCCCAAAGTGCATCAATGTATAGCCAATCAACCAAACACAAATCATCATGATCAGACGTTTCTTGTTATTCTCCATGGCGTTTATGCTTTGGGGACTGCCGCTTTTTGCCTCAGAGGGCACTTTATTGCTTCGACAGCCCACCATTAGCGACAACCATATTGTTTTTGTGTATGCAAACGACTTGTGGGTGGTAGAGCGGGATGGTGATGAAGCCCGCCGCCTGACCAGCGATGAAGGATCCGAGAGTTTGCCGCATCTTTCTCCGGACGGAAGCCTCGTGGCTTTTACTGCCCAGTATGACGGGAATAACGACATTTATGTGGTGCCCGTGGAAGGCGGGCAGCCGCGCCGTCTCACATGGCATCCTGGTGCAGACCAGGTGATGGGATGGACCCCCGACGGAGAACATATACTTTTTGCCTCCGGAAGAGAGAGTGTTCCCACCCGCGAATCGAAATTCTATACCATTCACAAAAACGGTGGTATGCCGGAAAGCCTCCCGGTTCCCAGGGCCAACAATGGCCAGATATCTCCTGACGGTCGATATGTGGCCTATCAGGAGGTTGGTTTTGTGGATCCCGAATGGAGAAACTACCGGGCCGGTCAGGCCAAACCGATCTGGGTTTTTGATCTGGAAGACCATTCCCTGGTTACCACACCCCAAACAGACGATGAGCGTCACATGAATCCCATATGGCTGGGGAATACGGTCTATTTCATTTCGGAGCGGGATTATGCTGCCAATATCTGGTCGTATGATATGACTACGCAGACCCTGAATCAGGAAACTTTTCATGTGGAATTTGACGTGAAGAATCTCAATGCCGGAGGCGGGGTCATTGTTTATGAACAGGGAGGCAGCCTGCACATCCTGGATCCGGAGAGAGACAGGCAGGAGCAGCTGGTGATCAATGTCCGCGGTGACTTTCACTGGTCGCGTCCGCGGTGGGAGAATGTCAGTGCCACTGCACTTCAAAACCCGTCCCTGTCGCCAAAAGGGCAGCGGGCCCTGTTTGAGTACAGGGGAGAGGTCTTTTCTGTTCCCAGAGAGCATGGTGACCCGCGCAATATTTCAAGCAATACCGGGGTCGCTGATCGTTTCCCGGTTTGGTCTCCCGACGGGGAGTCCATTGCCTGGTTTTCCGATGAAGCGGGTGAGTACCAGCTGGTGATCCGGGATCAGAAAGGAATGGAAGCGCCCCGGACAATTGCCCTCCCTGAGCCTTCGTTCTTTTTTCGCCCGGAGTGGTCGCCCGACGGCCAGTACATTGCTTACACCGATACCCATCTGAATCTTTATTATGTTGATGTCGAAACCGAAGAGGTGAACCTGGTAGATACCGACCGTTATGTGACTCCCGAACGTACCATGCACCCTGTCTGGTCGCCCGACAGTCGGTGGATAGCCTATGCCCATACCCTGGAGAGTATGTTTAAGGCCATCGTGCTTTATAACGTTGAAACCGGGGAACGGATCCAGGCTACTGACGGAATGGCTGACGCCATTACCCCGGTCTGGGATGCTTCAGGCGACTATCTCTATTTTCTGGCCAGTACCGATTATGGTCCGAATACCGGCTGGCTCGATATGAGTGCCTATGACAGCCCCATTACCCGTTCTCTGTATGCGATGGTTCTTGCCGAAGATGGAGAATCACCACTGCTGCCCAGAAGTGATGAGGAGGAAACCGATGACAATGATGAGGGCAATGACAGTGAGGATGAAAATGATTTGGTACGTATTGATGCCGAAGGACTTATGAGCCGTATTGTGGCGGTTAATATTCCGGCCAGGGATTACGCCGGACTGGTTGCCGGTCCCGAGGGTCATGTATTTTACCTGGAAAATGTGCCCAATCAGTTTGGCCGGACCCTGCATCGTTACAGTTTTGCATCGCGCGAGTCGGAAGAGTTCCTGTCGCCCGTATTGCAGGCGGTAACCTCCGGGGACAGGGCTTCTCTGCTTTACCGCAGCGGTGCCACCTGGGGCATTGTCAATACTACAGGCAGGACCCCCAACGTGGGAGAAGGCAGGCTGGAGGCTGTTGGAAATATCAGCATGCGCATTGAACCAAAAAAGGAATGGGAGCAGATGTTCAGGGAAGGCTGGCGGCTGCAGCGAGACTTCCTTTATGTGGATAATGTACATGGTGCACCATGGGATGAAATCTATGACTGGTACAGGCCATGGGTGGACCACGTCAGGCATCGCACCGATCTGAATTATGTGATTGAGATCATGGGCGGTGAAGTGGCTGTGGGCCATTCCTATGTACGGGGAGGCGATATGCCTTCTGTGGACCGTGTTCCGGTTGGGCTTCTGGGGGCTGATTATGAAGTGGCAGGAGACCATTACCGTTTTAAAAAGATCTATGACGGGGAAGACTGGAATCCTACGATGCGAGCTCCTCTTTCCGCTCCCGGAATTGATGTGCATGAAGGGGACTACCTGCTGGCGGTAAACGGCGTTCAGGTTGATGCATCTGTCAACTTGTACAAATATTTTGAGGGAACAGCAAACCGTCAAACCACAATTCGCGTAAACAGTGAGCCTGTGATGGAGGGTTCCCGCGAAATAACTGTCGTTCCTGTTTCCAATGAGAATCAACTTCGCATGATGAATTGGGTGGAGGGCAACCGCCGGCTGGTTGATGAGTTGTCAGACGGGCAACTGGCTTATGTGTATGTTCCCAATACAAGCGATGCGGGCTATCAGTTTTTCAACCGCTATTATTTTGCCCAGCAGCACAAAAAGGGTGCTGTGATTGATGAACGCAATAACGGTGGCGGATCTGCTGCTGACTATATGGTCGACATCATGAACCGCCAGCTTCATGGTTACTTCAACTCCAAGGCAGCCGACAGGCGTCCGTTTACAACCCCGATGGCCGGGATCTGGGGGCCCAAGGTGATGGTTATCAATGAAAGAGCCGGAT
>PWGY01000151.1 GCA_003554665.1 Bacteroidales bacterium | reverse complement strand
GCTGCGGCCGTTTGTTATGCCACCAATATGAACCTGATCAAGCAGTACTTATATGGGTTCAATGCCCTGACCATCACTTCGGTGGCTTTTATGTTTATCGGCATCCCATCGCTGATCTGGCTGTTTGCCGGTAGCAGTTTTTTGACTGTACTGGCAGATGATCCGGCAGGGTGGTCCAGCCTGGGCTATATTGCCATACTGGCCATTGTGGGCACAGCCCTGGCCATGATTATTCACAACTGGCTGATACGGCAGACTTCGGCGCTGTTCACTTCGACGGTTACTTATCTGATGCCGGTTGTGTCAATCTTCTGGGGGGTGGCCGACGGGGAAGTTTTTCTGCCCCTGTATATTCTATGGATTGCCATGATACTGCTGGGTGTTTACATGGCCAACCGGCGTCAGAGGAAACCCAGGCAACCTGCCGGCCGGTGAAAGGGGCCAGCCAACGCCTGAATTTTTCTTCGTGCTGCCCTGTGGCGAGCGGTATTGGTGAATGGCAATATCAATGAACGGTGGTATCAATGAACGGTGGTATCGATGAATGGTGGTATCAATGAATGGCGGTATCAATGAATGGCGGTATCGGTGAATGGCGGTACCGGTGAGCGGTTAATCCCAGGTGCTATACGGGTTTTTTACCAGGGAGGCATTGTAATACCGGGGGTTTCCGGTGACCTCTTCGCCCAGCCACCCGGGTCGTTCAAAAGACTCATCCGGTGACTCCAGTTCTACCTCGGCCAGTATCAGCCCCTTGTTTGGCCCGAGGAATTCATCTACTTCGTATGTGTGGTGTCCGGCCGGTACCCGGTGTCTGATCTTTTCGATCATGCCGGGTTCACAGATCTTCAATAATTCACGGGCTTCTTCTGCCGGGATCTCTTTTTCCCATTCATAACGGCTTGTGCCATCTTGTCCGGTTTTTCCCTTGATGGTCAGAAACCCTTTTTCTTCCTCGATCCGGACCCTGACAACCCGCCCTGGTGCCGAAGACAGGTAAGCCTGGGTGATATGGGACTGACCAGATGTGTAAGGGTGAAAGTCACCGCTTACCAGGAATTTTCGTTCAATTTCCTGTGCCATGGTAAAATGTTTTTAATCAACTCCCACCTGGCAGCCAGTTGAGCAACAGGTAGTCAGTTGAGCAACAGGTAGCTGGTTGAGCAACAGGTAGCCGGATGAGCAACATCATAATTGACCGGTCAGGGCCGATTAAGAGATCGGCGGGCAGGAGACCCCACTGCTAAATAAGCCTGCTATCCTGCACATAAATAACCCTGTTCCCATGCAAAGATAGGGAAAAGTGAACCATCATAATAGTCCTGGCCCGTCCATTACCATATAGTCCTGGCCTGTCAATTACCATATAGTCCTGGCCCGTCCATTACCATATAGTCCTGGCCTGTCCATTCCCTAAAACACAGCAGGAAAAATATTTAGCCGGGTTCTTGCTCCTTGGTTTTTTTTGTTTATCTTTGCACCCCAATATTCGAGTAACTCACTTTTAACCAAGGATAAGAAATGTACGCAATTGTTGAAATAGGCGGCCAGCAATTCAAGATTCAGAAAGATCAGAAGCTTTTTGTAAATCTGCTGGATAACGAAGCGGGCAATGAACTGGAGTTTGATCAGGTGCTGTTGCTGGCTGACGGCGATAATATTCAGGTGGGAACCCCTGTTGTGGAAGGCGCAAAGGTCAAAGCCAAAGTGCTGGAGCATGTGAAAGCCGACAAGGTGCTTGTTTTCAAAAAGAAAAGGCGCAAAGGCTACCAGAAACTGAATGGTCATCGCCAGCCGCTGACTCAGATCCAGATTGAAGAGATTACCGCATAAGAAAGTTTGGCAACCGAAAAATAAGAAACTATGGCACATAAGAAAGGAGTTGGTAGCTCACGTAACGGTCGCGAGTCGCATAGCAAGAGGCTCGGTGTTAAAATATTTGGTGGTTCTGTCGCTACTGCCGGAAACATTATTGTAAGACAGCGTGGTACCAGGCACAATCCTGGCCGCAATGTGGGGATGGGCAAGGACCATACCCTCTATGCACTGATTGACGGCAAGGTGGTTTTCAAAAAGTCGTACGGTAATAAATCCTATGTTTCCGTTGAGCCTTTGACAGAGGCACCTGTGGCAGAAACAAAAGATAGTAAGCCTGTGGCTGAGGTCAGTGTGGAGAAAACTCCGCAGGAATCAACCGCTGCTGAGGCTTCAGGCGGGGAAGAAGCTCCTGCTGAAACCCAGGCATAAGGCACTTCAAATTTCGGGATTTACCGAAACATCGAAAAAATCAATCCTGCCACGGCAGGATTTTTTTTTGCCGTGGTTTTCGTAATTTTGATCTTTTGCAATAATTATTGAATACTAACAGCCCAAACTAATAAAATGATTGATATTCAAATTATCAGGGAAAACAGCCGTGAGGTGGTCGAAAGGCTTAAGGTAAGAAATATGGATGCCGAAGACCTGGTGGAGCGTGTGGCTACGGCAGACAGTGAGCGCAGGCAGATGCAAAAGCAGCTGGATGATACATTGGCGGAAAGCAAGGTGCTTGCCCGGCGTATCGGTGAGTTGTACAAGTCCGGCAAGGGACAGGAAGCCGAGGATTTAAAACAGGAATCGGCACGTTTAAAACAGCAGGCCAAATCCCTTCAGGAAAAACTGGACGCGGTTGGCTCAGAGTTGAGTGACCTGATGACCCGCTTGCCCAATATCCCTCATCCTTCTGTGCCTGCCGGGAATACTGATGCAGACAATGAAATTGTCAGGCAGGAAGGAGAAGCTGTTGCTGCGGCCCCTGATGCACTACCCCACTGGGAGCTGAGTAAAAAGCTTGATATCATTGACTTTGAAGCGGGAACCAGGATTACCGGTGCCGGGTTTCCTGTATATAAAGGTAAAGGAGCCAAACTGCAACGGGCCCTGATCGCTTTCTTTCTGGATGAAGCCGAAAAGGCAGGTTACATGGAGGTTCAGCCACCGCTGATGGTGAATGCTGATTCTGCATACGGTACCGGCCAGCTTCCTGACAAAGACGGGCAGATGTACCATGTGCCGTCAGATGATCTGTACCTGATCCCCACTTCGGAGGTGCCGGTTACGAATTTGTTCCGTGATACCATCATGAAGGAGGATGAGCTGCCGGTGAAATGCACAGCGTACTCTGTTTGTTTCCGGCGGGAAGCGGGCTCCTATGGAAAGGATGTGCGCGGGCTGAACCGCTTGCATCAGTTTGACAAGGTGGAGATCGTGCAGGTGACCCATCCTGAAAAAAGCTATCAGGCACTGGACGAAATGGTTGATCATGTGGCTGCTTTGCTGAAAAAGCTGGAGCTTCCCTTCCGGATTGCCCGTTTGTGTGGCGGGGATCTGGGCTTTGCTGCTGCGCTGACCTTTGACATGGAAGTTTGGTCAGGGGCACAGGGGCGCTGGCTGGAGGTAAGCTCTGTGTCGAATTTTGAGGCTTACCAGTCGCATCGGATGAAACTCCGCTACCGTACACCAGAAGGTAAAAACCTGCCGGCGCATACCCTTAATGGAAGTGCTTTGGCACTGCCCCGCATTTTGGCCGCCTTGCTGGAGAATAAGCAGGAGGGGGGCAGCGTTATCATACCGGAGGTATTGCGTCCTTATACTGGTTTTGACAAAATTTAGAGATTTGACTTGTTGGGTGATGCGAAGTACGATTGCCTTGTGTTTGTTTTTATTTTCCCTGCTGGTAATGATGCCCGCCGGTCTTGTTGCGTCTGACTCATCAACAGATGAACGGCTGGCAGCTCAGTATTTCAGGGAAGGTGACTATGAGCGTGCCGTGGCAATCTATGAAGGGCTTTACGATGAAAACCCATCTCCCCTGATTTACAATAATTACCTTGTAAGCCTGCTTGAGCTTGAAGAATACAGGAGTGCCCGGCGACTTACGGAAGCACAGCAGGAAAGTCATCCCGGAGAAGTCCGTTATGCCGTGGACCAGGGCTGGGTGGAACAACGCGCGGGGAATTCCAGACGTGCGCGTCGGCATTTTGACGCACTCATAGATGACCTGGAGGCGCGTTATGCCAGTGTGGTTGATCTTGCAACGGCTTTTGAGGCGCGGGGATATACCGACAGGGCAATGGAGACTTTCAGGCAGGGAAGAAAATTGCTCGGCGAAGACCATCCGCTGCATCTGCATATGGCTGAACTTTATGAAAAAAAAGGAGATTATAAGTCCATGATGGAAGAGTACCTGGATTACTTGAATGAATTCAGGGAAGATATGGACAGGGTCAGGGGAATGATCCAGGACGCCATTGCCAACGATCCGGAGTTTTCCCGTAATGAAGCTTTGCGAAGTGTGTTGCTGGCGCGCACCCAGCGCCATCCTGATAATATTATGTATGCCGAAATGCTGTTATGGTTGTCGATGCAGCAACAGGACTTCCGGATGGCTTTTCGTCAGGCAAGGGCCCTTGACCGCCGTCTGGGTCAGGAAGGTGAACTGGTGCTGGAGGTGGCTGAGCTCAGTACACGCAACGAATTCTTTGAAGTGGCCGCTGAGGCTTACCAATACTTGCTTGACCAGGGTGAGGAAGCTCCTTTTTACCTGGAAGCCCTGGTTGGGTTTTTGAATGTTCGTTTTCTGGCCGTAACCAGTGGCTACGATTATGAAAGGGAAACCCTGGAGGAAGTGGAACAGGAATACATTGAGGCCATTGACCGGATGGGGATACGGGGAACCACTGTTCAGCTGGTCAGGAACCTGGCCAGGCTGAAAGCGTTTTACCTTGATCGCAGTGAAGAGGCCATCGTGCTGCTGGAGCAAATCCTGGATCTCTCAGGCGTTTCTGACCGGGTGAAGGGGGAGTGCCGGGTGGAACTGGCCGATATTTTGCTTCTAACGGGTGAGGTTTGGGATGCCACCTTGCTGTACTCTCAGGTAGACCGGATGTTTCGGGATGACCCCCTGGCTCATGAGGCCAAATTCAAAAATGCACGGCTATCCTATTTTATCGGCGAATTTGACTGGGCGAAGGCACAGCTTGATGTGCTGAAGGCCGGAACATCCAGACTGATTGCCAATGACGCAATCAAACTTTCTTTACGGATACAGGATAATGTAACCGGAGACGGAAATACCGAACCCCTTAAGATGTTTGCCCGGGCCGAACAGCATATTTTTATGCATCGCTACAATGAGGCGGAGCAGGTGCTGGATTCGATCCGGGAGCGTTTTCCAGCCCACCAGATCAACGATGATGTGCTTTATGCCCGTGCGGAGATCATGGAAAGCAGGGGAAACTATGACGCTATGGATAGTTTGCTTGCCACGATCACTGAAGAGTATTCAGATGGGCTGCTGGCCGATGAGGCATTATTCAAAAGGGCTGAGCTGCAACATCATTATTTTGAGAACCATGACAAAGCCATGGAGTTGTACCAGCATATTATGAGTGACTACCCGGGTAGTATTTATGCACAGACAGCCAGGAGTCGTTTTCGTAACCTTCGTGGCGATATGGTAAACTGAATCGAATAATTGTGACACATCATGTAAGCCCCAAAAAGGCACTGGGCCAGCATTTTTTGGCTGATGCCAATATTGCCCGTCAAATTGCCGGCAGTTTGACCGGTCACGGAAGATATACCACTGTTCTTGAAGTAGGCCCTGGCACTGGAATGCTTTCACGCCACCTGATCAGCCGGGAAAAGATTCGTTGGTACGGGTTGGAGGTGGATGCTGAATCAGTCCGGTACCTGCATGCCAGGTATCCTGAGCTGAAAGAACGAATTATCGAAGGGGATTTCCTGAGTTGGGATATATCAAAAATTGCCGACAAGGAGCCTGTAGCTGTCATCGGTAATTTTCCTTACAATATTTCCTCACAAATCCTGTTTCGTGTGCTGCACCACAGGTACCGGATCCCGGAGGTGGTTGGGATGTTTCAGAAAGAGGTGGCCAAACGGATCGCTGCGCCTCCCGGAAGTAAAACCTATGGGATTCTCAGTGTGTTGATGCAGGCTTTTTACAAAGTGGAACTTTTGTTTGACGTTCCGCCCCATGTGTTTGTTCCCCCGCCCAAAGTAGACTCTGCTGTGTTGCGTCTTACTTCCAGGCCAAACATGTCGCTCGACTGTGATGAGGCTTTATTTTTTGCCGTGGTAAAAACCGCTTTTAATCAAAGAAGAAAAACACTCAGGAACTCCCTGAAAGGATTGCATGTTGATTGGGCGGAGTTGAACCCCCGCATCAGGGGAGAGCGCCCGGAACAGCTTACAGTCAGTGAATTTGTGGAGATTGCCCGGCATACAGGCTGAGGCCTTGTTTTATTTTCGGTTAAAAGATGTATTTTTGTCTGGTAAGGGAAGTCGTTGCTTATGACAACCAAAAAGTTTAATACATTCGAATACATTGGCCGGGCAACAGGTCCGGATCCCGGTGGTCTGCACAGGGAAGAAATGTTTGAGACGCCTGGTGGGTTCGCCTTTGTGATTGCAGCAAGTCAGGGAACGGGGGAAGAGGAAGCCGTGCGTACGGCTACAGCTCTGCAGCGAATCAGGTACTACCTGGAAAATGAGACGGATGATGATTTGGAGGAGGTTTCCAGGAATGCACTGATGTACACAAGTGGGTATCTGTACCACACTTACCGGAAAGATGCCAGGGAGGACCTTCCTCCATTGAGCTGTTTGTGCGTCATTTTTCAGGAGGGGAAGGTTTTTTACGCCTGGGTCGGCGATGTCTGTCTGTATGTGTTTACAGGAAAAAGAGTGATCCCCTTGTCGTGGCCGGTGATGGAACGTCAGGAGGCGGATGACAGGGGCTCAGCTTTCATGGGCGAACAACCTGTTGTTTCTCCGCAGTTTCCGTCAGCACCCTTTATTCCGGTAAATCAGGATTTACTCCTTGCTGGTTCGGGCAGGAGCTGTGAATTGTTCTGCCTGAAGCAAACAAGAAAGATTCTGCAGGATTCAATGCCGTTGCAGACAAAAGTGGCCCGTATGGCACGCCTGTTTGATGGAAAAGATGAAAAGGAGGCCATGGCCTTGCAGATGCTGCGTTTTTATAACCTGGAAAACCGACAGCGGAGTTTTGTGGAAGGCAGGGGGCAGGTTGCTCGCCGGCCAAAGTCATCAGTTTTAAAAGAAGATATGCCGAAAAAGACAAGCAGCAAGCAACCAAAGGATAAGAATAGATTGCAGAAGATCAAATATATTGCTTACCTGGCAGGTTTACTGCTGGTGGGCTACATGGTGTATGACCTGTTTCTTTATGATCCGAAGCCGGCAGTGAATATTCCGATTGTAGCGGATGAAGCGGAGGCAGATGTTGAGTCGCCTGATGATACCCTTTCGCTCGCCCTGGATGAGCCCCGTGCCCTGCCTGAAGATATCCCCTATACCGTTCGCGGTGGAGATACCTGGGGGAGGATCTATACCCAGTTTGGAGTCTGTTCGTGGTTTGTCATTAACCACCCTCCGAACACCGGGCGTTTTGGGGGGGGTGGTTCCCTTATTGCCGATACCCGTTTGCAGATACCGGTCCGGTATTCAGGTGATCCTGAACTGAACCCGAACTATTATACCGAGTTTTCCGAGGAGGTGGTTGGTTCTTCCTGTGAAAATGCCGGGCAGGAATTGCTTGATAGTTTTCAGGAGCTGATCGATAACCAATAACCAAACGTTATGCCTGCATCCGGAGATGTATTGTTTTTGGATACCGCTCACCCCTTGCTTTCTGCTGAGCTGGAGGGGCTGGGGTACAACTGCATTCATGATCCGGAAATTACCCGTGATAAGCTGCTTGATCTGATGCCCCGATTGACCGGTATTATTGTCCGGAGTAAATTCTTTCTGGGAAAGGAAGAACTCAGGTATGCAGATAAATTGCATTTTATTGGTCGTGTGGGAAGTGGTCTCGAAAATATTGATGTGAAATATGCCCAACGCAGAGGAATTGTATGCCTGAATTCCCCGGAGGGGAACTGTGATGCTGTGGGTGAACATGCCACAGGAATGCTTTTGTCGCTTGTAAACTGTATTTGTAAGGCTCACAACGAGGTTTGCAATGCTTCATGGAAGCGTGAGGAGAACAGGGGCACGGAACTAAGGGGTAAGACCATGGCCATTATTGGTTATGGCCATACAGGAAGTGCTTTTGCGCGCTGCCTTGCCGGCTTTGGAATGAAGGTTCTGGCTTATGATAAGTACAAGAAAGGTTATGGTTCACGATGGGTTGGGGAAAGCAATATGGAAGAGATTTTTTGCAGTGCCGATTTTTTAAGTTTGCATGTTCCATTGACTGATGAAACCCGGTATCTTGCAGATTTTGATTATTTCAACCGTTTTAAAAAAGAAATTTTCCTGATCAACACTTCACGTGGTCCGGTATTGAATACGGCGGATCTTTGCCGGGCGCTGCGCTCGGGCAAGGTAAGGGGGGCTGCCCTTGATGTTCTGGAATATGAGCATCTTTCTTTTGAAGACCTGGATCTTTGGGATCTTCCTGAACCTTTCCGGTTTCTGGCCGGCCACCCCAGGGTGGTGCTTACCCCTCATGTGGCAGGCTGGACGCATGAATCTCACCTAAAACTATCCGGGGTTTTGGCGGACAAAATCAGGAAGCTGATTGATTGATGCCCCGAATGCATTGATTGACAAGCAACTGAAGAGTTGTTCTGCTTCTTTGTTCCATGACGACCTCTTTCCCTTCAACCAGATCATTCAGCCGGACATTGTCGTAATGCCTGACAGTGATCAGCTGCAGTCCGTTGTTATAACGAATGTTGAAATTCTGCTTCAGGTCATTGAGCAACGCAGGGGTTTTGGTTTTATCAAAATCGAAACAGACTGAAAAACTGATGGCGGAATTTTGCATTAGGTTGATTCTGACACCGTTTCGTGCAAAATCTGCGAAAATACGCGAAAGGTTATCCTCGGCAATAAAACTGAAGTCTTTTGGGAAAATGGAAACCAGCACCTGGCTGAACTTGAAAATATAGGAGGGGCAGTTCCCGTCACTGGAGGTATTGTCATCAATGACTGATCCGCTTAATTCAGGTTTTTCAAAAGATCTCACCTTTAGTGGAATGCCTTTGCTGAGCAGTGGTTTGATGGTTTTTGGGTGAATCACCGTCGCTCCGTAATAGGATAACTCAAGGGCTTCCTGGTAGCTGATGTTTTTTAAGAGAACAGCGTTTTTCAGTAGTTTGGGGTCTGCATTCAGCAAGCCGGGCACATCTTTCCAGATAACCACTTCGCTGGCCTGAAGGGCGTAAGCAATAATGGCAGCCGTGTAGTCGGATCCTTCTCTTCCGAGTGTGGTGGTAAATCCCTGGGGAGTTCCCCCGAGAAACCCCTGGGTGATTACCAGGGAGGGTTTGTCATGCCCGGTTTCCGGTTTCAGGAACGGAGAAAGTTGCTCCTGTATGGTTTGGACACTCATGATCCAGTCAACCCGTGCATCCCTGAAAGTGGCATCAGTAATGATCAGTTTCTGGGCAGGGAATAAACGGTTCGACAGCCCGGTTTCAGTTAAGTAGGTACTGAGAATCTGTGTGGAGACCATTTCCCCGGTAGAAACAATGCGGTCGTATTCGTAGTTGTAGTTGTTTCCCGGTTTTTCACTGATGTAATAATAAAGGTGGTAAAACAACTGCTCCAGGGTGTTGAAAACCGGATGGGTGCGGTCGGGAAACAATCCCGCGGCAATTTCCATGTGGCGGTTCTTGATCAGTGTGAACTCCTCCATCATGGCTTTCCTGTTGCCTTCCATGAAGTGTGCGCAAAGCCGCTCCAGGGCATTGGTGGTTTTGCCCATGGCTGATAATACAACCACCAGCGGATCCGTGCCATGGTGATCCCTGATGATCTTTGCCACATTTTTTACTGAATCGGGGTCTTTTACCGAAGCCCCGCCAAACTTGAATACACGCATTGAAACTTTGTTCAGTAAGGTGATCCACGCAAAGTTAAGAAAATACTTTCATGCATTAAGAAGAATCCCCGGCCTGACAGTCAGTACCGGGGATTGAAAACAAAGGGAAAATATAGAGATTGATAATGGCCTTGTGTTATTGCTCTTTCAGTGCTTCCATCAGTTTTTTACGGGTAAAAAAGATCCGGCTTTTCACTGTGCCGATCGACAGCCCCAGTTTGTCAGCGATCTCTTTGTATTTATAACCCTGGTTGTACATTTCAAAAGGCGTACGCTGCTCGGGACTAATGGTTTTGATGGTGTTTCTGATCTCTTTGGTGGTGTACTCTGAGTCAGGTAACCCGATGCTGCTTTCCTTTGACAGGTTCAGGTAGTACAGATCGTCAGTTTTGTCCAGGATGGTGTTTTTCCTTACACTCTGACGGTAGTTGTTGATAAAGGTATTTTTCATGATGGTGAATGTCCAGGCTTTCAAATTGGTATTCGCCGTAAACTTCTCCCGGTTGGTCAATGCCTTCAGATAAGTTTCCTGCACCAGATCCTGGGCATCTTCATAGTTGGATGTCAGTGTGTAGGCAAAATATTTTAGGTTGTTTTGTAATCCCATCAGCTTATAATTGAATTCGAGTGTTGTCATGGCAATAGCTTTTGGATTGTTTAATAATTTTATTTCAAAGTTAAACAGAAAAAATTAATCTGCAAGCGTTTTTTATTTTTTTAACAAAACTTATAGGACAAATAGGGTTGTTTGTTTACCTATGATGTCGTTTAGCTAAGTAAAATTAAGTAACAAAATACTTAAAAAGAAATTTTTGAATATAATATTTGTTAAATGGACATTTGATTTTATATATTATATCGCTGCATGAAACATTGTTCTGCCATGACAGATCACCGGGATGTCAGGCGGAATCACGAATGGAAGGTTAAATTGGGAAATCAGGGAAGGGTTTGCTGTGCTATCAGTCAAAGTGGTGAAAGGAACAACAGCTGCTGTTGAACCCAATAAAAGTATCAGGGGGGTTGAGAAGAAAAGTTAACTGATTTGCATGAGTTCCTTGAAGTGCTGCACATCCTTTACCGGTATTACGTTGGGGGGCAGTGCAGACTGGTGGTTCCGGATCTGGCTTCCTGTGATGTAGATGGTCTTGTCCGGAAAGCTTTTGGATAATTTGTCCAGGTATTCGGTTACTTCCCGGGTTGAGAGGGCTGCGATAAAATAAGTGAAGAGGAAATCTACCTTTTTGATCTTTGCCACCTCCTGCAGGTCATTGAAGGGTACCGACTGCCCCAGGTAGATCACTTGAAAGCCGCTTTTTCTGAGGAGGTAGTTGTAGAAAAGCAGGCCAAGTTCGTGGAGCTCCTGTTCCGGTAAATACAACAAAAAAGTTTCAGATGTTTCTTCGCCGGGGCGAACCTGGCTGTCGATGGCAATGATCAGTTTCTGCCGGATCAGGTTGGTGACATAGTGTTCCTGTGCAGGGTGGATTGTGCCGGCCAGCCAGAGTATTCCTACCTTTTCGAGAAAAGGGTAAAGGATATCCGTGACGGTTTTCTCAAAACCCAGCCTCAGGATGGCATTGTTCAGAACCTGTTCAAAAGTGGCCTCATCCATGTCAATCATTGAGACCGTCAGATTATTGATGTGATCCTCATGGCTGCCCCCGTCCTGGGTTATTTCCGAGACTTTGTCATTTATTTCACGGTGGTTCATCGCCGCAATTTTCGATATTCTGAACCCGTGGCTGTAAAGCGTGCTAATGTTAAGCAGCTTCTTTAGATCCTCGTCCTTGTAGCAACGGATATTGGTTTTAGTCCGGTCAGGGGTAACGATATTGAAGCGCTTCTCCCACATCCTGATGGTATGGGCTTTAATGCCTGAAAGCTTTTCCAGATCTTTGATGGAGTAGCAGCTCATGGGTTAAGAATAATTAAGAAATTTTGTTGAAGTCATGAAACCTTTGATCATCAAGTTTTTTACATAATTACAACCTTTTAACGACAATCATTGAAAAAAGTTCAATGGGAATTCTGAGAAAAAATACTTATATTGCAATTCGGAATATCCTTTCTTAAAAAAATATTTATATGGAAACAAACACGCTAGAAATCACAGAGCAGCCAGAGGGTTTGGGGTTTACCAGTATCAGAGAGCTGGTAAACCAAACCCTGAAAAAAAACTTTGGCGACAAGCTTACTCCTGAGGGAGCTTCCACCGGTTTTGCAGCACTTGATAAAGCGACAGGTGGATTACAAAAAGGACAGTTATACACGATTGCGGTTCGTCCCGGCATGGGGAAGACCGCATTTTTATTGTCCCTGGCCAACAATATGGCCGTTAAGGATGATTATGCTGTGGCCATCTTCTCTTCCGAGCGCTCCAATATCAAAATGACCAACCGTTTGATTGAGAGCGAAACAGGAATGTCTCTGGATAAACTGCAGTCCGGTAAATTTAAGGACAGTGAAAAGGATCACATGTTGTCTCTGCTCAGTAACATTGCAAAGGCCAAGATTTATCTGGATGATACACCGGCTTTGTCCACAGATCTGCTGGCAAAAAAGGCAAGATACCTTAAGCAACAGCAGCAGCTTGATCTGATCATCGTAGACTACCTGGAGTTGCTTAAAGCAGAAGATTTGAACGGGGGTGACCAGTTGTCTCATTTCGCAAAAATGGTTCAATCCATTAAGCGACTTGCCGCAGAACTGGATTTGCCGGTATTGTTGTTTTCCCAGGCCGCGGTACCGGTAAGCGGGAAAAGCCCCAGACCGGCCATTTCGGATCTGCCTGACTACATTCAGCAAGACTCAGATGTACTAATATTGCTGCACCGGAATGATGCTTTCCCCATACCTGGAAACAGTGAGGGAAAAAATGCCGTTGAGCTGGTTGTAAAGACCAAAAGTGCAGACGGAGGAGCACAGGAAGCGGTTTATCCGATGACATTTATTGAAAGTATTGCAAAATTTGCAGATTTTTCTTAGTGCTATGGCCATTATCAATGAAAATGAACTGGGGCATGATGCATTGGTGAATATCGCCAAAAAAATGATCGTGGCCGCCCGGACGGCACCCAAAGCCAGAGGTGTTGACAACATTGGAATGTCTATTGTTACGGGAAGTGATGTATCTGCACTGGCCAGAACCATGGAAAAAATCGGGAAAGAAGAAGACAACCCCATTTTTACCCGTGACGCCGGAAATGTGCAGAATGATACTGCAGTGGTTTTGCTGATAGGGACAAAAATCGGATCACTTGGTTTGAAAACCTGTGGTTTGTGCGGGTTCCCGGACTGCAGTGCCAAGGATGAACATCCCGAAGTGCCTTGTGTCTTTAATACAGGCGATCTGGGTATTGCACTGGGTTCTGCGGTCAGTACAGCCATGGATGCGCGGATCGACAACCGTATTATGTACACCATCGGTGTGGCTGCCAGGGAAATGGGGCTTTTGGGGAAAGATTACAAGGTAATTTATGGAATTCCCATGAGTGCCACATCGAAAAACCCCTTTTTCGATCGCAAGAAAAAGAAATAGGCAAGTTGCAGGAGAAAAAGCCGGGGTGTTTTTGAGGCGAGCAGGGAGGGCTTCTGCGAACAGGGAGACTCCCGGCGACAGACGGCGAGCCTGGATTAAAAAAAAGGGGCGGATCATAAAAGATCCACCCCTTTTTCTTTGGCAGCAGCCGGAATTATTTCACTTCCTCAAAATCTACATCCTGTACATCGTCGTCGTCGTCTTTCTTGCCACTTTCCTGCTGCTGTGACTGCTGCTCTCCTGCCTCTCCGGCCTGTTGCCCATGTTCCTGGGTGTTCTGATACATTTCGGAGCTGGCGGCCTGCCAGGCGTTGTTCAGGGTGCCCATGGCTGCATCTATGGCTTCCATATCCTTGTTCTTATGGGCCTCCTTCAATTCTTCCAGAGATTTTTCAATGGGCTCTTTCTTGTCGGCCGGCAGTTTTTCGCCGAACTCCTTGAGTTGTTTCTCAGTCTGGAAGATAAGGCTGTCGGCCTGATTCAGCTTGTCGATCTCTTCTTTTTGCTTCTTATCGCTTTCAGCATGTGCTTCTGCTTCGGCCTTCATTTTTTTGATTTCTTCTTCACTCAGCCCGGAGGAAGCCTCGATGCGGATATTCTGTGATTTGCCTGAAGCTTTGTCCTTGGCAGACACATTCAGAATTCCATTGGCATCGATGTCAAAAGTTACCTCAATCTGGGGTACTCCCCTTGGTGATGGTGGAATGCCGTCAAGGTGGAAGCGCCCGATGGTACGGTTATCTTTGGCCATGGGGCGTTCTCCCTGCAATATATGAATCTCCACTGATGTCTGGTTGTCGGCTGCCGTGGAGAATGTTTCCATTTTCTTGGTGGGGATGGTGGTGTTGGCTTCGATCAGTTTGGTCATAACTCCACCAAGGGTTTCAATACCCAGTGATAGAGGGGTTACGTCAAGCAACAGCACATCCTTGATCTCTCCGGTGAGTACACCGCCCTGAATGGCAGCACCAATGGCAACCACCTCATCGGGGTTCACCCCCTTGGAGGGTTTTCTTCCGAAGAACTTCTCTACCACCTGCTGGATGGCCGGTATGCGCGTGGAACCGCCCACCAGAATCACCTCATCGATGTCGGAGCTCTGGAATCCTGCTTCCTTCAGGGCAATTTTGCAAGGCTCCAGGGTGGCCTGTATCAGTTTATCGCTCAGTTTTTCAAAATGACTGCGCGTCAGTGTACGCACCAGGTGTTTTGGTATGCCATCAACCGGCATGATATACGGCAGGTTGATCTCTGTGGAGGTGGCACTGGAGAGCTCCACCTTGGCTTTTTCTGCCGCTTCTTTCAGTCTTTGCAGGGCCATGGAGTCTTTTCTCAGGTCAATACCTTCATCTTTTTTAAACTCGTCGGCCAGCCAGTTGATGATGACATCGTCGAAGTCGTCACCACCCAGGTGGGTGTCACCGTTGGTGGATTTCACCTCGAATACGCCGTCGCCCAATTCCAGAATGGAGATGTCAAAGGTTCCGCCACCGAGGTCAAATACAGCCACACGGATGTCCCTGTCTTTTTTGTCGAGCCCGTAAGCAAGAGAGGCAGCTGTGGGTTCGTTAATAATGCGGCGCACCTTCAGCCCGGAAATCTCTCCGGCCTCTTTGGTGGCCTGACGCTGCTGGTCATTGAAATAGGCTGGAACGGTAATCACGGCCTCAGATACTTCCTGCCCCAGGTAGTCCTCCGCTGTTTTCTTCATCTTTTGAAGAATCATTGCGGAAAGTTCCTGTGGCGTGTAGCTCCGGTCGTCCACTTTAACCCGGGGGGTGTTGTTGTCTCCCTTTTCTACCTTGTAGGTTACCCGCTCTCTTTCCTTTACTGAGGTATCATATGTTTCCCCCATAAAGCGTTTGATCGAGTAAACCGTTTTTTCCGGGTTTATGATGGCCTGCCGCTTGGCAGGATCACCTATTTTTCTTTCTCCGTTTTCCGTAAAGGCCACAATCGAAGGGGTTGTGCGACGCCCTTCGCTGTTCGGGATGACTACCGGTTCGTTGCCTTCCATTACGGAAACACATGAGTTGGTTGTTCCCAGGTCAATACCAATAATTTTGCTCATTGTTTATTCCTTTTTTGTTTGTTGAGTCAATTTAATTCCAGGACATTCTTTTCAATGATTGTGCCAATGGGCCCAAAAGCCGATATTTGGAAAATATGACACCTTCCAGGAGGTTAATTGCCGGGTAATTGGCAGAAAAATGACAAAAAGGCAGGTGTTAGAGTCGGGCAATGATTTTCAGGTTGATCAGTCTGGAGGTAAGGTAATTCGGAATAGCGAATTGCTGGTTCTGTACATCACTTACCCAGGTATAAGAGATTGTATTGTTGATCTCCAGCAGGTTAAAAACTTCTGCTGTCAGCCATAAGGATTCCAGTTGTGCCAATGGGCCTGATTGCCGGTTGGTACTGCTACCGATGAGCTCTTTGGAAAACCCGATATCGACACGCTGATAGGAAGGCATTCGTCCAATATTGCGCTGTCTGTCGCGCTGCGGAGCCCAGAAAGGCAGCCCCGTTCCGTAGAAGAAGCCCAGCTGCACCTGGTAACTGGGGTTGCGGGGCAGAAAGTCCTGAAAGAACATGCTGAAACTGAACCGCTGATCTGTAGGCCGGGGCAGGTATCCGGCAGGCTGTTTTTCACCTTCTTCATTGGTTGTATATGCCCCATCAATCTTTTCCCTGGTTTGCATCAGCGACATACTTGCCCAGGATTCAATGCCTGGTACAAACTCTCCGTTGATATGCATGTCGAGGCCGGTGGCATATCCGCGGGAACTGTTGTCGGCGTAATAACGAATCCTGACGTTGTCAACCTCATATGGGATCAGGTGGTTCAATCGTTTGTAGTAGGCCTCGGTGGTGTACCTGAAGGGTCTGTCCCATGCTGTGAAATGGTAGGTGGATCCAAGTACAAAATGAATGGACTCCTGAGCCTGTATGTCTTCATTGAGTTTTCCCTCCATGTTTCGGAGTTCACGGTAAAAAGGTGGCTGGTGGTAATAACCTGCTGATCCCCTGAACGACCATCTGGGTGCCCATTCCGGTTTATACAGCAGGGTAGACCTCGGACTTACCACCCATTGCCTGTTCAGGTCCCAGTATTGTGTCCTGACCCCTGCAGTCCATTCAAAACGTCCGTGCGGCCGGACAAATTCCGTGGTATTTTGCAAATATGCCGTTAACCTGTTGGAGCGGGTGTGGATACGTGTGTGAAGCGTGTCTTGCAGCCATATTTCGTTGTGAGGATGCTGGGGCAGTGAATAACCGGCAGAGTCCACGAGGCTCCATTCATTTAACCTGTCATAAATATCTTCGTTACGGAAGCTAACTCCCCATTTTAGATCGGCATCAGGTGGGTTCCAGCGACCATTCAGTTCTGTGGTCCATACAATGGCATTGAGGTAATTGCGGGCATGATCCAGGAAGGTTCCGACACCAAGTGGCTCACCCACCGGCTGCCCAAAATTGTCCCGGCCCATGTCTGTTTCCACACGGTGCAGCCAGTATTGCCCAAGCACATCAAAATGCTCATTCTCGTCTGACTGAAAAACGCTGGTTGTGAGCCGCAGGCTCGTATTCCCTCCCGGGTTATAATCAAGGGAAAGGGCACCGGTAGCGGTGTTGAAGAGGTTCTCCTCGCGGCCGTCAAAATACACGGTGAACTCACGTACCTCTGAAACAGTACCGAATCGGGTTCGCCGCATATCGGGTTCAAAACGATATCGGTTGTTGTTGTAGTTTCCCAGCAGGCTGAGCGACCACTGATCTGATATCCGGTAACGCAAAAGGCCCTGAATGTCGAAAAAGGAAGGCTGGTAATCTCCCTGGGCATCAAGGGTGCCAAGCAGGTACTGGTTGGATTTATACCTGACGCCAAGGAGGTAAGAAAGAGATTGGTCGTCGGATGCGCCTTCCAGGTGCAGCGAGCCTTCCAACAGACTCAGCGAAAAGGAGCCCCCGAATTCTTCCGGTGTCCTGTAGGTGATGTCCAGTACGGATGCCATTTTGTCGCCGTATTCTGCGTTAAAGCCCCCGGCGGAAAATTCGATGGAGGAAACCAGGTCGGGGTTCAGGAAACTCAGGCCTTCCTGTTGTCCCGATCTTACAAGGAACGGCCGGTATATTTCGATGCCGTTCACATAAACCAGATTTTCATCAAAATTGCCCCCCCTTACCGAATACTGGGCCGAAAGTTCTGTGGTGGTTGACACGCCTGGTAAGGTCTGGATAAGTGATTCAACACCTGCACCAGGCCCGGGAAGTATGGTGGCCAGCCTGGGATCCAGCCGGGAGATGTCTCCTGTAAGCACCTGCCTGTCGGTGACTTCAATGTCGGGCAAATCAGTCATTAAAGACTCAAGTACGACATCGAGTTTAAGGGTTTCTTCAGAACTGAGGAACAGGGGGATTGACTTTGTCTGATAACCAATGTAGGATATTTTAAGAACGATGGAGTCGTTGGCCGGTACATTCAGGGTAAAAAAACCGTCTTCGCCTGTGCTGGTTCCGGAAGGCATTTCCCGAAGCGACAGGTTAACAAAACTTAAAGCATCGCCGTCAGCGGTTCTGACGTATCCTTCAACGGTTGCCTGCTGGCCGGAAAGTGCTGCGGGAAGGAATAAAAGAAAACCAAGCCCGAAAAAGAATCGCAAAAAACGCATGGAATCAAAACATTGTTCGCAGCCGCTGCCTCCGGAATTCCGTTTGTGTGGCCGGCCTTACCATTATATAACCTGCAGGGTTGGAAAATATTGTTTGCGCCATGGATTAATCGCTTTGCCGGAATCTGCCTTCACGCCAGGCCTCAATGAATTGCGCCCAGGCCAGGGGGTCAAAGATCCGCATCGGGGGTCTTTGACCTGCGTAATAAAGTTGGCCGGTGTGTTGTTGAATTTGATTTCGGAAATTCATGCTGCCGTCCATTGGCATTTTTTCAAACCTTTCACGCATCTCTGCATGGGCAAGGTTTCGCATGGCACGGTCATAGTCATCGGAAGGCACCTCGGTATGGATGAATGCATGCCTGAACTGTTCGCGGGTCGGCCAGGGGTAAATAACTGTTTCGGGCAGCTGTATGGTGTCTTCTGCCATGATCTGAACTGCGGAATATCTGGTTTGGGTAAGGGTGTCCGGCACCACGTAATAAGCGTCCATATATCCCACGGAAGTAAAACGAAGGGTGTCATCCTCAAAAACCGGGATGGAGAAAAACCCGTAGTAATCGGTGGTTGTACCCCTGCTGGTATTTTTTACCCATACGGAGGCATGGGGGAGGGGCTTGAGGCTGTCCCCGGTCAGCACCAAACCGGAAAACTGAACCACGCGCCTGTCTGAAGACTGCGCAATGGCCTCCCGCTCCGGAATGAAAAGACAGCCGGCAAACAGTAGAATGATTAAAAGCCTCAGGGTCGGAGACATAATGATCCCAAATTTTTGATAAATTTAAAAATTATCGTGCACATCAGAAAATTTGCAGATGCTTTAACTCATATCTTATAATAGTTTAACAGTTATGTCATTTATTGGTTTAATAATGCTGCCATTTAACTGACAAGCATCTGTGTGTCACTTCGACAAGCATCCGATTGTCAATTCGACAAAATCCGTGCATCGCTTCGGCAAGCGTCTGTTTATCACTTCGACAAGCATCTGTGTATTACCGCATAGCAACAAAAAAGCTGTTACACAGATCGTGCAACAGCTTTTTTGCCGGTTTGAAAATAACTTACTTCACGAAACCTTTTTTGCGGGCTTCCTGCAAACAAGTATAAATCCCTTTTTTGTTGATTGTGCGAATCCCTTTTGTGGATACCTTCAGGCTAACCCAGCGATTCTCTTCAGGTACAAAGAATTTCTTTTCCTGGATATTGGGGTAAAACCACCTGTTGGTTTTTACGTTTGAGTGGGATACCTTGTGTCCTGTAATGGGCCTTTTTCCGGTTATCTGACAAATACGTGACATTTCTGATAATATTTTGATGACAAATGAACGCCTTTTTTAAGGAGTGCAAAGTACGGGAATTTTTTTGTGACCGACAAGTATTTTTTTAAAATCCGCCAGTATCTCTTGTGATTTTAGCATAGTTTGCCTATTTTCGGTAGTAGCGTCGCAGACTCCACCAAACATAATCATCGGGTTGACAAATTATTATCATATTCTGGGCGTGCAGGCCAATGCAACGCCGGCTGCCATTAAGCGGGCTTTCCGCCGGAAGGCCAAACATCTTCATCCCGATGTGAACCCCGGACGTGAATCTACGCGCAAGTTTCAGCTGGCCAATGAGGCCTACCAGGTGCTGCGGAACCCGGAAAAGCGACGTTTGTATGATCTTCGTCTGCGGCACGGAATCAGGGGTGCTGCCGTTTATTATCGTCCCTCAACGGGCCACCGTCAGGCCGCACAAAGATATGCATACCGGCGACGTGAACCTCCGGCTCCGCATGTTCCCGGGCGGCTTGAAAAAATTTTTAACAGGTTCCTGTTTTTCTCAATGCTATTGTTGGGGCTTGGTGTCATATTTGCCGGTATATACCGGGCAACAGTGGCACCCATTGATGGGGTGAATCCTTATGTCGGCATTGTATTCGGGGTGGTATTTACCTCTCTTTTCCTTTATTTGTGGGACAAAAAACAGCGCCTTGGCATGTAGTCAACTGCAGGTGACGCTGGTCGATATGGCCTGCCTGATCAAACTGTCCGGATCCTGACCATTTTCTCATTTCTGCCGGCGGCTCAGCCAGGTGAATCCAAGAATCAGGATCAGCCCTGCAAACCCTGCCATCATTACGGCCAGCACCCGGGGGTCCTGTCCGTAAATCTCAGCGTACATCCCGGGAGAAATGCTCTGTTCAAGCAGCGGAACCTCTTCTCCCATACTGTTGATACGCGTTTCCAGCACTTTCTTCCAGGGCCACAGCTTGTTGAGTGCCCCTGCCATGAATCCGGCCAGCAGGGCCAGGGTGGCGTTGGGATGCTTTTTGAACAACCATCCGATCACATTGGAAAAAACCAGCACCCCTGCGATTCCGCCAATGGTGAATATGGCAATCACTTTCAGGTTGAGCTCAATCAACGC
>PWGY01000250.1 GCA_003554665.1 Bacteroidales bacterium | reverse complement strand
TACTTCTTCTGCAAGCCTTCCAGGGTCTGGTTCACCCCGCCGATGTACCCTACATCTTCTCCGAAAATCAATGCCTCGGGGTAATTTGAGAAAATATAATCGTTGTTGGCCACAAGAACTTCCCGCCCATTGACCATGGGAGACCCATCGCTGAATTCTGGGGGTATTTCTTCGGTTTTCAGAGGTGATTTTTCTGACTGACTGTAAAGGTGTGAGGAGTACCTTCGCTGGCTTTCTGCAAATTCCTCTTCCAGCCATTGGGTAACAATCTTTTTCAGGGTGGTTTCTCCGGGTGTGCAGGTGTCACAGATCAGCCGCAGAATTTTCTTGCCGGTTGAAATGATGTCTTTCCGGGTGGGTTCCCCGATCCTGGAAAGCTTCTGAAGCAATTCGTCAATTTTATCCACTTTCAGGCAGCGGCAACTGGAAATGTTCACTTTTTCAATGAAGTCATCCCGCCTTTTCAGGATGGGTTTCTGGAAGTTGTTCCAGGCATTGCGCCTGGCTTCCCTGACCCTTTGCAGCGCTTTTTTCTCAATGTCATCAAGCTCTTCTTTACCGGCAATTTCTTTTTTCAGGATCCAGTGCCGCATTTTGGCAATGCCGTCGTGTTCCTTTTCCCATTTAAGGCGTTCATCTGATTTGTATCTTTCGTGTGATCCGCTGGTGGAATGACCCTGTGGCTGGGTGGTTTCCGTTATGTGGAACAATACGGGGATGTGCTCTTTGCGGCAGGTGTCAATCCCTTTTTTATAGGTGCTGATCAGGCCTTCGTAATCCCATGCTTTTGCCCGGTATATTCGGATGCCGGTGTGGTCTTTTCCCTTCTTTTCAAACCCTTTCAGGGCTTCCGAAATACTGCTTTTTGTGGTCTGGTATTCAATTGGAACGCTGATTCCGTAACCGTCGTCCCATACCGAAATGGCCAGTGGCACTTTCAAGACGGCAGCAGCATTGATGGTCTCAAAAAAGTGACCTTCGCTGGTGCTGGCATCGCCGATGGTGGTAAATGCCACCTCATTTCCGTTGTTGCTGAACTGTTTGAATTTTTTCAGCCCCTTCTCCTCGCGGAACACTTTGGAGGCCAATGCCAGCCCCAGGGCTCTGGGCATTTGCCCGGCTGTGGGTGAAATGTCGGCTGAGGAGTTCTTGTGTTTGGCCAGCTCTTTCCAGTTTCCGTTTTCATCCAAAGTGCGCGTGGCAAAATGGTTGTTCATCATACGGCCTCCGTTGTCCGGGTTGGCATCCAGGTCGGTATCGCCGTAAAGCTGAGCAAAGAAACCTTCCAGGCTCAGGAGCCCTGCTGCCATCATAAAGGTCTGGTCGCGGTAATACCCCGAACGCCAGTCTCCCTCTTTAAAGACCTTTGCCATGGCCAGTTGTGGAACCTCTTTACCATCCCCGAATATGCCGAACTTGGCTTTGCCGGTTAAAACCTCACGTCGTCCGAGCAGACTGGCCTGCCTGCTTTCATTGGCAATGCGGTAATCATTCAGAATTTCTTCCTTGTAGGCTTTGGAAATTTCTTTCTTTTTTGCCGGCATAAAATATCGTGTTAAGGTTGTTTTCGGTTGTCGGTTTGTGCCAGTGATGTCGGTCTGTGGTTGTGCTTCAGATCTGTGTTTGTATTCCAGATCTGTGTTTGTGTTCCCGGTCTGTGGTTGTGCTTCAGATCTGTGTTTGCGTTCCAGATCTGTGTTTGCGTTCCCGGCTCGTGCCAGTAAACTTTTTTTGGATCAGCCTGGCATCACTATAAACAAAAAGGGAAAAAAGCGGAAATTGTTCAATAATTTAATGTCAGGATTTTTTTGAGAGGTCTTCCAGGTTTTGCTTGATGTCGCGAAGGTCTTCCCTGATCGATTTCTCAATGTTCGACAGGTTGATCTTTTCACCCCTCATGGCCAGGCGGTCTGCCGTGGTGCGTGCTTTTGGAATGACTATCCATAAAATAATGTAAAGAATCAGGCCAAATGAATATGCAAAGATGGTAAGCAGGAATATGACCCTCATCCAGGTCGGATCGATCTGGAAGTAGGCTCCGAGCCCCCCGCAGACTCCGCCAATGTATTTGTTGTCCGGGTCACGGAAAAGCCGCTTCGGGGCAGGTTCTGTTCTGGAGCTGAATGAAGGTCCCGGGTTATCCTGCTCTTCTTCTCCGCTGATCTCAGAAGGTTCACCAAGCTGGGTGATGGCATCCCGGACGTCTTCCATTGACACCACACGGTCGCTGCCTTTTTTCTTTTCACGAAACACTTCAGAAAGGCGGCTTTCGATACCAGACATGATCTCATCACAGCCTTCTTCTTTTTTGAAGTGTTGCTTTAGTTTTTCGAGGTAGGCATCAAGCCTCTGATAAGCATCTTCATCAATATGAAATACAATGCCGTTGATGTTGACTGTAGTTGTCTTCTTCATATGGTTGCATTTTACAGTGTTAAAGGTATCAAATTATTTTTCGGTTTTGTCATCAGTGTCCGAAAGGGTTTGCTGGTCTTCCGGAGTAAAACCTTCACCATCCCTTTTGGCCTCCCGGGCAACTTTATTTACAGCCGCTGTCAATGCCGTCCATGTATGGTGCAGTTCTTTCAGGAAACTTTCACCCAGTGGGGTGACCATGTAGTATTTTCTTGGCGGACCTTCAGTGCTTTCCTCCCAGCGATAGGTAAGTAATCCGTCATTTTTCAGCCGTGTTAGAAGCGGGTAAACTGTCCCTTCCACAACCAGAAGCCGGGCCTCTTTCAGTGTTCGTATCAGTTCTGATGCATACGCTTCTTTTCGGGAAAGCAATGCGAGTACGCAGTATTCCAGCGTTCCTTTGCGCATTTGGGCTTTTGTATTTTCCAGGTTCATGTGTACAGGTGTTTCTTAATTAGGATATGACAAAGATAAGTCAAAAAATAGTACTATGCAATACATAGTATTATATTTTTTTAAATTTTGCATCAATGACCTTTCGTGATGACGAATTTGTCAGGACTTGGTCGGTCAAAATGGCAGCCTGATTATGCTGGCATGCAGTTTGCGTAAAAGGGGGCAGTCCGGCACAGCCGGCAATTTCATTGTTAAATCCATATTCTTCTGGCCAGGCGCCTGGATCAGAAGTTATTTTGTCATAGAAACAATCCAAAAAAAACCGGTTTATGCAAAAAGGAAAAATAAACGTTCAGACAGAGAACATCTTTCCCATCATCAAGAAATTTTTGTACTCAGATCATGAGATTTTTCTCAGGGAATTGGTTTCCAATGCTGTGGATGCCACCCAAAAGCTGAAGACCATGGCCTCTCTCGGAGAGTATAAAGGGGAATTGGGTGACCCCAAAATTGAGATCAAACTAGACAAAGAGGCCAAAACAATCACTGTCAGTGATCAGGGCATTGGGATGACTGCCGAAGAGGTGGATAAGTTCATTAACCAGATTGCTTTTTCCAGTGCTGAAGAATGGGTGAGTAAATACAAGAGTGAAAACGAAGCCAACCCGATGATCGGCCATTTTGGCCTCGGGTTTTATTCTTCTTTTATGGTGGCTTCCAGGGTGGATCTGCATACCAAGTCTTACAAAAAAAGCAGCAAGGGTGTGATGTGGACCTGCGATGGTACCCCTGAATTCAGCCTGGAAGAAAAACCAAAAAAGACGCGCGGAACCGATGTGATTCTGCACATTGCCGAAGATTCAGAGGAGTTTCTCGAAGAATCGAGAATCTCGCAATTGCTTAGTAAATATTGCAAGTTCCTGCCGGTGGAGATCATTTTTGGCACCGAAAAGGAAACCAACAAAGAAAAGGACGAAAAAGGAGAGGAGAAGGAAGTGACTGTGGAGAAGCCGCGGGTGATCAATAATACCCGTCCGGCCTGGACCCGCAAACCAACCGACTTGTCGGAAGAGGATTATAAGAGCTTTTACCGGGAGTTGTATCCCATGAGTTTTGACGAACCCCTGTTTCATATTCACCTGAATGTGGACTACCCTTTTGAGTTAACTGGGATCCTTTATTTTCCGAAGGTGAAGCAGAACTTCGAGGTTCAGCGTGATAAGATTCAGTTGTACTGCAATCAGGTGTTTGTGACAGATTCCGTTGAAGGGATTGTCCCGGACTTTCTGACATTGCTCCATGGTGTGATCGACTCTCCCGACATTCCGCTGAATGTGTCGCGGAGTTTTCTGCAGAGCGACAGCAGCGTAAAAAAGATCAGCAGCCATATCACCAAGAAGGTTGCAGATAAGCTGGAAGAGTTGTTCAAAAATAAGCGGGAGGATTTTGAAGCCAAATGGGATGACATCAAGATATTCATTGAATATGGGATGATCTCCGATGAAAAATTCAAAGACAGGGCTAAAAAGTTTTGCCTGTTGAAAAACACAGACAACAAATTCTTTACCCTGGATGAATACCGTGATCACATCAAAACGAACCAGACCGACAAAGACAAAAAAGTTGTCCATTTGTATACCACTGATAAGGAAGCTCAGCACAGTGCCGTTGAAGCTGCCAGGGAAAAAGGTTATGATGTGCTGGTGATGGACACCCCCATCGACAGCCATTTTGTTAATATGCTCGAGTCCGATCAGGAAGAGGTTTCTTTTGTCAGGGTGGATGCCGAGGTGGCTGATAAGCTGATTAAAAAGGAAGAGGAAATGCCTTCCAAGCTATCGGATGAACAAAAAGACAAGCTGAAGCCATTGGTTGAAAAGCAGCTCGATCAGCAAAGTTTCCAGGTGTCTTTTGAAAACCTGAGTGAGTCTGAAAACCCCATGATCATTACCCAGCCCGAGTTTATGCGTCGTATGAAAGATATGTCGGCTGCCGGGGGAATGAATTATATGGGCAACCTGCCTGACAGTTACATGCTGGTGGTGAACGCCAACCACCCCTTGGTCACCAAGGTGGTGGAAGAATCAGATGAAGAACATCGTGACAAGCAGATTCGCCAATTAATTGATCTGGCTCTGTTGTCCAAAAACCTGCTTAAGGGTGAGCAACTTACGCACTTTGTTAAGCGTAGTGTTGATCTGTTCTGATTATTTTTTCAAATTTTTTTGTAACTTAGTAGGTCGGGGCAGAAAAATTATGCGTAGTTTTGCCCTCCCGTTGAGGGGGATGAAGTTGGCCGGGTCGCAGGCCCGGAATAGGGGAAGGCCCTCATTGGCCCGGGCGCGAACGAGC
>PWGY01000195.1 GCA_003554665.1 Bacteroidales bacterium | reverse complement strand
GACCCTCACCGACCGCATTACCGTAACATGGATCATTGCCATGGCACTCACCAACGGGGTGATCCTTGGATTCGACACCCCTTTCCGTCAATCCTTTGTGCCTGACATCATTACGCGTCGTGAAGACCTCTCCAATGCCATTGCCCTGAACTCCTCCCTGTATAACCTGGCCCGTTTCGTGGGGCCACCAATTGGCGGGGTGCTGATTGCCCTTGTAGGAGAAGGCTGGTGTTTCTTTATCAACGGGGTGTCTTTTGTTACCGTGATCGCGGCCATGATCGCCATCAGAATACAGAAAGTCAAACGACCACCCCGTTACGGGTCTATATTTGCCCAGTTGCGCGAAGGCGTAAGTTATGCATGGTCATTCCACACACTGCGCTACCTGATCACCCTGGTGGCCCTCAGCAGCTTTTTCGGCCTTCCGTTCCAGGCCCTGCTGCCCATTTTTGCCGCCGACGTACTGGGCGGTGAATCCGAAATGCTGGGCATACTCACAGGAGCACTGGGGGCCGGGGCCCTCACAGGGGCCTTCTTTCTGGCTTCCAGAAAAGATATTCACAAAATCCCCGGAATTACCCTGAAAGCCTCACTGATGTTTGCCATCGGACTGGCTGTATTCGCCCTTTCCTCTTTTACCCTCCTTTCCCTCCTGGCCATGGTGGTAACAGGATTCGGGATGATCGTACATTTCAACAGCACCAACACACTGATACAAAGCATTGCCGATGAGGACAAACGCGGACGGGTGGTTTCCCTGTACAGCATGACCTTCATGGGCATCACTCCGCTGGGAAGCCTGCTGGCAGGCAGCGTGGCAGAATATATCGGCGTACCATTTACGGTATTTGTCTTCTCGCTGGTGTGCCTGGGTTCGGCACTGCTGTTCGGCAAACGCCTTCGCACCGTCTATATCAGCCTCGCCCGGAAAATGATCAGCCACAAGCAGTAAAATTTGACCCACCGGTAACGGATTGTTGGTTAGTCGTAGCAGACGGCACTCCGGTTGTTGGGTGCATCCCCCCCGCTCGCTGGCGGGCTGCCTTGCTAAAATCTACGGGCGGTTCACTGCCGCGCAGGCCAATCCGGCCGCCAGACGGTTCACAGGTCGTATCTGATTAATTACGGATAATTGAATTGTTGCTTCGGGCCCAGTGTCATAATGCTGGTCGGTGGCCTGCTTGCTGCAGCATACCTTGTTCTGCTGTAACCGGTGGATCGTATGTTACTATGACACACGCCGTTAACCAACAACCTCTCAGGCCAAAGAACAAGCCCCAGGCAGCTTTCCCAACACACGGCCCGTGAGAACCAACAACCAGGGCGCGAAGCGCCGTTAACCAACAACCGGAGGGGGCAAAGCCCCCGACCAACCGGAGGCGCGCAGCGCCGACTAACCAACAACCGCGTGGCTCCGGCCACGGTTCATGGGCTATCGCCAGTGCTCTCTGCCCATGAAAACCAACAATGGAGGGTGCGAAGCACCCGACTAACCAGAGTGGCGAAGCCACGACCATTACTTGATTCTGCCATGGTACTTTTTCAGGTAGAACTTACAAAACGAGTGAAAGAGGTGCATATCGTCCTGGTCAAGCATCATCAGCCTTTCCATGATGCGACGGTGGATGATGTGGTCTTCAGGAATCTCCACATCAGATAAAACCTGCATGGCTTTCTCCTTTACCACTTTCAGTTCATCACCGGTTGCAGGGATTTGTTTTTTCGATGCAATGTTCAGGGTTAGTTCCGAAAGAGTGTATGCATAAACCATCACAGCCTGGGCCAGGTTCAGTGAGGGATATTTCCTGACCATGGGAATGGTGGTAAGCAGGTCACATTGATCCAGCTCCCGGTTAGACAGACCCGATTCTTCACCCCCAAAAGCAATCCCTACACGCTTAAGCAAACCTTCCTTGCTTTTCAACATAGCGGGCAGCTCATTCACAGGATGCCGGTCTTCACGGATGTTGCGTTTTTTGGCCGCGGAGCCGATCAGCAGCGAAAGATCTTCAGCAGCCTCAGGAAGTGAAGGATATACCACGGCATCCTCAAGAATACCACCGGAACCATGAGCTGTGGCAAGGGCCCTGTCACCCAAATGATCGCATAACGGGTTCACCAGGCGCAGCTCTTCCATTCCCATGGTTTTTAAGGCCCGTGCAGCCGCACCTACATTCTCCTCACGCGCGGGCGAACTGAGTATAAACACAAATTCCACTTTCAGATCTGTTTAATAAACCAATACTCTTCTGATTACAGGCTCATCCGGACCGGCAAGACGAATAATATACACCCCTGGTGATAAATCTGCCACAGACAACTCAACCTCTCCCCCGTCTTCGCCGGATTGAATGGTACGCTCATATACAGTCCGCCCATCAAGAGTCTTCAGGCGAATGTCCCGGATTCCAGTTCCGGAAGGCCAGCTGACAGTCAGGCTGTGCCTGACCGGGTTCGGGAAAACCCTGACCTGCTTACCATCCGGAGCGTCCGCAGAAACAGGAGAATCAAAGACCGCTGTGGCCACCATATCTCCCCGCATAACAATCTGAGCCACGTCATTGAAGACCTGCCTGCCGTCAATGTCCCAGTGGCTCATTCTGAAACCCATAGCGGGAGCAGCCACCAGTTCCACCACATCTCCCACCTCATGCCTGGAAACCCCTCCCCCGGGCATGGTCTCCCCGCCTTCATGCGGCATAACCCTGATTTCAAGCGCAAGGGGTTTTTCCTTAAACACAGCGGTCAATGATAAAGGTCCCTCTAATGTAAAACTGTACTGTGACGATTCATGAACCACTTCCCCGTCTAACTCCCAGTGTGAGAACAGAAAATCGCTTCCCGGTGTAGCTTCCAGGCTTACCTGATCACCCAGGTAAAATTCACCGGCACCAGCTATCCTGCCTCCGTTAAGCGGATCCACATCTACAGCAACCCGGTATACCGGCACATGGAAATGAGCTACCAGGGTGTCGGATGCATAAACCGGATAATCAAAAGCAGGCAGCACAGACACCACATGATTTCCTTTACGCCAGTCAAGAAATTTAACGTTTTCAGGCAGGCTTGTTTCAACAGAAGCCAGACTTCCATGGGCATAGTTGCCCCCACCACTTTGTACACCAATATTCTCAGGATAAGAGGCCAGCACAACTTCATGCTCTACGGGTGCAAAAATGGCCTTTATGTCCAGCTCATTACTCACGGTGATTTCTTTGGCGGGATCTCCGGAGAACTCCTCCCCGTTAACCACCCATCTCACAAAGCGGGCATTGGTATCCGGCTTTGCCCTGATGGTAATTTCTGCTCCCTCATTGTAAAGGTAAGTCCCTTCCCGGGGATATGTCTTTCCTGCCCCCTCACTTGCCATATTCAGATTATAAGTGACCGGCCCCTCCTCAACCAGGCCTATGACTTCGGAAGTGGCATCGGAAAGCCCGTATGGATCAGAATAAACCGCACGGGCATAATACCGGTAACGCCCTACTGCCATCCCTTTATCCAAAAAGGAAAGCGCATCCGGGTCTGCTGTTTCATGTTGCAGTACATCATTGCGGTAAACACGATATCCCTCCAAAGCAGGATCATGCTCACCTCCTGATAATTCATAAGGTCTTTCCCAGGTCAGGCGCACATAATCTGATCCGGCTTCATCAAGCACAAAATTTTTCGGCCCGGGAAATGCTGCACTATAATTTCCTTTCACGCTAACGCCGTCCAGAAGGACACCACCCGAATCAACAATGTTTAAAGGCAGAAAGGCCAGCTGAAAGCCTTGTGCAGCGGGAGGAAGCTCAACCTCATGCAACACCCAGCCATTGGGCGATGCTTCAAAGTCTGCCAAAGCATTCCAGTTTTCATCCCCTTTTTCCCTGAACATAACAGTTACCGATACCTTCCCGGTATTATACTCCAATCCAGCCATGTAAAACGACAAATGTCCGTAATCATAGTCGCCATACTGCATGGGCGGGCCAACCAACCGGGTTGCATGACCGGCATCGTCAACTTCCTGGTCAAACATCAGCGCATAGCTTCCCACTGCCGCCGAGTCTGGCAAATATTCGGAGTCGCCGGTTACACTCCATGAAGCAGCACCCCCGGCAAAATCTTCTTCCCAGCAGCCCGAGAGTCGTCCTTCGCGGAAATCATCTGAAAACGGCAAGGAAAAATAATCAGGACAGGGTGTTGACACAGCCGTTTTTAGTCCCGGGGAATACCCCGGAGTATTATTGAATGACCATGCAGAAAAATAGTAATCCATGCCCGGTTGAAGATCCTTTCTAAGCAGAGTGGTATCGTAGCCCAGGTAAATGATCTTACCACCGCCATGGATACTGTCATTAACTGCAAGAATTCCTGCCGGTCGTCCAAAGCGGTCTTCGGTATTGAACGCAATGGCCACCGGGTCACCTTCTTCATTCAGGGTCCATTCCAGGTGAACAGTCTCCGTTGACTCCGCAAATCCTTCAATCGATGAGATTGCAGCAACCGGGTCTGCAAAGGGGTCGAATCCGTCAATTGCCTGCGGGTCTGCATTCAACGGATCCAGCCAGTGGCGCAGACCGGTTTCCTCTGTTCCGCCGCCTTCCCAGGAGACCCCAAAACGGCCGTACCAATCGGGGCGGGTATTGCCGCAGGCTGCATACCCGCCGTGCAATTGTCCGATAATGCGCCCCCGGCCGTCAAAAATGGGGGAGCCGGAAGATCCGGGTTCAGTGGTGGTTCCGCCGCTCCAGGTAATGTGCCAGTGCGTGTCGCCTGAGCCGGGATTGCCAAGATAAGAAGCAGCCTGCACACCCCCTTCGGCAAAACTAAATTTTTTGATATCACCCCTTGGATGATGAATCCCCGCAATGGTGTCCGTTAGTTCCTCCTCAAGCGTGCGGTTCCATCCTGCAAAAAAAGGATTGTAAGACTCCGGCACATCATGGTTCAGTTCAAGAAGCCATACATCTGACCCCGGGTGCCGGGCAAGGCTCACCGCTCCGCTAAGCGCATCATGGGGGGGAGACTCCTCAGGGTCTTCACAATCCGGGCTTTCCCAGTTGAACCAGGCCACAACGGTGGAAGGGTTCCGGTAACAATGATTGGCCGACAAAAGAAAGGGACGGGCATCATTCATGGTATTATTGATCATCACCCCACTGCAGAAACCGTTGCTTCCGGTAAGCAGCATTACCACCGAACTGATCTGATCTTCCCAGCCCTCAGCCTCCTCACAGGCCACATTTAGGTTGCACCATCCTGAGCTGCCAAAAGATTTCACAAATCCACCGGGATCGCGGTAGGCATGAGTAACCGTTTGCAGGTTGAGCCGGCCGGGAAAATCCACATCCGGAGGCTCCACATATTCAATGACAATTGAATCCGAGGGAATCAGGGTCGTGGCAAAATACAGGTCATCCTGGTTGTTCCGGTGGGTAAATGCACCCAGTATATGCGAGTGGTCTGTGTCATAGATGTATAAAGATGCCCCTTCCGGAAGCTTGTACTCATCAAAAGTCAGGTTAAGGCTGTAGGCCCCGGGCGATGCAATACCCAACCTCCACAGTCTGGTACCGTCAGGAAACTCATCCCATGTTCCGGCGTTCTCCGGATGAAGATTCACGGAGATATTTTCGCCAAAGCGCCAGGGGATATCCATGATGGTATCCAGCACCATATCTTCAGCCATCAAAGATGCTGTATCAACAGCGGGCATTTCTTCAAATGCCAGTGCTGAACGGGTCAGGGGAAGATCAAATCCCGGAGGCACGCCGGGTTCGCTGATCTGTGCCACTGCGCTGGCCCCGGTAAAAAACACCAGAAAAAATATGCCCCACCGGAAAGCTTTGTTCATCAGAAAGGCGAATTATCCAAACCCCACGGAATTTAACGGGGGAAATATTTTTAAACCTACAAATTTAAGCACTTATTGTAAATTTAACCCCGGTTTTTTCAAATACATCTCCCGAATCGTATCGTGCAGGATGAAAGGCGGAAAAAGCGGCCGGTTGAATAGAAACCTGCGGATATCCAAAATAGCATATGAAACCCTGCCGAAAGAAGCAATAATAAAATATAATTAATTATAAATCAGGGAAGACCTTTTTACATTCAGTGTATAAACCCGCTCAACCTGTTTTTTTCCGATCAGCAGCCGGCGGATCTCCCGGGCAGGCTTTAAAGTGGTCAGCCTGGTTTTAATCCATAAACCATCTTGCTTTTCGGCTTTTTGGTCATTGAGGTCCACCGCGTCGAATAATTCCACCAAAAAGTTGGTCCCACGAATACCTGCAATAAAACCAGGAACATCTCTCCGAATGGTAACCTTTTCCCAGTCTCCGTTCTTGCCAGGCACCCGTTGTACCAGGTCAACCAACACCAACTGACCCTTCCGGAATATTTTTCTGTAATACTGACATTTATGAATCAGTTTGAGTCTGCTTCTACGCCTGGGAACCATTTTATAGAAAGTTTCTTTGTAATGACATATGGGAAACTCACTGTAAGGACATTTCTTACAGACCGAATTATTGAAATATATTCTCATTGAAACAATATTTATATAGGGCCAAATATAGTAATTAATTATACTAACAAGCATTTTTTTTATATATCATTTGTATTGCCACATATCCACCTGTATTCAGATTGACCTAACATCCATATTTTCAGCAAAATAATATTCCGATTTTTTTGTAACTTTAATTAAAACCAAAAAATGAACCTTATGAAATCATTGCTTTTTTTGCTGGCCGCAACCCTCTGGTTTGGCTGTTCCAACAGCAATTCCACCCAGACGCCCACCCTTATATCTTCTGAAGAGATCAATTTTGAGGTAGACACACTGGCAACAGGCCTGGAACACCCATGGGGCCTGGCGTTCCTTCCTGACGGAAGAATCCTGATAGCTGAACGCCCCGGCAGGCTGAGCATATGGGAAGACGGGCATCTGGCGGACTCCCCCGTATCAGGGCTGCCCGATATCTGGGCAAGAGGCCAGGGGGGGCTGCTTGATGTGGAACTCCATCCCGATTATGAAAACAACCAGATGATATACCTGGCATTTGCAAAGCAGGGAGATGACGGGGGTAGCACAGCCATAGCACGGGGGCGGCTAACCGGTGATGAATTGCAGGACACCGAGGTCATATTTCACGCCAGCCCGCATACCGGAGCCGGACAGCACTTTGGGAGCCGTATTGTTTTTGATGATCACGGTTACCTGTATACCACGGTGGGCGACCGCGGTGTAATGCAAACCTCTCAGGATCTAACCAGCCATAACGGTGCCATTATCCGTTTATATGATGACGGCTCCGTACCCGGAGACAACCCATTTGCCGGCGAGGAGGAAGGGCTTCCTGAAATATGGTCATACGGACACCGGAACATCCAGGGAATGAAAATCAATCCCGAAACAAGAGAGCTATGGGCGGTAGAACATGGCCCCAAAGGGGGTGATGAGATTAACCGCATTCACAAAGGAGGCAATTACGGATGGCCCGAGGTAACTCACGGAGTCAATTATGACGGGAGCATCATTACCCCCGACACCACCAAACCCGGAATGATAGACCCCATCCTTCACTGGACCCCATCCATTGCTCCCTGCGGAATGGATTTTGTTGACAGCGACCTTTACCCGGGCTGGGAAGAAAACATGATGGTAGGAGCCCTCGCAAATCAACACATTCACAGGGTGGTTTTCAGCGACACCACCGTGGTGCACACCGAAAAACTTCTGGAAGGCATGGCCCGGTTCAGGACTGTGGAACAGGGACCGGACGGCTATTTATATGTACTTACCGAAAGCCCGGGGTTGTTTTTCAGGATCTTGCCACAGTAATACAGCTTTGAACCAGTCATCTCTGCAACCAGCCAGGAAGCAGTCATCCCTGTCGGTGAACTTTGCATAATTTCACCTTTCATACGAATATTTTTTATAATTTTGCGGCTTTAAAATCAAATTATTTCCCTGAAACACAAAGGGAAACGAAACTTGTTTATCAGCATGCCAAAATACACCGAATACAAGTCACTGGATCTGCCCCGCATCGGCAAAGAAGTCCGTGCTTTCTGGGAAGAAAACAACACCTTTGAAAAAAGCCTGAAAATCCGCGAGGATGCACAACCATGGGTGTTCTATGAGGGTCCCCCTTCTGCCAACGGACTTCCCGGGATTCATCATGTCATGGCCCGCGCCATCAAAGACATCTTTTGCCGTTACCGCACACAAAAGGGCTATTATGTAAACCGTAAAGCGGGGTGGGATACGCATGGGCTCCCGGTAGAAATTGGCGTTGAGAAATTACTTGGCATTACCAAAGAAGATATCGGAAAAACCATTTCCATTGAAGATTACAATAAGGCGTGCCGCAAGGACGTCATGAAGTACAAAGACACCTGGGATGAACTGACCCGTTTGATGGGCTACTGGGTTGATCTCAGTGACCCCTACATAACATTCGAAAACAAGTACATCGAAACAGTCTGGCACCTGTTGAGCAAGCTGCACGAAAAAGGTTTGCTGTATAAAGGATATAGCATACAGCCCTATTCTCCGGCTGCAGGAACCGGACTCAGCACCCACGAACTGAACCAACCCGGCTGTTACCGCAATGTCAAAGACAACTCCCTGACCGCCCAATTCAAGGTGGTACGCAACAATACCTCCGAGTTCCTTTTTGACCAGGACGAAGATGAAATATTCCTGCTGGCATGGACCACCACCCCCTGGACCCTGCCCAGCAACACCGGTCTGGCCGTGGGCAGCAAAATCGATTACGTGAAGGTACGCACTTACAATGCCTATACCCACACCCCGATCACCGTTATACTGGCCAGGGAACTCATGGATAATTTCTTCAATCCGAAAAATGCCGGGATGGACCTGGATGATTACAAGGAGGGCGACAAGAAAATCCCTTACAAGGTGGTGGGCACCTACAGGGGTGAACAATTTGAAAACGTCAGGTACGAGCAGCTGCTTCCCTATGCCCAGCCGGAAACAGGTGATTCCTTCCGTGTAATGCTTGGCGATTTTGTCACCACAGAAGACGGCACAGGGATTGTTCACATTGCTCCAAGCTTCGGTGCTGACGACTTCAAAATCGGTAAGGAGTACGGTCTTGGATCGCTCACCATGGTGGACAAAAAAGGTCGCTTTGTGGAGGAAATGGGAGAATTTGCCGGTCGCTACGTAAAGCCCGAGTATGCCGGCGAAAATGACCCCATAGAAGAGCGGCCGGTGGATGTGGACATCATCATCAAACTCAAAAAAGAAAACAGGGCTTTCAGGGCAGAAAAATACGAACACTCCTATCCCCATTGCTGGCGTACCGACAAGCCCATCCTGTACTACCCGCTTGACAGCTGGTTTATACGGACAACAGCCGTAAAAGACCGCCTGATCGGCCTGAACTCCACCATCAGATGGAAACCCGAAAGCACCGGCACCGGACGCTTTTCGAACTGGCTGGAAAACCTGCAGGACTGGAACCTCAGTCGGTCCCGTTACTGGGGTGTGCCCCTGCCCATCTGGGCAACGGAAGACCATGAGGAACAAATCTGCATTGGTTCAGCCGCACAATTGAAGGAGGCCATTGACAAGGCCGTGGAAGCCGGGTTCATGAAAAACAATCCGCTGCAAGATTTTAATCCCGACGACATGTCGGAGGTGAACTATAATAAATTTGACCTCCATCGTCCCTTTGTGGATGAGATCATACTTGTTTCCCCGTCAGGGAAAAAAATGTACAGGGAAACGGATCTGATCGATGTGTGGTTCGACAGCGGAGCCATGCCCTATGCCCAATACCATCATCCGTTTGAAAACCAGAAGGCTTTTGAGGCCAATTTCCCGGCCGACTTTATCGCAGAGGGCGTTGATCAGACCAGGGGATGGTTTTTTACCCTGCACGCCATTGCCACCATGATCTCAGACTCCGTATCATTCAAAACCGTCGTATCCAACGGCCTGGTACTCGACAAGGCAGGCAACAAGATGTCGAAGCGGCTGGGCAATGCCATTGATCCTTTCAAAACCATCGAGTCCTTTGGGCCGGATGCCACGCGCTGGTATATGATCTCCAATGCACAGCCGTGGGACAACCTCAAATTTGACCTGGAAGGTGTGGAGGAAATCAGGCGAAAATTTTTCGGAACCCTTTACAATACATATGCTTTCTTTGCCCTTTACGCAAATATCGACGGATTCACTTACAGCGAAGAGGAAATTCCTCTGGAACGTCGTCCGGAAATCGATCGCTGGATCCTTTCCGAACTCAACTCCCTGATCAGAAAAACAGACGATTCTTATGCGGATTTTGAGCCCACGCGGGCTGCCAGAATGATCCAGGACTTTGTGGATGAACACCTGAGCAACTGGTATGTACGACTGTGCCGCCGCAGGTTTTGGAAAGGCAATTACACCGAAGACAAAATTTCTGCCTATCAGACCCTGTATCGCTGCCTCGAAAGCCTGGCCATGATCTCTGCCCCCATCGCACCTTTCTTTGCCGAAAGGCTGTTCACCGACCTGAACCACGTATCAGGACGGCGTAGCGCGGATTCTGTCCATCTAACAGATTTTCCAAAAGCTGATGACTCCATGATCGACATTCCCCTGGAAGAAAGAATGCAGCTGGCACAAAAAGTTTCTTCCATGGTGCTGGCATTGCGCAAAAAAGTTCAGATCCGGGTTCGTCAGCCCCTGCAAAAAATCATGGTCCCTGTACTTGACGAGAAATTCAGGAAGCAGCTGCAGGATGTGGAAACCCTTATCTTGTCTGAGGTCAACGTGAAAGAACTTGAATACCTGGAAGATACGGCCGGGGTACTTGTGAAAAAGATCAAACCCAATTTTAAGGCTCTTGGACCCCGCTATGGCAAGATGATGAAGCAAATTGCCGCGGCCATCAACGGTTTTACCCAGGAAGACATACAGCAAATGGAGAAGCAGGGTGGTGCAACCCTTGATATACACGGTGAAAAAGTGAATATTACCCTGGATGATGTGGAAATCTTTTCGGAAGATATTCCCGGCTGGCTGGTGGCGAATGATGGCAGTGTGACCGTTGCCCTGGATGTGACAATTACACCGGCCCTGCGCAATGAGGGTATCTCCCGCGAACTGGTGAACCGGATCCAGAACCTTCGCAAGGACATGGGCCTGGAGGTTACGGACAAAATCAACCTGGAAGTGGAAAAGCATCCGGATATTACAGATGCTGTTTTAAACAATAATGAGTATATTTGTTCGGAAACACTTGCTGTACAATTATGCTATACTGATCAGATAAAAGATGAACAAAAAGTAGCTGTTGATCTGGCTGAGGATATCAATACTTACGTATCCATCAAGAAGAATAATCAAAAATCAACATAAAAATACCGGGTGTTATGGAAACCAAACGCGAAAAAACAAGGTATTCGGATGAGGAACTTAAAGAGTTCCGCGAAATCATCGAAAAGAAGCTGAAAGAAGCAAGGGCCGGGCTGAAGTTGCTGACCGAAGCATATACAACACAAAATGCCAACGACACCAACGATACCTCTCCCTCATTTAAGATTCTGGAAGAAGGATCCCAGGTGCTTTCCAAGGAAGAAAACGGGCAGCTGGCGGCACGTCAGGAAAAGTTCATCCGTGACCTGGAGAACGCCCTGATACGTATTGAGAATAAAACCTACGGCATTTGCAGGGTTACCGGTAAACTTATATCCAAAGAAAGACTCAGAAGCGTACCCCACGCAACCATGAGCATTGAGGCCAAGTTGAACAGAAAACCCAACGAAACCTGATAATCGCCCCAACGTTACCGGTTTGGAAAAAAGGCACATCCCCTGGATCATCATCCCCACCATTATATTGATTGACCAGATCAGCAAGATCCTGGTCAAGCTCAATATGACACTGGGTCAGAGTATTCCTGTTTTCGGTGATTGGTTCCAGATCCATTTCACTGAAAATTACGGAATGGCTTTTGGACTGGAATTCTCAGGCGAATATGGAAAACTTTTCCTCAGCATTTTACGCATTGTTGCTGTAATCGCCATCGGCTGGTATATTTGCCGCCTGATTAAAAACCGGGCCCCCGCAGGTCTGATTGCCTGTATCTCACTGATCATGGCCGGCGCCATCGGCAACATTATTGACAGTGCATTTTATGGACTTGCTTTCAGTGAAAGTCATTTTAACCAGGTGGCGGAATTTCTTCCGGAAGAAGGTGGCTATGGGGCATTTCTCCACGGAAAAGTGGTTGACATGCTCTATTTTCCGATCATCAGGGGAGACATCCCCGAATGGGTACCGAACTGGGGAGGCCAGCCCTTTATCTTTTTCAGACCCGTATTCAACATTGCAGATTCAGCCATTACCATTGGGGTGCTGACCATGATCATCTTCCAGAAAAAGTTTTTCGCCCACCAAAGAGAACAGAAACTACGTGAAGATGAGGCCCACTCCATAACTGACACACCAGAGTCTGATCCATCTGATCCTCAGTAAACATCCAGGGCCCGAATCAGTCATCGGGCGGCAACAAGGACAAATTCCCCGGCCCGGATCAACCAGCGTCCGGCAGGCATTCGAAATAAACTGGTGAATGCCAAAAAACCGGGAGTCTGACTATGGGGTCTGCGTAACGGAGAGTCACGAGGAGGAATCCGCCAATATCTTTTCAGGCATGGAAAACAAACACCCGCAAGAGAAATGATCTTGCGGGTGTTTGAAGAAGAAGCAGCCCTGTTTCTTTCATAGAGGCCAAACAAGCCCGCGGATACAGGGCTGCTTTGCACCAGACAGGTACACCATTAAATGAGCGTTTACCCTTCCAGCAGGGCATTGATCTCATCCAGCATGTCGGCCAGGTGCGTACGGGTCTGTGTGTTGGCTGCATTGTTGTGGCGACGTTCAATGTCCGCCTTTACCCCGCGCAGGTTATCACGCAGATGCGCCCTTGTTTCTCCTGAAATGTCGCTGTCGAGGCGATTGTCGATCACCTGCACCCAGCTTCGCTGCAGATTTCTCCTGTAAAGGTCAATATCAGGGCGGGTCTGATCCAGTTCGCTCCAGACTCCCTTTCTTACATCGTAGAGCATCTGATTTACGGGATAAATCTCTGTTTCACCGGTATCATTCAGTTCCAGCTCAGCCATCCGCTTAATTCGGGCATCGCTCAGCAACTGGTTGAGGGTGGTCCGCTGCAGTTGCATCACCCTGTCGGACGAGCCGGCAGGTTCGAGCAGGTTAAGCACCCCGGGATCGAGCAGGTATTCAGGTGTGGCAAAGGCATGGTCTACCAGGAACTGTACGGCCTCCTCCTGGCGATACCTTTCCACCGGGGTGTGGACCACTCCTTCCTGGCCATACACTTTCTGGTGGCTGAGTACACCACCAACCCAGGTCACCACATGTCCGAGATAGCGGCCATGTTGCTGCACCACATTGCTGTACAATTCTTCGAGGGTGCTGTAGTCTTCACCTTCTTCTCCGGCAGCGTCCACAATGAAGCCCATGATGCGCTCCAGGTTGGCAATGCCATAGCCACTGCTCTTCACGTGATTGTCACCCAGAGCTTCCCGTTGCTGGGTCGGATCAATGGTGGAAAGATTTCCGAAAAGCAACCTTGGATCTTCCTCCTGACGGGCCGCGATTTCATTGAGGAAAGGACGTTCCTCCTGGGGAGTGGTAGCTTCAGGGAAAGGCTTGTAACCCCATTCAATGGAGAAATTGTCGTAGATGGAAATGATGGGCAGCATGAATGCATCATCACCGGGCTGCGCCACATAGTTCATCCGCGCATAGTCCATAATGGAGTGGGTGGTTCCGTATTTTTCGGTGTAGGTAGGGCTGCGCAGACTATCTGTGGGCATGGTACCACTGGCTTTCATGTTGTGCGGCAACCCAATGGCATGGCCTACTTCATGGGCCACCACATAGCGGACCAGTTCTCCCATCAGATCATCAGGAAGCGGAAGGGTTTGAGCCCTTACATCCGCTGCAGCGCACTGCACAAAATACCAGTTACGCAAAAGATTCTGGACGTTGTGGTAGATACCGATGGCCGATGTAATGATCTCTCCGCTGCGGGGGTCGTGAACGTGCGGGCCGTAAGCATTCATGGTGGAAGACGGGAACCAGCGCACCGTTGGGAACCGGATGTCCTCAGGGCTCCAGTCCGGATTTTCTTCCGGTGTTGGAGCTCTTTTGGCGATGATGGCATTGCTGAAACCTGCGTGCTCAAAAGCCGGCTGCCAGTCTTCGATTCCCTTTTTCACATAAGGGATCAACCATTCCGGGGTTGCATAATCCACATAGTAGGTAATGGGCTTCACCGGGTCAGAGATCTCTGCATCCGGATCCTGCTTTTCCAGCCTCCAGCGGTTGATCATCCGCAACCTCTCTGCCCGGTGGGCATCATCGCTGAAGTCAACTGTGCTCACGGAAAAATAACCGACACGGCTGTCGTGCAGGCGGGGCATCATAGGCTCTTCCGGGAGCCTCATCATGGAATGATTCATTTTCACAGAAATGGTATTCAGATTCCAGGCTCCCGGGACCTGATCCGCCTCATAGGTTAGCACGCTTTGCACTTCAATGTTTTCAGGGAAAGCCCTGGCACGCTCAACAAAACTCCTGTTGTTGTCAACCCTTCTTGCCTGATAGCGGCGACGGGGATTCATTTCCGGAACATCTGTTGAATAGAGGGCTGTTACATCAATGACAACGGCCGTAGAATCTTCGTTAAAAGCTTCAATATTATAGGCCCCGATAATGGGAGCAAATGATGAGGCCTGCACCCCCCGGAAAATATTGCTCGTGGAGTCGGCAGTAATATTATACATCATCGAACGAAACAGAATCTTGTCCTGTGATTTTTCCCACCGGACCACCTGGTTGTTCAGGCGTTGACCGCCGTAACCGGTTCCCAGCTGAGCGGATGCTGCACGGCTTACCAGGAGCATGTCGCGATCCATTTCAGTCAATGGGATTTCATAATACAACTTATTGTCTTTCTGGTAAATGGTAAACAACCCCTCTTCCTGAAAATCGGGATCAGCCACCAGCTTTTCATAATCAGAGAGCCCGGTGTCTTGTCGGGCATCGGGGTCAGCGTCGGCGGCCGGCCTTACCGAAGAGCAGCCGGAAGCCACCAGCAACACGGCAATAAACAAGCATAAAAACAAATTCTTCATGGGTTTTTTGGATTGGTTAGTAGATTGATAAATAAGGCAAGTATGATTTTTACAGCAGCGCAATATATAAATTTTAACGGTTTATTCCGGCTCCGTTGCCACAATTTCCCGCACAACCAGCCAAAAAAAACCGCCCCGGACAATGCCGGGACGGAAATATACATACCAGTTTAAAGTCAGTTCGGGAAGAGAAATTCCCACACGGTCTGCACACTGGTTCCGGGATGGCAAACCTGCGGGTCTGTCTCCATGTTCGGTCAGGCAAACTGCCACAGGTCTCTACACGCCCGTTCCGGGATTGCAATCCGGCCGGTCTTTTTCCATGTTCGTGCGGGAAAACAACCACAGGGCACTATATGTCCGTTCCGGGACAACAACCCGGTCGGGTTGCTGCCCGCCCCGGGAAGGTAAACTGCCTCAGAACTCTACACAGTGGCTTCCACATTCCAGGAAAAAGCCCTGATCCCCTGCTCCTCAGCGGTCTTGTTGATTTCTTCCACACCACGGAAAAGTTTGTCCGCAATGTGTTCATCCACCACTGACAGCACCGCGGTGTTCAGCGCCGGCCAGGTATGGGTTCCCATATGCGGTTCACCCTTGTGAGAGCCTCTTCCCGTCACATCCTGCCATTGGGTAAATCCCCGGGCCCCTGCCCGGTCAAGCAGTTCTGCCACCCGTTCTGTCAATGCCTGGTTATATACAATAAATACTGCTTTCATAATCCTGGTTTATTTGAATCACAATTGCTGTTCAACTTGTTTCTTTTCCTTTTTTACCTTCTGCACACCAAAAAGGACGTAGACCACCGGCACAAAGACCAGCGTCACCAGGGTGGAGAAGGTGAGACCACCAATCACGGCAATGGCCATGGGGGCCCATATCTCGGCTCCCTCACCGCTCGACAGCACCATGGGGATCATGGCCAGCAGGGTGGTCAGGGTGGTCATCAGCACAGGACGCAAACGTGATTTCCCTGCAGTGATCACCGACTGAACCACACTCAGACCCCGTGCGGACATCAGGTTGGTAAAATCAACCAGTACAATGGAGTTCTTCACCACAATCCCAACCAGAATGATTCCCCCGATGAGAGAGATTACCGACAACTCCGTACCGGTCAGGAACAATGCAATCATTACACCTGAAAATGCGAAAGGCACCGCCATCATGATAATAAAAGGCATCCGGAATGATTCAAACTGAGCCGCCATGACCACATAAACCAGGAAAATACTTAAAATAAGCAGCAGTCCGAGATCCGCAAAAGCCTCCTGCTGGTCTTCAATCTGCCCGCCAAATTCTACAAACACACCGTCAGGAAGATCCATTTCATCAAGCTCCGCCTGAATATCAGCGGTTACATCCCCGAGTGAACGTTCATGCAGCCCGCTGGATACCGTCAGGTAACGGATCCGGTTTTTTCGCTCAATGTTGGGGGGAGCAAAATATTCTGTCACCTCTGCAAACTCTTTCACCCTTACCATCTGCCCGGCAGGATTCTGTACAGAAATGTTTTCCACATGACTCACAGACTGCCTGAATTCCTCCTTATGGCGAACCACCACATCGTATTCATCGCCGTCTTCACGGTAAAGGCTGGCTGTCATCCCTTCCACACGATACCTGATCGCCTGGGAAACCGTATTGGCATTGAGACCAAATGCCGACATCTTTTCCTGATCCGGAATAATACGGAGTTCGGGTCGTTCCGGGCCACGGCTCACGGCAATGTCGCGCACGCCTTCAATCCCTTCCATACGAAGGACCAGTTCGTCAGCCACAAGGTTTGTTTCATCAAAGTCGTCTCCATAAATCTCCACCTCAATGGGATCACCCATTCCCATTCCACCACCGCCATCTGCAGAAACAGAGAACTCTACAATCTCAGGGAATTGCCCCAGATCCTGCCGGAGCGCCTCCGCAATCTGCCACACATCACGATCTCTTTCATCACGGGGAACCAGTCGCATGGTCAGGTCGATGGTATGGCTTCCGCCACCACCGCCAAACAATCCTCCCATGGGATCTGTACCGGCACCTACACTGTAAAGGTCGACCTCAGGATAGTCCCGTTCCAGGATCTGTTCAATGGCCCTGGCAGTTTTGGTTGTTTCCTCCAGCCGCAGCCCGATGGCAAGTTCAATGTCGGCATCCAGCCTGTTCTGGTCTGTTTCCGGCATAAAAGTACTTCCGATAAAGGGCAGCAAAAAGAAGCTACCCACGAAGATCAGTCCCGAAAGCACAATGACAAAAACCTTTCTGCGAACTGCCAGGGTCAGCAGCCTTTCGTAACCATTGTCGAGCCCTTCAAGTACCCTTACGATAAAATTTGTTACTGCGGGACCAAACCCCGCACTTCTACCTCCCCCCGGTGAAAGCAGTTTGGATGAAAGCATTGGGGTCAGGGTCAATGCGGCCAGGGTAGAAACTGAAACCGTAATGGCAACAATGAACCCCAGCTGACTGAAAAACAAACCCATCAGCCCGGTGATCATTGTCATGGGAAGGAAAACGGCCAGAACGGTCAGGGTCGAGGCAACCACCGCCAAACCAACTTCATTGGTACCATAAACTGCCGCCTCCCTGGGGTAACTTCCTCTTTCGGTGTGCTTGGTAATATTTTCCAGGACCACAATGGCATCATCCACCACCATCCCCATGGCAATGGTCAGACTTGACAACGAGATCAGGTTCAAGGTGTTGCCTGTCAGATTCAGATAGATGAATGCTGCCACAAGAGACACGGGGATGGTCAGGATAATAATAAACGTAGCCCGCCACCGGCCGATAAAAAACAGCACCACAATGGTCACAAATATGGCCGCAAAATACAGAATGCTTACCAGGTTATCAACAGCGTCGGTGATAAATTCCGACAGGTCAACAATGGTCATCAACTCCACATCCGGGGGCAGATTGGCCTGAATTTCCGGTAAGCGTTCATTGATCTCATTGGCAATTTGCACCGTATTGGCACCGGATTGCCTTTGCACGATCAGGCGAAGACTTTGCTGCTGGTTGAGTCTTTCATCCACGGTCTGCTCGCGCAGGGTGTCCTGCACTTCTGCCACATCCCGCATGTAAACAGGTGCTCCGTCGAAAGTTCCCACTACCATATCACGCATAAACCTGCTCTCGGCAAACTCTCCCACGAAACGAAGGGGGTAATCTATCTGCCCCATTTTAATATTGCCGGCAGGGCGGTTTATATTCTCCGAACCCAGGACTCCGCCGATCTGTTCCACCGTCATATTGTAAGATTCCAGTTTTTCCGGGTCCACATTAATCTGGATCTCCCGGACCGGCTCCCCGGCAACATTTACGGTACCCACCCCTTCTATACGACTTAGTGGATTCACCACCTCTTCATCAATGATCTTGGCCAGGGCTGGGTAACTTTCATCGGCAGTGGCCGCCATTACCATAACCGGAATCATGGCGGAACTGAACTTGAAAATGGTTGGCTGTTCAATATCTTCGGGAAGCATGCGCGATATGCGGTCAATCACATCCCGCACCTCATTGGTGGCCTCATCCAGGTTGGTTTCATATTCAAACTCCATCAAAATGGTTGACACCTCATCCTGCGACTCCGATGAAATGTCTCTCAGATCGGTGATCATACTGAGATTATCCTCCATCGGCCGTGTTACATTGGTTTCAATGTCGGATGCACTGGCTCCCGGGTAAACCGTAAAAACACTGATAATGGGTGGCTCAATCTCCGGGTAGAGATCAATGGGAAGCATCCTGAGGCTATAACCTCCGAGTGCCATCAGGGCCACAAATACCATCAGGGTGGTGATCGGTCGCTGTACTGCTGAACGATATATTTTCATCAGGAAATAATTTTTAATTCACAATTTCTACTTCTGACTGGTCCATCAGGTTGTGCTGACCTGTGGTTACCAGCATTTCACCTTCTTCTATACCTGAAAGAATCTCCAGTTTATCGTCAAAGGTTCTTCCCAGATTAACTGTCCGCCGGTGTGCCACCCCATCTTCGACCACAAACACAAAGCGCTCATCGGAGCCCACCTGTTTTCTTACAGCCAGCGAAGGAACCAGCAGCCCTTCAATCTCCCCGACATTCAGCATTACCCTGCTGTACATTCCGGGCCGGAGTGCCAGATCCCGGTTTTCCACCAGAACCTCCACATTGAAAGTACCGGAAGCCCTGTTTATGGTGGGATGAATTTTATGCACACGACCCTCGAACTCACGGTCGGGGTAAATATCAGACCTGATAACAGCCTCCTGCCCGGTTTCCACATTCGGGAAAAAACGCTCGGATACGCCGATGGTAATTTTTACAGGTTGTATCTGTTTGAGCGACACAATGGCAATTCTTCCTTCCGGAGTGGTCGGCGACATGGAAAAAACCTCCCCGTCACTGTAATACCTGCCGGTGATCAGGCCCGGAATGTTGGCACGAATCTGTGTGTTTTCTTCCAGGTTCTCCACATTGCTTCTGGCTACATCGTACTGTGTCTTCAACTGATCATACTGCTGCTGGGTGGCAGCACCGACAGCCACCAGGGTATCCATGCGCCTCAGGTCTTCCCTGAGATTGTCCAGCTGTACCTTTGCCTGGTAAAGTTGGGCACGATCCATTTGTACAAGCAACTGATCCTTTTCCACCTGATCGCCCACATCAACCAGGATCTCTTCTATCCGCGAAGGTGCCGGAGCACCGATATAGGCTTCTTCAAAGGCCTTAACCTGTCCGGTGGTACGGATATCATCCGCCAGGGTGGTGGTTTCAATCTGGCTCAGTTCTACCAGCACCTTGTCCCTTTCTTCCGTTTCTTCTTCGGTAATCACGTCACATCCGGCAACCAGAAACAAAGTGGCCAGGAAAAACAATGTATGGGGGGTCATAAACTTTTTCATGATTCAAGAGGTTTTCTGTATTGTTTAAAGCTTGTTGTTGTCTCCGATAAATTTGTCATATTCCGCTTTGGCCTGCAGGATCTCATGCTTGGCCTGCAACAGGTTAAAGCGGGCCTGTGTCAGGGCCACTTCACTGTCATTCAACTCCATGAGTGTTCCCTGCCCCGACTCATAACGTGTTTGGGCAATTTCATAACCCCGCTCTGCCATACGCACATTGCTGCGGGCATTTGCGGTTTTTTCCATGGCAACCATCATGGACTTCAAAACGCCTTCCAGCTGAATGTCCAGATTGTCTTCCAGGTAATCCCGCTGAAGCTTCACCTGTTCAGCCGCAATTTCCAGTTGTTTGGTCTGCTGCCGGACTGCAAAGCCGTTGAACAGGGGAATGGTCAGGCTAAACCCGGCCGAAAAGGTTTCCACCCACCTGAAATCATCAAAGCGAAAATGGTTGGATTCAGTCTGGTACTGGTAATTCCCGGTCAGCCCCAGAGAGGGCAAACCACCTGCCCTGGCAGTCTCTTTCTGGTAATTGAGCATATTCAGCTGCAGATCCATCTGGGTCAGTTCGGTATTCTTTTCCAGGCTGCGGCTGGCGTCAG
>PWGY01000029.1 GCA_003554665.1 Bacteroidales bacterium | reverse complement strand
AATAAGAGTGGATCCGGACGGATATACTTCCTGGTCTTCTGATACGGCAGAGATCCTGTCGCCGTCTCTGTAGCCAATATTGTCAGCCTGACGGTAATTCCACCGGGCATCATCAACTTCTTCTGCCTCCCTGATTACGCGGCCCTGATCGTCCAGCATGATGTTGCCGTCTTCATCCCTGACCACGGTCTCGAAAATGTTCCCGCGGAAAGGCCTGAAGTCTGCCACCGTTTCGTGAGATAAGGGACGATAGACATCCTTAACCCATTCATTAACATTTCCTGCCATATTATAAAGACCGAAATCATTTGGTTCAAATGAGTGTACCGGCATGGTAATGTCGCCTCCGGGGTTCGGGTAACCAGCCAGGCCTGAGAGGTCACCAGGCCCCCGTTGGAAGTTTGCCCTGAAATCACCCCTTTTTCTTCTGTCGCTGTGCCTGACATGTCTTCCTTCCCAGGGATACATTCTGCGGTTGGCAATTCTTTCGTCTTCGGTTGCTCCGATCAGCCCCAACGCGGCATACTCCCACTCTGCTTCTGTGGGTAGTCTGTATCTGGGGAGCAGAAGGCCATCCTCCCAGCGCACACGGCGTTCACCATCGCCCCTAGGGTCAAGATCACGCATGCCCTCACGAACCAGACCTTCGTATTGACCTGCCAGGTATGCTTCGGTATTAAAGTGATTGGCTCCTTCCTGTTCATCCAGGTTCCAGTCAAGAATCCCTTCGCGTACCAATATCCATTCGTTAACCCGGTCAGTACGCCAGGATGCATAGTTTGATGCCTGAACCCAACTTACACCCACAACCGGGTAATCACGGTATGCAGGATGACGCAGGTAGTTTTCCACATAAGGTTCGTTGTAAGCCAGCGGGTCTCTCCATACGAGTGTGTCGGGAAGTGCGTTCTGGTAAACTTCCGGATGGGTTTCTCCGAAAATCCTGTTAACCCAGTGAAGATATTCTACATAATCAAGATTGCGGATCTCCGTTTCATCCATATAGAATGAAGAAACGGTTACCCGTCTGGGTATGTTGTTCCAGTCGGACATGACATCTTCTCCGGTACGCCCCATGACAAATGTCCCTCCTTCAATATAGACCAATCCTGGTCCGGTTTCCTGTTCCTGGTGGGGGACTACCTCAAATCCTCCGGTTTCCGGTTCATTGTAGGCCCATCCTGTTGTACTTGAAGACTCCTGCTGAAATAAACTGCATGAGGAGAACAATACTGCAAATGCCAATAAGGGATAAATTACCCGGAATCTGCTTTTAATCGTCCTGATTGTCCTAGTCATATTCTTTTTGAATTAATTCTGGATATTGCGCGTACAAAAATAACTAAAAACCCGGACAATTTATTATGCGGCGATTGTAATTTCTGGTTTGACAGTTAAACTTGATTGCAACACTGATTTCATGTGTGCCGTGCATAAGGTCGGAATACCCCGAAAATGAGTAATCATAGCTATATCCGACACGGTAGTTGTCAAGGTTGAGCCCGACCAGAAAAATCAGGGAATTATTCTTTTCAAAAGGGGTGTCGAGCCACTGCCTGAACCAGGTACCGACCATAATTGGTTCAATGCCACCGTAAATCCCATAGCTTAGGTGGGTTTGAGGCCCCTGTGTCTGAAATACAATATTCGGAGAAATAAAATAATCAACAGGTCGCCTGTAGCGTCTCCATAAATGGGGTTCAAGATGTGCCCCGAGGTGTGCAGTGTACTTCACATCCAGCCGGGCATCCACATCATCAAAAAGGCTCATGTTGGGCCTTGTGATGTGGTGGGCTGCCACTCCGCCGTAAAAAATCTCATTGAAAACAAGCATCCCGGTTGCAAAATCCACTCCGTGGGCCCAGGTCATATCGGGTGGTGGCTCGTTGGGGTCGGCAAACTCAAGTTTGCCCCATGTAACATCATTACGAATGTATCCGGCCTGAATACCGAAATTAATGTTAAAGTCGCGTGTGGCCTGGAGATGGTAAGCGTATGCCGCGCTGAAGCTGTTGCGCATCAGGAACTCTGCAGGGTGATCGCTGGTGGCCATAAAGGAAAGTCCTCCCTCCAGCGCATCCACATACGTGTCAAAAGAGAAGTTGAGGGTTGTGAAATCTTCCACGTCGTATCGTTTATACTGATAATTGAAAGCGATACGCGAACAACGGCTTGATCCTGAAAATGCCGGATTCAGGTAGATCGGGGAAGCGAAAAACTGGGAAAATATGGGGTCCTGGGCCATTGTCTTGCTGCCATCGGGCCAAATGAACAAAATCGCAAACAAAAACAGACAAAACTTTCTTATACGCATGAATTCAGGGCATTGGTGGTCGAAAATGGTGAATGATGTTTAACAGGAAATGCTGCTGAAAGCGTCATGATACCTGTTTTCACATTTTATTTTCCGGCTTTTATTCAGCATTCTATTGATTATTTACGCAGATTATGTTAAAAGGTTTCATCCGGCCTTTGTAACCTGGAGTGAGCTGCAGCGTAGAATCCTGTAGAGCATTTCCTGTGCTGCAGCTTCCCAGGTGTAAATACACCCGTGTCTTCAGAATCTGGCAATGGTTGAAGCGGTAAATTACCACCACAAATGTAAAAAATTTTTTACTTACCAAACAATTAACGCGTAAATGTGTAAAAAAATATTATTGTATAAGAAAAATTGTTATCATTGCATTCATTCCGGATGTAGTATTGTGTTAAATAACAATAAATCAGTATAATTTGATTTGTTTTTACAAGGTTTGGGTTTTATGAAGTCTGCCTGCCGGCTTGTTTTTTTTCTGGTTTTTTCATTTTTTCAGGTTTGGGCGCATAATGCTGTGGCTTTGGATTTTTCTATGGTTCTGTCTTCCGAAAACCAGGAAAGTGTTACGGAAATCTTTGAGGCATTCAACCACACCAATAAATCACCATCTCATTCTTTTGTGCATGAGTTTGCGGGGCCGGTTTCAGATACTTTTTCCGTTCCTCCCGGGGTGTCTGAAATTTTTGTGGAAGCCTGGGGTGGCGGGGGAGCAGGCGGAGGTTGTTCAGATGCCACGGATGTAGCTGCCCGTGGGGGAGGGGGAGGTGGTAGCGGAGCGTATGCTGCTTCGACATACAATGTAATACCCGGCGATGTTTTCATTTTTTCGGCTGCCGGAGAAGCAACCTGTGGTATTGCAGCTGATGGGATGGATGGAGGAGCATCCTTCTTTAAATCTGCGTCTTCCGAGGATCTCTACGTTGTTTATGCAGCAGGAGGAACAGGAGGTGAGGGGAGTTATGCGGGTAGCAGCCAGCTTGGAGGACCCGGGGGTAGTCAGGATGAATCTGTGGGTGATGTAGTGAAGGCTGGAAAGGCAGGTGGTAACGGTACAACCGGAGCATTAATTAATTCCGGCAAAGGGGGTGATGCGCGCGATGGTATTTTAAATAATGGGGGTGCAGGTGGTGGATCGAGTTCAGGCCTGGGCTTAACCTCAGATGGGAACCCGGGAAACTCCCCGGGGGGAGGTGGCGGGGGAGCGCGCACTTCCATCCTTACTGCAGGTGCTGGAGGTGGTGGAGTAGGTGGTTCCGGACTTGTTGTGGTTTCTTATGACATCGTCGATGCCGAAGCCTCGTTTTTGGATCGTCATCCGGCCAGTGTAAGGGCAGATGGACGTGAAACCGCCGAGCTGATTATTTATGTGGAAGACTCCGGAGGGAACCCGGTATCGGGGATTTCGCAGGAGGAGTTTCTGTTTTCCGGCACAGGAGATGCAGAGATCAGGAACTTTTCTGAAGTTGGGACAGGGAATTATCTTTTTGAGGTGGCGAACCAAACGGAGGAGGTCCTTTCCATTGAATTATCGGTTCGGGGTTTGTCATTGGGCCATTTCCCTGAAATTGCCTTTACCCCTGGGGCAACCGCAGCCATTGTAATTGACGGGGCGGAGATCGATGACAGGCATTTTGATGTCTGCGGCAATGAGGTTTCTTTGATCGGAGGGTGTACCTGTGACGGAGGCTTCAATGGTATCTGGACTTATGAACATGAAGATGGGACGGGGGAGGCCAATTTTCTTCCCGATGGAAGTCCAACTTCCACCCAGCCCTGTAACCCAAGAAGAGAAGAACCCCGGGTTAGGGTGACGGAATATGGTTTGTATACCTTTACCTGGACTTTGACCAGTGGTGACCATGAGGGAACCTCTGCGTCGGTTAGTGTATATTTCAGCCATGAAGATTACGTTTTTGCAGATGCCGGGGAAAATAAGGCGGTATGCGGAACGGTTGCGACAATGGCTGCCAATGACATCACCGGAGATGAGAACCTGGAAGGAAGCTGGTCCCTTCAATATCATCCCGATAATGCTACCGTTGAGTTTTTGGCCCCTGAAGACCCGCATACAGATGTGGCTGTATCTGATCCGGGAGAGTATGTCTTTGTCTGGACAGTGACTGACGGAGCCTGTCTTGAAAGTAGTGAGGTTTCGGTGATTTATGATTTTTTGCCCGAGGTGTATGCGGGTGCTGATGTAGAGATATGCGAGTCGGGTGTGCTTGATTTGGCCGGCACCTCGACGCATACTTCGTCGGTGTTGTGGGAGGTGTATTCCGGAGAAGGATATTTTGCGGACCCTGAAGGTGGCAACTCTTCCGGCTCCGGACTGTCTTCCGAAAGCAGTTTGGCCAACCCCGAGTTTATCCCTGCTCCGGTGAATGAGCCAACTGAGGTGGTCCTTCAGTTTACGGGTTATGGATCAGGTAGCTGCTCCGGTGCGGCCGCTACCTCGACATTGACAATTACCGTTGAGCCTTTGCCTGAGGTGTATGCCGGGTCAGATGCGGTGATTTGTGAGTCGGGTGTGCTTGATTTGGCCGGCACCTCCACCCATACTTCGTCGGTGTTGTGGGAGGTGTATTCCGGAGAAGGATATTTTGCGGACCCTGAAGATGGCACCTCTTCCGGCTCCGGCACATCGTCAGAAAGTACTTTAGCCAACCCCGAATTTATCCCTGCCCCTGTGGATGAACCCAGGGAAGTTGTGCTTCGTTTTACGGGTTATGGATCGGGAACCTGCAGTGGCACCTATTCCACCTCGACATTGACGGTGACTGTCGAACCCTTGCCCGAGGTGTATGCGGGCTCAGATGCGGTGATTTGTGAGTCGGGTGTGCTTGATTTGGCCGGCACCTCGACGCATACTTCGTCGGTGTTGTGGGAGGTGTATTCCGGGGAAGGATATTT
>PWGY01000261.1 GCA_003554665.1 Bacteroidales bacterium | reverse complement strand
CAAGGCGGTAAACAAGGAAAAGTTGAAGGCGTTGCAGATGACCCTTGACAAAATTGAAAAATCTTATGGAAAGGGTACCATCATGAAGCTTGGTGACTCGGTGGTCGTGCCGGTGGATGTGATTCCAACTGGTTCACTGACCCTGGATATGGCCCTTGGCACGGGCGGACTTCCCAGAGGGAGGGTGGTGGAGATCTATGGCCCTGAATCATCAGGTAAAACCACTCTGGCCATTCATGCCATTGCCGAAACTCAGAAAAAGGGTGGTGTGGCTGCCTTTATTGACGCAGAAAATGCATTCGACAGTAACTATGCTGCAAGGCTCGGTGTGGACATTGAGAACCTGCTTGTCAGTCAGCCCGACAACGGTGAACAGGCGCTGGAAATTGCGGAAAACCTGATTCGTTCCGGTGCCCTTGACATTATTGTGATAGATTCGGTGGCGGCACTGACACCAAAAAGTGAAATTGAGGGTGAGATGGGCGATTCGAAAATGGGTCTCCAGGCCCGGCTGATGTCACAGGCCCTGCGAAAACTCACTGGTACCATCAATAAAACCAATTGTTGTTGTATCTTTATCAACCAGTTACGCGAAAAAATCGGAGTGATGTTTGGTAACCCGGAAACCACCACTGGTGGAAATGCCCTGAAGTTTTATTCTTCTGTGCGGATCGATATCCGGAGGGCTGCCCAGATCAAGGAAGGTGACAGTATCACTGGTAACCGTGCCCGTGTTAAGGTGGTTAAGAACAAATTGGCTCCGCCTTTCCGTCAGGCTGAATTCGATATCATTTACGGTCAGGGAATTTCGAAAGTGGGTGAGATCATTGATCTGGCGGTAGACCACAACATTATTAAAAAGTCCGGTTCATGGTTCAGTTATGGCGATACCAAACTGGGGCAGGGCAGGGATGCTGTCAAACAGTTGCTGGCGGACAATGTGGAACTCTCTGAAGAACTGGAAAACAAGATCAAAGAAGCCATGACGGATAAGCCCGGGGCTTAAACCAATACACCAATGCTAACCAAATTCAATAATTATGATGATTCGACGGATTGTATCGATAATTTTTTTCTGTATGGCATTTTCTGCATTTTCGATGGGGCAGTCGCAGCCCCTGACCCCTGAAACACTTTGGGAATTCGGGCGCCTGGGTGATGTCCGGGTTTCTCCCGACGGAACAAACATCCTTTATGGTGTTACGCATTACAGCATTGAAGAGAATAAAGGGGTTCGTGACTTATTTGTGATGCCGGCCAGCGGTGGTGAGCCTGTCAATATCACCAATTCTGATGTGTCTGAATCATCGGCGGAATGGCGCCCGGATGGCCAGCGGATCGGTTTTTTACGTTCAACGGATAATGGTACCCAGCTGTTTGAAATGGATCCCGACGGTGGCAACGTGGCACAGCTGACTGACCTTGAGGGGGGGATTACCGGATTTGGTTATGCCCCTGATATGGCTCATATCTATTATACGAAAGGGGTGAAGATCAAAGAGACCGTTGAGGATAAACACCCCGACCTGCAACAAGCCAATGCATACATTGCAGACGACCTCATGTACCGGCACTGGGACAGCTGGAGCGACGGGACCTTTAGCCATGTGTTTGTGGCTGGCTATTCTGATGGTCAGGTGGACCCCGGGCTTAATATCATGGAAGGAGAACCCTGGAGCTCTCCTTTGCCGCCTTTCGGGGGCAGTTCCCAGATTGCCTGGAGTGCTGATGGCCGTTACCTGGCTTACACCTGCAAGAAGAAGGTGGGAAAAGACTGGACAACCAGTACCAATTCAAATATTTATTTCTATGACCTGGCCTCCGGTGAAACAACCGACATGACCCCTTTCAACGACGGGTATGACAGGAATCCTGTTTTTTCGCCTGACAGCAGATATATGGCCTGGGAAAGCATGGCCAAAGACGGTTTTGAATCTGACAAGAGCCGCATTATGATTATGGACCTGGAAACCGGAAAATATCGCGATTACTCTGCGGGGTTTGACCAGAGTTCCAGCGGCTTTTCATGGTCAGAGGATAGTCGAACGCTTTATTTTGTCAGTGGTGTTCATGCCACTTACCAGCTGTATGCGCTGGACATTGAAAGCAGGGAGATTACGCAACTGACAGAAGGACGACACAACTATCAGTCGGTGATGCCTGCAGGCGACCACCTGATTGCAGAGCGGATGTCTATGTCGATGCCCACAGAGGTTTTTCAGGTGGATCCCCTGAGCGGTCAGCAGGAGCAGCTAAGTTTTGTAAACCGTGAAATACTTGACCGTACACCCATGGGAGATGTGGAGGAACGCTGGGTAACAACCACCGATGGCAAGGAGATGCTGGTGTGGGTGATTTACCCGCCAAATTTTGATCCGGACAGGGAGTACCCGGAATTGCTTTACTGTGGTGGTGGCCCCCAGAGTGCAGTCAGTCAGTTTTTCTCTTATCGCTGGAATTTCCAGATGATGGCGGCCAATGACTATATTGTAGTGGCTCCCAACAGGCGGGGTCTTCCGACTTTCGGGCAGGAATGGAACGACCAGATCAGTGAAGACTGGGGCGGACAAAATATGGATGATTATCTCAGTGCCATTGATGCGGTGAAGCAGGAACCTTTTGTGGATGAGAGCCGTTTGGGTGCAGTGGGTGCGAGTTATGGAGGTTACAGTGTGTTCTGGCTGGCCGGGCATCACGAAGAGAGGTTCAGTGCCTTTATTTCGCATTGCGGGCTATTCAACCTGGAGAGCTGGTATGGAAGTACCGAAGAAATGTTTTTTGCCAACCATGACATTGGTGGTGCTTACTGGGAAGATCCAACACCTCACAGTTACGAATTCTCTCCGCATCTATTTGTACATCGTTGGGATACTCCCATGATGGTCATTCACGGAGCGAAGGATTATCGGGTTCCCTACATTGAAGGTCTGCAGGCATTTAACGCAGCCCAACTGCAGGGAATTCCTTCCCGTTTGTTGTTTTTCCCCGATGAGAATCACTGGGTGCTCACACCCCAGAACGGCATTCTTTGGCAACGGGAATTTTTTAAATGGCTGGATGAATGGCTGAAGTAAAAAAATCTGGTAAACAACCACTGTGGCATCGGGCTTTCCTGATCGCCATGGTGGTTCTTTTGGCTGTGCTTTTTATCTATTCGCGGGGTTACAGGGCTTCGCACCGGGCCCGTATGCCCGTGGATACAGTTGAAAGGCAGGCTTTCCCGGACACTTTAAGATCCCAGGAAGATATGAGAGGAACCATTCAGGCTCCGGAACGTGATATTGGTCCGGAGCAATTGACCGGCCGTGTGGATCCGGCCACTGATACTTTACTTGTGATTGTAAGTGATGAATATGCCAGCCGTGCGGGAATGTATTTGCACGAAGAAGCTTATGCTGCTTTCAGGAAAATGCATGAGGCTGCCCTGGATGACGGTATCCGGCTGACTATTTTGTCGGCTTTTCGCACCTTTGATCACCAGAAAAGGATCTGGGAAGACAAGTGGCATGGCCGGAGGGAGTTGCACGGAAATGTGCTGGCTACCGATATTGATGATCCGGCCGATCGTGCAAGGGAAATACTCCGTTTTAGTGCCATGCCCGGAACTTCGCGTCATCACTGGGGCACGGACCTGGATCTTAATAGCCTTCAGAACAGCTATTTTGATTCAGGCGAAGGACTGGAAGTTTATAAATGGCTCTCTGTGAACGCATCCCGCTTTGGATTCTGCCAGCCTTACACGGCGCATGGTGACAGGCGTGAGGGCGGATATGAGGAGGAAAAATGGCACTGGTCTTTTATCCCTGTGGCCGGCGAATTCCTGGAATCCTACAATCGTCTGATCTCGTATCCCCAGATAACCGGTTTCGATGGAGCAGAAACCGCCCGCCCGCTCCGTGTAATTGAAAACTATGTACTGGATATTAACCGTGATTGCCTTGAGTTTGAGTGATTATACCCCAACACGGTAATAAGAGGCATAAAACAGGTACCTTCCCAGAATTTCAGACAGCAGCAGGCAGGCTGCCCCTGTGTAAATCAGCTTTGAAACAGCCCATTGTGAATCCGGAAGCAGGGTAAACCAGTAGGTGAGAAGGCTGAATCCGGCCAGCATGAGGATAAGTTGCCCATGTCTCCACCAGGGTGATACCGCGGGGCTGAAAAAACCGCTTCCTGCCACTGCCAAATCAGGCTGTACCAGCAACATATTCAGCAGGCTGATAAATACCCCTGCAGCAATCATCATAAACACAGCGTTTTGTATCTGACGAATTTCCGGAATATCTGGATTTTTGGAAAAAAACACGGCCAATACCACCAGGGTGATACTTCCCCCGAGTAACAGAGCAGAATTGAAAAAGGCAATGGGGGTGGCCGGGGAATTCCATAGCGGAACGGTTTCAATCATGTAAATGCGTGCCATGCTCCATACAAGGATAACTCCCACAACCAGGGATGCAAGGAACAGATAGCCGAACAGGTCGCGGTGAGGTACATTGAAGTACAGGGAAGTGCTGGCGATAAATAGACAGAAAGTTAGCATTGACACCAGAAGGATTTCCCGGCTCAGCCAGGAAGTGCCAATGTTGCTGAGTGCATATACTGAATGCAGGGGAGAGGCCAGATGAAAAAAGGAAATGGCCAGTGCCACCAACATACAACCTAGGGTTGTGACCATCAGCCATTTTTTTAAATCCGGGGGGATACTTGTATCGGTGTTTTTCGTAACCAGCGAAACAAGCAACCCCGCAATGAGTATACCCAGGGTAATTTGCGTCAGCAGAGTGAAAAATACCAGTGGCCATTCGTTGCTGTTCATGTGGACTAAGCTTTTTTTCGATTCAACGTTTAAATTTCAATTTCTTCGGGACCGGATGCAGTCTTTCACTATTCTTTTGGTGCCTTAACCTTTAACCGGTGGCGCTCCAGGACTTGACTACTTCTTAACTTCTTCGCGGTTGGCAATTTTGAGTTCCGGACTTCCCGTTTTTCGTGTATCACGGTGGGGGGTGATCACCAGGGCTGGTTTGGTGTGACGGGATTCAGGCAGCGGAAAGAACTCATTGTCTTCTCCATGTTTTTCCTGAAGTTCTTTAAGATCTCCGTAATCGAGCACCCGCGTGGGGCAGGCTGACACACATGCCGGAGCCTTCCCTTCCTCGAGGTAGTCAGCACAAAAGCTGCACTTGGTCATTACTTTTTTTTCATTGTCAAATTGCAGGGCACCATAGGGGCAGGTCCATTCGCAGTATTTGCATCCCATGCATCTGTCGTAAT
>PWGY01000141.1 GCA_003554665.1 Bacteroidales bacterium | reverse complement strand
CGGTGGAAGGACTGATGATGGGTACCCGTACAGGAGACCTGGATCTTGGTGCACTTCTTTATATCATGAAAAAGAAAGGCCTTGATACAGACGAAGCCAACAAACTGATCAACAAGAAAAGTGGGATGCTGGGTATCAGCGGGGTTTCTTACGACATGCGGGATATTGAAAATGCCGCATGGAAGGAAAACAACAAAAGGGCACAACTTGCACTGGAAATGTATGCCTACAGGATCAAAAAATACATCGGAGCCTACGCAGCTGCCATGGGCGGTGTGGACCTGATCATTTTTACCGGCGGGATCGGTGAAAACGGTGCAGAAACCAGGGAAGCCGTTTGCAAAGGGCTCGACCACCTGGGGGTAACTTTCGACCCGGAGAAAAACAACGGATTGAGAGGAAAACTGGAAATGATTTCCAAACACGAATCCAGGGTAAAGGTCATGGTTGTTCCCACCAACGAGGAGCTGGTGATCGCTTACGACACCCTGAAGATTGTCACCCAGCACCAGGAAAACAACAACGGGTAATTCCCGGATGCATCATGTGGCTTCAGACGTCATATAAGATGCCATAAGTAAAGAGGCTGTACCGAATTTCCGCTACAAAAACCGGAAGGGTACAGCCTCTTTCTATTTTGCTTTCTATCACAGGGTTTACTGAACAGGCCGGCACCTTGAAAAAGGGCGGCTGCTCATTCCGGTAAATTTACCGCTGAGGATACTTTTGCATTACTTCAAATGGTTTCATCAAAAGATCCACATACTGGGCCCGCTGATACGCATAGGGATCTTTGCTGTTGGCCCTGGATAATTTCCCCCGGAATGCATCCAGACTATCATATCCGGCAGCTTCCATCCAGACCGAAAGATCGTTCAGCATGTCTTTGATATACCCCACCTTGTTCTTGTACAGGGCACTGACCACCTGCACGCAATCTGCACCTGCAAGTATCATTTTGGCCATGTCCTCGCCGGTAAAAATACCCGTATTGGCACACAGGTTGCCTTTGACCTCATTGTGCAGCAGGCCGGCATAACGCAGCGGCAGCCGGTAATCCATGGGCTGGCTCAGGTTAAACGGAAAGTGATGCTCCCCCTTTTTGGGATCAATGTCGGGCTGAAACAGCCGGTTAAACAACACAAAGCCATTCACCCCGGCGGCATCCATTTTCCGGATCACCTGCAAAGGATTCGTGTAAAACGGGCTCAGCTTCACACTGACCGGGATGTTCACTTTCCTGATCACCTCATTCATTATGTCGATTTGCTCCTGCTCTTTTTCCTTTCCTGTCTGTTCAAAGCTATCAGGGGCTGCATAAAAATTGAGTTCCAGGGCATCCACGCCGGTTTCTTTCATTTTCAGGGCATATTCGGCCCATGTATCTCTGTTGACACAATTCAAACTGCCGATCACAGGTATACTCACAGCCTGTTTCAGTTTCCTGAGTTTCTCCAGATGTTCTTCAGGCCCGGCATGTTTTACTTCCGGAAACAAATTGATCATTTCTGCGTGCCGCTCATCATATGCATGAAGGCTTTCTTCTAATTCGAGGCTTTCCAGGTTGATCTGCTCCTCAAACAAAGATTTAAATACGATAGCCGCCGCCCCTGCTTCTTCCATTTTGGAAGCCGTACCGGAATCCATTGACAAGTTGCATGCTCCCACTATCAGGGGGTTTTTCAGGGTAAGACCCATGTAGTTTGTTGATAAATGTGCCATAGTGCTCCTCCCGTTCGTTGGTTAATGGTTAAAAATTTTTCGGGCTTAACGGCCAAATGATTTTTATGCAATTTGGCCGTTAACCCTCCTTATGCCTTTAACTAGTAAATGTTTATCATGGGCGAATTGTTTAATCACCGCATCATGTTTTTTGTTGTTTCTATGATTTTTTGTAAATTTACGAATAGTTATCCATTGACAATCAATGTCTTAATTTAGACAAAACAAATATATCTATGGAAAAGAAAAACAGGCGGCATTTTCTGAAATTAATGGCAACACTGCCTGCTGCTATATTTACCAGGGGATTGTTCAACGGACAGGATGCCAATGCACGCAACCTCTTAAACAATGATTTAATGCACAATAAAGCAGATGCCTATACCCCGGGCTACGTCCGGCTTCATGAAACCGGAGAATTGAAGAAGCGCGGGGAAGCCCTTTATGACATGATGGAAAATTGTACATTATGCCCCAGGAATTGCGGAGCAGACCGCCTCAGCGGACAAAGGGGACATTGTAATGCCAATGCCACGCTTGAGATCTCATCAGCCAACCCGCATTACGGAGAAGAAAAAGAGCTTGTGGGAAGCAGGGGCTCTGGCACGGTATTCTTTACCAACTGCGGACTGTTATGCGTTTTCTGCATCAATTATGAGATAAGTCATAAAGGACAGGGGAGGGAATATTCCACCAGCGACCTGGCAGACATCATGCTGGCGCTGGAAAGAAATGGATGCCATAACATCAATGTGGTTACCCCAAGTCATTATTCTCCCCATATTTTATTGGCACTGGACGAAGCCGCATCACGCGGACTAAGTGTTCCCCTGGTATACAATACATGTGGGTGGGAAAAAGAAAGCGTCCTGAAATACCTGGATGGAGTTGTGGATATTTACCTGGCTGACTTTAAGTATATGGACGCGGAGGCAGCAGGGACTTACTCACCCGGTGCAGACTGCTATCCGGAGGTTACACAAAAAGCATTGCTTGAAATGCACCGGCAAACAGGTGTGGCAGAAGCGGATCCTGAAACCAGCCTCATCTATAAAGGGCTAATGATCAGGCATCTGGTAATGCCAGAAAATGCGGCAAAAAGCGACAGGGTGATCAGGTGGATCTCAGCCAATCTTCCCAAAAACACCTATGTAAACATCATGTCGCAATATACCCCCATGTACAAGGCATTTGAGTACCCGGAAATTTCAAGGAGAATCAACAGGTCAGAATACAACAACGTGGTTACCATTGCCCGCCAGGAAGGATTGACCAATTTGCGGCTTCAGATGCAGTAATTTTGCAAAACACGCTTTATTGCTGCTTAAACCGGCGGCATCAGCACCCGGATTCATGAAGCATGGCCCGTTATTGCAGCATGGCCCGGCATCCGGCCGGATCAGGATATGATTATGATGACACGAAATAAACAGTGACACCTCCCATTGAAAAAGCGGTGAAAAATGCCAAGGGAGCACATTCTACACCGCTTTAACCACCAAAACAAAAACAACATTAACCACATAAGTAAAACCAACCTTTGGCCTTGAAAGCCATCAAGCTGTCTTTATGAGTGGAACAATTTAAGAAAATTATTTGTTCTTTCCTAATAGAATCACCGGGTATTTTTAATTCCTCCGGTAGAAAGGCATTGGAGCCGGATATCTGTGCGGAGAAAAGTGACCCTGCTGCAAAGGGTTGAACGGATTAACGCCGGATGACATACTGACTTCAGCCCCGAAACGTAAATTGTCAGTTATCTTGTAATCAACCCCGAACATCATGCCCCTGGCATTGGTGTCGAATGCCATTGGATTCATCTGAGGGTCAACCGTACCCATATCATTTCGTTCAACCCAGGTACCCCCGGTCAGGCTTAATCTCGGATTAACCCTGTAAGAACCATAGGCATAAACTGTCGCACTTAAAAAGCGCTGACCTTCGATGCCTTGCATTGCCGTGTTTTCGCCAGCTAAGCCGAACGGGGCAACGGGTGAATTCCCCCGGAGCTTGCCAGAGGAAAAAACAGTTCCTACCTCAAGATGAAAGTTTTTGCTAAGATCCCAGCCAAGGTGCGGGGAAATTGTTTGGGAAAACATTGACCCTCCGTAACCTCCTGCAGTAAAGGAAGTACCCAATTGCATTCCAAATTGCGGAGAAGGTGAGAAAGCAGCCTCCTGTTCCAGCAACCTCCCATCAACATCCTGTGCAAAACCGGGAGAAAAAACTGCCATAACCAGCATAAGCAGCAGCGCAGCAAGAATTATCCTTACTTTCATAATCAATCTTTTTATCTCAACCAAATTTACAAATTATCCGGATCATTTCAAAAAAATGTTTTAGCTTGCGTTACATCGGGTAAATATCTATATTTACGTCATCAACAAACTTATATATAATGATAAAAAAGAAATACAAATACGGCCTGGTACTAAGTGGCGGCGGCACCAGAGGCTTTGCCCACCTGGGGGCAATCAAGGCCCTTGAAGAACACGGCATCAAGCCTGAAATAATTTCAGGGGTCAGCGCCGGTGCCATTGTGGGAGCCCTTTATGCAGACGGTAAAAATGCGGAAGAAGTTTTGAAAGCCCTGATTAGCAAAAATCTGGTCGCATTCCTGCGTCTTGTTGTTCCAAAAGATGGCTTGCTGAAGATGACAGGTTTCGAAAAGACCTTGCGCAAGACCCTTACCGCCAATACGTTTGAGGAGTTGCAAATACCCCTGATCCTGCACGCGGTAAACATCAACACAATCGAATATACCCGCTTTGACAGAGGAGAGCTGATACAGGCCATCAAGGCTTCCTCTTCCATTCCGGTTGTCTTCCCGCCGGTTGAAATCGACGGACATCAGTATCTTGACGGGGGCATTGTAAATAACTTCCCTGTTGAACCACTGGAGGGAAAGTGCCGGACAATCATCGGAATCAATGTGAACCCCCTCGGCCATGAAGAACAAATATCCGGGCTCAGAACCATTGCCATCCGGTCATTCCACCTGACCATGCGCAATCACGCAGAAATCAGGAAAGAAAAATGCAACATATACATTGAACCGGAAGAGCTGCAACATTACGGAATTCTGGATCTCTCAAGTGCCCGAAAGGTTTTTGACATTGGGTACAACAAAACAAAGGAGGTGCTTGCAAAGCAATAAGCTGGTTCCGGAGACAAAACAAAACGACTACAGAACAGTGGCATTGGACAAGATTCCATAAAGCATTCCGGATCATTGCATACAGGAGGCTCCGGCACCTCAGAAAACCTATTTTTATTACCTTTGCAACTCTCAGAAAATGTTGATTTTAAACAAGGACTGCCAGCATGATCACAAAAAATAATTTACATATCTACAATACTTTAACACGTCGACTGGAGAAATTTGATCCGGCAACCCCTCCATTCACCGGGCTTTATGTTTGTGGCCCCACGGTTTACGGAGATGCCCACCTTGGTCATGCACGTCCGGCCATCACTTTCGACCTTGTATTCCGTTACCTGAAGCATCTTGGATACAAAGTCCGCTATGTAAGGAACATTACCGATGTGGGCCACCTGGAGGGTGATGCTGACAGCGGGGAAGACAAGATCACCAAAAAGGCACGACTGGAGCAACTGGAGCCCATGGAAATAGTCCAGTATTACTCAGATCGCTACCATGAAGACATGGCCCGGCTGAATGTACAGAAACCCAGCATCGAGCCGAGGGCCTCAGGCCACATCATTGAACAGATTGAAATGGTGAAGGCCATTTTGGATGCGGGGTATGCTTATGAAGTGGATGGTTCGGTATACTTTGACGTCAAAAAGTACAATGAGCAGCATCATTACGGCAAGCTCAGCGGGAGGAACGTGGAGGAAATGATGGCAGGCAACCGGGAGCTGGAAGGCCAGGAAGAAAAACGCCATCCGGCCGACTTTGCCCTGTGGAAAAAAGCATCTCCCACTCATCTGATGCGCTGGCCTTCGCCATGGGGAGAAGGCTTCCCGGGCTGGCACCTGGAGTGTTCTGCCATGAGCGCCAAATACCTGGGAAAGGAATTCGACATCCACGGTGGTGGCATGGATCTGCTGTTTCCCCACCATGAGTGCGAAATTGCCCAGTCAAATGCCACCTTCGGCAAAGACACGGTTCGTTACTGGATGCACAACAACATGATCACCATCAACGGGCAGAAAATGGGCAAATCCCTGGGGAACTTCATCACCCTCAGGGAGTTTTTCGACGGCAAGCATGATGAGCTGACAAAGGCCTACAGCCCACTGACCATACGCTTCTTTATTCTGCAGGCACATTACCGCAGCACCCTTGACTTCAGCAATGAGGCCCTGCAGGCGGCTGACAAAGGCCTCCAAAGACTACTGCAGGCATCTGAAACCCTGAACCAACTGCAGCCTTCAGAAACTTCCAGCACAAAGATCCCGGATCTGGCTAAGAAATGTCACACTGCCATGCAGGATGATTTCAACAGCCCGGTAGCCATCGCCCATCTTTTTGATGCCGTAAAAACAATCAACGCTGTTCGTGACCAAAGGGAGACCCTGTGCGGTAAAGATCTGGAAGCCCTTCGAAAAACATTCCACCTTTTCCTGGAGGATATTTTCGGATTAAATGCCGAACATGGTGGCCATGGGCAACAGGATGAACTGCTGGAAGAACTCATGGAACTCATTCTTGAGTTACGCAAAAAGGCCCGTGAAAACAAAGACTGGGAAACAGCGGACCGGCTCAGGGATGCCCTTCAGCAAATGAATATTATCATAAAAGACAGCAAAGAGGGTAGCACCTGGGAGATAAACCGTTAATATTTTTTATCTTAGTGCTGAAATATTCCTCACATGGAAGCATTCAGCAACAGGACCAATTCTGATGAAAACCGCTACCTGGAGTTGATACTGCAAGGCAACAGGGTGGCCGCTTCAAATCTTATCAGGGATTTGGCAGCGAAAGGAATACCTATTCAGGACATTTACGAGCATACCATTAAGGTGGCTTTGTATCGTGTGGGTGAACTTTGGGAAAGCAACCAGGTTACCGTGGCAGAGGAACATATTGCCACCTCTGTGACCGAAAGCATCATGAATGAGCTTTTTTACGACATTGTGTCACGCCAGCGGCAAGCCAGAAAAGTGGTGCTGGGTTGTGTGGAGACAGAATTTCACCAGGTGGGGGTAAAAATGGTGGCCGACCTCTTTGAGATGAAGGGGTGGGACACTTATTTCCCGGGCTCCAATGTCCCGGCAAATGAAATGATCCGGTATATTGACAAGCAAAACCCGGACATGGTGGCCCTTTCGGTCAGCATATACTCACACATCCCACTGCTTGCAAAAACCCTCCGGCTGATCCGGCAAAAGTCTGAGCTCCCGGTGATCATTGGGGGGCAGGCATTCCGTTACGGGGGGAAAGAGGTGGCTGAAAGATACCCGAATACCCGGTATATCGCAAACCTGACAGAACTGGAAGCTTTTATTGACCAACACCAATCATAATGGATAAAAAAGACCTTATTGCCAGTGCCGGCCAGCTGGGACCCTTCGACACCACCACCGCTGAGGCTTACACCACAGCTTCGCAGCGCATGATTGCCCGGGTTAACGAAAAAATGCTTTCACGGCCTGATATTGACGAATTGATCGGGAAGTCCGGCCGCGATATGATGTGTGACAATCATGCCAACCACGCCCGTTTCATTGCCTCCATCCTGGAAAACCACAACCCTGAGGTTTTGGTGGAAACCATTTTATGGGTCTTCAGGGCATACAGGAGCAGGGGCTTCGCCTCCACTTACTGGGCAGCCCAGCTGAACATGTGGATTGATATCATCCGGGAAGAATTACCAGGTGAGGCTTACAGGCAGGTGCTTCCGCTTTATGAGTGGATGCAGGTCAACATCCCGTTGTTTGAAAATTTGTCGCATCAATAACCCAAAATCAGCCTTTGGATCAATGAAGAAATCAGAAAAGATGCAACCCCTTTCCTGCTGGCTGCAGGAGATCGAAAACGCAGCCCTGGTGAGCAACGCCCTTTGCATCGCTGTTTTTTCCATTGAGGACCGGTCACTGCTTTTCGGGAACAACGCCTTCCGCCTGCTGATGCATGGGACAGCCGCAGAAACCCTGGTTAACCCATCCTTTAACCAGCTCCTTGAAATCCCTGATAATCCTGGCACTGGCAGACCGGTGTATGAAGGGATGCTCACCATTGGCAGTGAATCACAAATCAATACGACCATCCATGCACGCGTGTTCCGCAAGGAGGGACAAATGCTGGTTACCGGCGAAGTGGATCTGAATCGTATTGTAACACAAAATCAGCGACTGGCCGAGCTGAACCGTGAAACCAACAACCTGCAACGACAGCTGACCAAGGAAAAGATCCTGCTGGAACAAACCCTTGATGACCTGACAAATGCCAATGAACAACTGGCCATCCTTCACGAAGAAAAAAACAAGTTCATGAACATGGCAGCTCATGATCTTCGAAACCCCATTGCAGCCGCCATTTCTTATGCAGACATATTGATTAATGATGCCGGCAGCTTTCCAGTATCCCAACAACAACAGTTCCTCAAAAACATTGAAGAGCGGTTGCAGTTTTCTCTTCGTCTGATGACGGAATTGCTCGACATCTCGAAAATTGAGTCAGGCGACGTCGCACTGAAAAAAGAAACTGGTGATTATGTGGCACTGCTTGAGAAAAGCGTGGAGTTCAACCGGATGGTGGCCAAATACAAAAATATTGAGATCAAACTGGAGATCCCTGAAGGCCCCTGGTATTTCCATTTCGACAGAAACAAAACCGAACAGGTGCTGAACAATCTGATCAGCAATGCAATCAAATATTCGCACAAGAACAGCACAGTGATTGTCAGAACCATCCTTGACGGTGAATACGCCAGAACCTCGGTGATTGACCATGGCCTGGGAATCAAAGAAAGTGAAATCCCTTACATATTTAACCCCTTTCATAAATCCAGCACACGGCCTACAGCCGGTGAAACGAGCACCGGACTTGGGCTGGCCATAAGCCGGAAAATCATTGAAGAACATGGGGGAAAGCTCACTGTGGAAAGCAAAGAAAAAGAAGGTTCCTGTTTCTCATTCACTTTACCAGTCCAGCAAAACACTGAACATTAATACAACGACATAGTATGGCCCGTAAATTTTCTTCCGGGGAACAACAATCAAAAAAAATCCGGGGACTCCGCAATGCACTCAGGAAAGAGTTCCACCTGAAAAATGTACTCAAAGGAGTGCGAAATGTCAATCAGCTAATTGCCAGGGAGAAAAACCCTGAAAAGTTGATATTCAAGGCCTGTGACAACCTGACTGAAAGCATGGGTTACCAGTATGCATGGATCGCCCTGACAGATGAGTCCGGAAAAGTTTCGTTGACCGCATCAAGCAAAATGGGTAACCAGTTCACAGCCTTACAGGAGTACTTCCGGCACGGCAAACAGCCAGCATGCATGACAGAAGCCCTGAAAACCCGCGAACTGGTTGTGTTTAAACACCACTCTGGCACATGCACTGATTGCCCGGGCAAAGAGAAAGCATCCGAAAACGCAGGTCTGAGCATGGTTTTGAGCTACAAAGGCAAGGCATACGGGGTGCTTACAGCTGCTGCACCGGAAGCCTATGCCTGTCTGGATGAAGCACAGTCCATTTTCCGTGAAGTGGCTGACGACATTGGATTTGCCTTGTACAGTATAGAGCTTGAAGATCAAAGAAAAAAACTGGAGGGTCAGCTTAAAGAACGGATCAAAGAATTACGCTGCCTGACCTCCATCAATGAAAGTATGCACAAAGAGCTTCCTGGCGAAACCTTTTGCATGCAGTTGGAAAAGCATATTTCAGAAGCCATGCAACACCCGGCTTCCGCTCATGTTATGATCAACGTGGCCGATGTGTATAGCTCCCCGAAAAAACCAAATAAGTGCACCGGCAGTGATTTACTACATACCGACATTGAAGTTAACGGGCAAAAAATCGGGTTTATTCAGGTTTGTTATGACACTCACCACCATGAATTTTTACCGGAGGAAGAAAGGCTCCTTCAAAATGCCGCCAGACTGACAGGACTCTTTTTTCAACGCAGGAAAGCAATCGCCGACATCCGGCGACATCGTGAAAACCTCCGTGTTACACTTCAATCAATCGGTGACGGTGTCATCACCACCGACCTGGATGGACGGGTAACGGACATGAACCCGATTGCAGAAAAAATGACCGGATGGCTCCTGAGGGAGGCCATGCACAAACCACTGTCGGAAGTGTTTCGTATTTTCAGCGCCAAAACAAGACAAGAAGCAGAAAACCCTGCCCGGCTTGTTTTGGAAAGGGGGAGGATTGTCGGGATGGCCAATGATACCGTGCTGATCGCCAGAGATGGATCCGAACACCAGATTGCCGATTCTGCGGCACCCATCAAAGATACAGAAGAGAACATAACCGGGGTGGTCATGGTCTTCTCTGACGTAACCGAAAAGTATGAACAAAAGCAGGCTCTGGAAGAAAGCGAAAAGAAGTACAGGGCCTTGTTTGAGTATGCCAGTGATGGCATCCTGCTGATGTCAGAAGCAGGAATTCTGGACTGCAACCCCCATGCAGAAAGGATGTTCCGGTACCGGAAAGAAGACCTCCTGGGGCGTAACCCCTGGCATCTTTCCCCGCCACAACAGCCGGACGGCACCCCCTCCCGGGATAAGGCCGAAGAACTTATCCGTTTGGCCTCTATGGGGGAAAAACAGCACTTTGAATGGGTACATCTGGATGGTAAAGGAAAACCATTTGACGCAGAGATCAGCCTGAGTCCTTTATTTGTCAATGAAAGCAATCTCCTGCTGGCCATTGTCCGGGATGTGAGTGACCGAAAATTACACGAAACCACCCGACGTGTGCTTTATCAGATTGCCAATGCCACCATTACCACAGAAAAAACAGAGGAGTTGCTTGCCTCCATCAGGGAATCACTTGGCAAACTGATGGATACCACAAATTTCTACGTTGCCCTGTATGATAAAACAACCGGAATGCTGTCCGTTCCCTTTGAGCAGACCGAGAAAGCACAGATCATGCAATTCCCGGCAAAAGGGTCACTGACCGGGCTGGTTATTACCAGCGGGAAGTCCAGATTGCTTCATCAGCCGGATATTGAAAAACTGATCAGTCAGGGAGACGTTAAACTGATTGGAACAATGAGTAAAGTCTGGCTGGGGGTTCCTCTTTTTGCCGGCGGAGAAATATTCGGGGCCGTCGTGATTCAGAATTACAACGACCCGGACGCACTGGACACAACCCACTGCCATTTGCTTGAATATGCCTCCAGCCAGATCAGCATGGGCATACAAAGGGCCAAAAGCATTGAGGAGTTGAAAGCAGCCAGGGCCAGGGCTGAGGAAAGCGACAAACTGAAAACAGCCTTTCTCAATAATCTTTCACATGAAATACGAACTCCCCTGAATTCCATTATGGGGTTTTCTGAAATACTGGGTGAAGGCAGCCACAGCCCGGAACGGGTAAGGGAGCTAAGCAATACCATATGCCAAAGTGGCAATCAGTTGCTTTCCATAATCGACGACATCATCAGCATGTCGACCATCGAATCAGGACTGATTGAAGCCCATGAGAAGGAAACGGACATCGGGGAGTTAATGAAAAACGTTTACAATCAGTTGGAGCAGTTTGCCAGGAATAAACCCATGAAGTTCCGCCTGAACAATATGTTGCAAGCCGATCAGGCATGGGTCATCACCGATAAGACAAAAGTTGCACAGGTGTTGACCAACCTGGTGCACAACGCCATAAAATATACGGAAGAGGGGCATGTTGAGTTTGGCTGCCGGAAAGAAAAAGGAAAATTGCTGTTTTATGTTGCCGATACAGGCATCGGCATCCGTCCGGAAAATCAGTCTGTCATCTGGGATCGTTTCCAGCAGGTGGAGCCCATGCCTTCCGGAGAAAAGTCAGGAGTCGGGCTGGGCCTCGCCATTTCCAGTTCCTTTGTCAGCCTGCTCGGTGGTGAGATCTGGCTTGAGTCCGAACCGGGAAAAGGAAGTATTTTTTATTTTACCATCCCCGGAAAAACCTTCCATCAGGGCTCTCCTGCAAAAAAAGGCAACCAGAACCAACAAGCACCCATAAAGGCCCGGATACTGGTTGCCGAGGATGAAAAGCACAATTTTCAGCTGACCAAAACCATCCTTCGCAGGTTTGACATAGAGGTATTGCATGCATGGAACGGAAAAGAGGCAACAGAAATCGCCCACGATCATACGGATATTGACCTGGTGCTGATGGATATCAAAATGCCGGTAATGAACGGGCTGGAGGCCACAAAAATCATCAAGCAGCAATATCCTGAGCTGCCGGTAATTGCCATGACCGCCTATTCCGGGGAAGTAGATAAAAGAAAAGCCATTGATGCCGGCTGTGATAATTATATCACAAAGCCCATATCGATTGACCACTTTATTCAACTGATACATCAGCACCTCTCCACACCCGCTTAATGGCTTTCAGGCCCTGGCATGTATAACAGGCCAAAAGAGTCCGTTCATCACAGGCGAAAAGGGGCAGCAGGGAGTTAACAATCGCTTACAGGTAATCGGTGATTCTCCCGGCGATATATTTTAGGGATATTTCGGCCAGTTTGGCCTGGTACTGAACCGTCAGCAGGCGTTCTTCCGCTTCAAGCAGGTTTTTCTGCACCTCCCTGAGCTCGATGCCTGAAAGCTCTCCCAGCCGGTATCGTTCCAGGGCAATATTCAGGGTTTCATAGGCCACATCCAGGTTTTGAGACTCCATCTCAATAAGGCGGAAAAAGTTCAGGTACTCTTCATAATTGGTGATCAGATCCGCCATTAAAGTGTTTCGGGTATCTTCCTCACGAACCCGGCTGTTTTCAACTTCAATCCGGGCATTGCTCATGCGCCTTCGCTGATTGAATCCATCAAACAGATTCATACCCAGGGTAATACCATAATTCATTCCTGCAGTCTGCTGATCGGTGTAGCTCCCGGTTTGGTAGGTATTGCGGGACAACCCATAACCCGAACTAAAACTCACATAGGGATACGTTCCAGCGGCAATCATTTTCTGGTCATATTCAGAGAGCGTTGTGTTTTTGGCGGCAGCACGCAGACTGGTGTTGTTTTCTTCGGCTGATTGCCTCAGGCTCTCAAGGATCAGAATGTCTTCAAGCGGAATAATGGTGTCGGATGGCTGAATGGCAGCCCTGAGATCTTCCCTGGCCATCAGTTCATTCAGGTGAATGCGTGAAGCCCTGACAACTTCTTCCTGCCTGGTCATACGGGCACTGTCGGCATTCAGAAAAACCTCTGCCTGAAGCAACTGAAGTCTTGAACCGGATCCCAGCAGGTACCGTTCCTCATCAATACGCATCCGTTCGCGCGACAACTCCACGGCAAACTTCAGGTTCTCCAGTTGCTGTTTTTGCCGGATCAGGTTGAAGTACTCCGCACTCAGGTTGGCAATCAAATTTTCAATGGCCTGCTGGGTGTTCAGCTCCCCCATTTCCTGTAAAACTCCAAGGCGGTCATAGGAGGTCTGCACACGAAACCCGTCAAATATGGTCCAGCCCAGATTCAGGTTCACACTGGCTACGGTATTGTGTACCCCGCGCAGGGAAGAAGTGGTGCCGTCAATGTTTTCCCTGTCAGTGTTGTTGCGGGTCCCGGAATACTGAGATCGTAAATCAAGTGAAGGGAAAAACCCCGCATTGCCACGACTGAAGTTGTTATCTGATATTTCCTGCCCTTTCCTGGCCATCCGTATGGAGTAATTGTTTTCCAGACCAAACGACAGAACCTCCTGCAATGTTTTTACTTCCTGTGCAGTACTCCAGGAAAGCGAAAGCATCATAAGGCCCGCAATGAATATCAGTTTTTTCATATACATTTTTGTCCGCATTATTGTTGTTCCAGAAATATTAAGTTGTTTCGGGAAGACCTTCTTCTGCGGCCCCGGTACTTTTTCTTTCAGAAGAAATGTAAGAATAAACTGCCGGCACCACAAACAGGGTCAGAAAGGTGGAAAAGATCAGCCCGCCGATCACCGCCACACCCATGGAGATCCGGCCCTCGGCTCCCTCACCCAAACCGAGTGTCAGGGGCATCACGCCCAAAATGGTTGATAAACTGGTCATCAGGATGGGACGGAACCTGGCAGCCGCAGCATACTTGATGGCTTCCAGCTTGGCCATACCAGCAAGTTTTCGTTGGTTGGCAAACTCCACCATCAAAATCCCGTTTTTGGATACCAGCCCGATGAGCATGATAATCCCGATTTGGCTGAAAATATTCATGGTGATATCAAAGTACCACAGAAAAAGCATGGCTCCCGTCATGGCCAGCGGCACGGTCATCATCACAATCAGGGGATCCCTGAAACTTTCAAACTGGGCCGAAAGCACCAGGAAGATCAGCACGATGGCCAGCACAAAAGCAAAGATCAGACTGGAGGCACTTTCCTGGTAATCCCTGGAGTCGCCGTCAAGGGCCGTCCTGAATGTGTCATCCAGTACACCGTCGGCAATCCGGTCCATCTCCTCAATGCCTTCACTGATGGTGTAACCCGGTGCAAGGTTGGCCGATACCGTGGCAGACACAAAACGGTTGTACCGGTACAACTGGGGTGGAGCCGTGCGCTCCCTCAAAGTCACGAGGTTATCCAGCTGAATCATGTCTCCGTTGTTGTTGCGCACGAACAAGGATTTCAGATCCAGCGGGGTGTTGCGATCTTCCCTGCTTAACTCACCCAGCACCTGGTATTGCTTTCCGTGCATAAAGAAATACCCGAAACGCTGTCCGCTGAGTGCCAGCTGAAGCGTCTGACCGATATTCTGAGTGGAAACCCCCAGGGCATTGGCCTTGTCGCGGTCAATTTCAATTTGCATCTCAGGCAGGTTGAAACGGAGGTTCACATCAGGTGCCTGCAGAATGCTACTCTCATTTGCCTGGTCCATAAACTCAGGCAAAACCTCCCTGATCCTTTCAATATCCTGGGCCTGAATCACATACTGAACAGGACGGCCTGAGCGCCTCCCTCCGAATGTGGACTGCTGGTTCACAAAGGCCATGGCACGGGTCTTATCCTGAAGCGCCACGGACAGGCGATCAGCAATCTCCTGCTGGGAAGCCTCGCGATCAGCGGGGTCTTTCAGGAGCACCCGCACATTGGACCACCCCCCGAACACCATGGAAGTAATGGATTCCCTTTCAGGCACCTGCTCTTCGGCCAGGTCGGCAATTTCATCAATATAGTCACGAATGAACTCGTAGGTGGTTCCTTCAGGCGCCCTGGCATTGATGGTCAGCTGAGACCGGTCTTCCAGCGGGGCCATCTCACCTGGAATGGCATTGAACAAAATAATCACCATTCCGGCTGCCGCAACCAAAATAACCAGTGCCATCCAGCGCCGCTGTAAAAAACGCTCCAGGCTATTGGTGTACATCAGATTCAATGACCGGAAGAACCCTTCTGTCTGCTGATAAAACCGCCCCCTGGTCTTGCGTTGCCTCAGGATCTTGGTCGAAAGCATGGGGGTAAAACTCAGCGCCACAAAGGATGAAATAGCCACAGCCCCTGCAATTACAATGGAAAACTCCCTGAACAAACGGCCGGTCATCCCTTCCAGGAAAACAATGGGGAAAAACACGGCCACCAGGGTAATGGTGGTGGCAATGATGGCAAAGAAAATCTCTTTCGCCCCGGCAAGCCCTGCCTGGACGGGAGTCATCCCTTTTTCAATTTTTACATATATATTCTCCATCATCACAATGGCATCATCCACCACCAGCCCGATGGCCAGTACAATGGCAAGCAGGGTAAGCACATTGATGGAAAAACCTGCCAGGTACATGATAAAGAAGGAACCGATCAGTGAAACAGGGATCACCAGCACAGGAATAATTGTGGTTCGCCAATCGCGTAAAAAGAGGAATATGATGATCACCACCAGGGTAAAGGCAATAAAAATGGTATTGCGGACCTCCCGGATGGATGAGCGGATGTAATCCGTATTGTCAAAACCGATGTTAATGGTCACATCATCCGGAATATCCCGCTCGATCATAGCCAGGCGACGATAGACCTCATCCACAATATCAATATGATTGGAACCGGGCTGGGGCACAATGGCATTGCCCACAAGCGGAACCCCATCGCGCCGGACAATCCCGCGCAGGTCTTCCGGACCCAGTTCGGCACGGCCCACATCCCTGAACCTCACGATCTGACCATCGGCATCGCTGATGATCATGTTGTTGAATTCTTCCGGAGTTGACATCAGACCAAGGGTACGGATGGTCAGCTCCACTGTGTTGCCTTCAATCCGACCCGAGGGGAGTTCCACATTCTCACGCTGCAGGGTGTTTCTTACATCCATGGGCGTCAGGCCGTAACCGGCAAGTTTCGCCGGATCAAGCCACAGGCGCATGGCATATCGTTTCTGACCCCAAATATGAATGCCACTTACCCCTGATATGGTCTGTAGCTGCTCCGCCAGAGTAAGTTCAGCGATTTCTGAAAGTTCAAGAAGCGAACGGGTCTCACTTTCCACGGTCACAAACATGATCGGGCTGGAGTCGGCATCGGCTTTGGACACAATGGGAGGATCCACATCCCTGGGCAATCTCCGCTGGGCCTGTGCCACCTTGTCACGTACATCATTGGCCGCAGTTTCCATATCCACACTGAGTTCAAATTCTACCGTGATCCGGCTGTTGCCCTGCCGGCTGGTACTGGTCAGGGAGCGTATACCGGGTACGGCATTGATGGCTTGCTCCAGAGGTTCAGTGATCTGGGTTTCGATCACATCAGAATTTGCACCAGGATAAGAGGTGCTTACAGATATGATGGGCGGATCCACGCTGGGAAACTCCCTGACTCCCAGATAGGTCATCCCAATCAACCCGAAAAGGACGATCACAATGACAAACACGGTGGCCAGCACCGGTCGTTGTATACTTATTGAAGAAAGACTCATTATATGATTCCTTAAAAATTATCAAGCTCCACAGGAAGTCCCTGACGAAGCTGCAACACACCAGTAGTAAGAAGCGTATCTCCGAAAGCAAGTCCGTCGGTGATCTGTACCCGGTCCTCGGCACGGATCCCGGTTTGCACGTACACGGCCTCGGCTACCCCGTCGCGGTATAGAAATACCCTGTCTCCTTCCATTTCAGGGATCAGTGCCTCGGCCGGAACTGTAATCGCTTCATTGCTTTCGGCCAGGGTCAGCGAAATACTGGCAAAACGCCCCGGATTAAGCTGCCCGTCAACGTTGTCGTACAGTGCCCTTACCCTGATGGTACGGGTACGCTCATCCACCATGGGGTTTACCGCATACACTTCCGCTTCCATGGCATTGAGAACACCGTCAATGCTAAAGGTCACCGGAAACCCGGGAGTGATCTCCCCGGCATAACGTTCAGGAACAGAAAACTCAATTTTCAGTGGCTCTATCTTAATAAGCCGTGCCAGTTGAGTACTCGGGGAGGCGTAACTACCCTCGCTCAGGTAACGAAGGCCCACAATGCCGTCAAATGGCGCACGTACTTCGGTTTCGGCTATCCGCGCCTCCATCAGTTCAATGTCCGCATCCAGCGACTCCAGCTCGGTAACTACCTGGTCGTAAGACTCCTGACTAATGGCGTCCCGCTCAAGCAGGCTGCGCTGCCGGAACTCCCGTTCCACGAGCAACCGGTGCTGGGCTTCAAGTTTCTGAAGCTGGGCCTGCAGGTGGCGGTCATTCATTTTGGCCAGCAGGTCACCTTCTTCCACAAAACTTCCCTCCTGGAAATAGATGCCCACAACCTTTCCGCTTGTCTCAAATGCAAGATCCACCTCCTCATCAGGCAACAAATTACCGGTTGTTCTGACCTCATCACGAATGGGCATCGGTTCAAGGACGTATCCGCTAACCTTCAGGGCCCGTCGCTGTTGCGGCTGGAAAGAAGCATCTCCGCCCCCCGAGGTACCGGAAGAAAATAAGGGGCTGATTTTCGGATAGGCAATTATCCCGATCAACAGAACCAGGATGGCAAGGTTGATCACAATTTTGAATTTTTTGTTCATTGTTTACTTCTAATATGGTTTTCAATCGCATGAATCAGCCGGGTATGCCCAGAAAAAGGAATTGATTCGACTGAAATGCTTCAATGACTTTAATGCTTCAAAGATTTAAGGTGTTCATCAGATGCCAGGGTTGTCATTCAAAAAGAATTGGGGTCTTATTTCAAAAATAGCTTGGGCTCTATTTATCGGTATATCAGAATATAATAACACCTAAAAACTGGTTTTGTTTGATCTTTTATCAATGACCCCGGCATGCAAACAAAAAGGCCGTAAATATAGCCATGAAAGCCGCCCGGCAATGTAAATTAATCCTTAAAAAACGCAAATGCCTTTTCAAAATCAGGCACGCAATCAGGTTTTTATGTATTTTTAACCTGACTTACTCTAATTCATTGCTCAACCCATCGAATTATTCATTATTATTTTATCGAAAATGATGACAAAAAAAATTGGCAAACTATTGCTTTTGCTGGCCGTATGCTTTCTATCAAAGGGAGCGATTTGTGCCGGCGAAAACTATCATTATGAAACTGTTCCGGGTGATCCGCTTAATGCCCGCATTTACACACTCGACAACGGACTCAGGGTTTATTTGTCGCCCTTTGACAATGAGCCCAGGATTCAGACCTATGTGGCTGTCAGGGTAGGCAGCAAGCATGATCCGGCAGAAACCACAGGCCTGGCTCATTATTTTGAGCATCTGATGTTCAAGGGTACCAGCAGCTTTGGTACACTGGATTGGGAAAAAGAGGAACCCTTGCTGGACGAAATTGAAGCCCTGTTTGAAAAATACCGTACGGAAACCGATGAGAGCAAACGGGCTGCCATTTACCAGCAAATTGACAGCATTTCCTACATTGCATCCACCTATGCCATTGCCAACGAATATGACAGGTTGATGACAGCCATCGGATCAACGGGAACCAATGCCGGAACCTCCAACGACTTCACCATTTACATGGAAAACATCCCGGCAAACCAACTGGAAAACTGGGCCATGATCCAGGCCGACCGGTTCAGCGATCCGGTGCTTCGCCTTTTCCATACCGAACTGGAAACCGTTTATGAAGAACTCAACATGTCACTGACCAACGACGGGCGGCGGGCTTCTCAAGCCATGTACCGCGGTTTGTTTCCCACCCATCCTTACGGACTGCAAACAACCCTGGGAGATCCGGAACACCTGAAGAACCCGTCAATCATCAACATCAAGAACTTTTTTGAACAATACTATGTCCCCAATAATATGGCTGTTGTGATGTCCGGCGACTTTGACCCGGATCAGGCCATCAGGGTAATCGATGCGCATTTTGGTCAACTGGAATACGCGCCCCTGCCTGAGTTGTCGTTTGAAGACCAGCCGGAACTGACTGAGCCTCTCAAAAAGGAAGTGACCGGGTTGCAGGCTGAAAACATCCAGATCGGCTGGAGGCTTGAAGGGGCTGCATCAGAACATGTGCCCTATGCCAACATGATCAGGATGATTCTTTCCAATGGCCGGTCTGGGCTGATTGACCAGAATCTGAATCAGCAAATGGCCACCCTGGGTGCCAGTGCTGGCGTTCGAAGCATGGCAGACTACTCAGTGTTCACCCTTTCGGGCAGAAACAAAAGCGACCAGTCTCTTGATGAGGTAAAGGAGCTGCTGATGGAACAGCTGGCAATGCTTAAAGCCGGAGAATTCGAAGACTGGCTGATGGAAGCAGCCGTAAACAACCTGCGCCTCCAGGAATTACGAAGCAGGGAAAACAACCGCAGCAGGGCCATGAGCATGGCCATGAGTTTCCTTAACAATGTCCCTTACGAGCAGAGCGTCACTTATCTTGACCGCCTGGGGGAAATTAGCCGCGAAGATGTCATTGCTTTCGCAAATGAACACCTCCGGGAAGACAATTACCTGGTAGTGTATAAAAGGCAAGGAACGCCTGCCGATGTGGAACAGGTAGAAAAACCGCCCATCACCCCCATCCACATCAACCGGGATGCGGAGTCACCCCTGCTGACCTCTGTCAAGGCGAGTGAAACAGACCCCATTGAGCCGGTGTTCCTGAACTACGAGGAAGATATAGAAAGAGGACATACCGACAGCGGCCTGAAGATCCTTTACGCCCATAACGACGCCAACCCCACCTTTTCCCTGACCTTTTTCTGGCGAATGGGCAGCTACCATGACAGATACCTCCCGCTGGCCGGCAACTTCATCCGTTTCATGGGAACAGATGAGTATTCTCCTGAGGAAATCTCCAACGAATTTTACCGGCTGGCCTGCAATTTCAACGTGTCAGTGGGGGCTGAAGAAACCAGGGTCAGCATCAGTGGGCTGGCGGAAAATATGGAGGCTGCCATCAGTCTGTTTGAACACCTTATTCAGGATGCCACAGCAGAAGAGGCCGCATTACAAAGGTTCGTGAATAACCTGAAAAATGCCCGGGAAAACAGCAAAGCCGATCAAAGTGCGAACTTTTCCGCCCTGGTCAACTATGCCATGTACGGACCCGAGAACCCTTCCACATACACCCTTACGGATGAAGATCTGGATCAGCTGACGGTCACCCACCTTAAAGCCGCCCTCCAGGACCTCTGGCGCATTGAACACAAGGTTGTGTTTCACGGACCACAGCCACTGCAGGAAGTTGCCGGACTGATCGACCAATATCACAGCGTACCTTCCACCCTGGCTTCAATCGCTGGCGGGGTGCGGTTTGAGCCCATGGAGACCAACGAAAACGTGGTATATTTCGCCCATTATGATGCCAACCAGAGCTACCTGCAGACCATCTCCAGAGGCATCCCCTACAACCCCGACATGACACCGGTTATCAGTATGTACAACCGGTATTTCGGAGGGGGCATGAATGCCATCGTATTTCAGGAGATGAGGGAAAAACGCGGACTGGCATATACGGCCAGGTCCAATTATTCAGCTCCCTCCTCCCCGGAAGATCACTACATGAAAACCAGCTTTATTGCCACACAAAATGACAAGATAACAGATGCCTTCACGGCTTTTAATGAGTTGTTTGATGAGATGCCTGTTTCCGAAACCGCTTTCCGGCTGGCTCAGGAGCAGGCCATCACCAACATCCGCACACAGCGGATACAAAATACGGGCATCATCTGGAATTATTTGAATGCCAAAAGAATGGGACGGGATACTGACCAGCGGGAAACCCTTTACCGTCTGATCCCTGAAATGACACTGGATCAGGTGGTGGCATTCAACAGGGACTATATCCGGGAAAAACCCAAAACCTACGTGATACTGGGTGATGAAAACATGGTGGACTTCGATG
>PWGY01000105.1 GCA_003554665.1 Bacteroidales bacterium | reverse complement strand
GGTCACTGAACATGTAAAGGTTCTCTGCTGACACATACACCCTCAGGGCTTGGGTTCCCAAACGCTGTGCAACGCTGACGGGGAAGTTATATGACAGATAGACTGACCTGATATTCAGGTAGGAAGCATCACGCTGCCAAAGGGTAGAGAAGTTCGGGTAATCCGAAACATCTGTCTGGCTCATTCTCGGGTATTTGGCCTGGTCACCCGGCTGTTGCCAGCGGTTGTCCCACAGGTTGGCATGCATGGCCTGTCCATAATCACTGTACCTCATAAGTGTTGCATATCGGCTTTCGTTCACGTAGCCGCCGACCTGGAAGGTCAACAGTACGCTAAGCTCCAGGTTGCGGTAGCGGAAGGTATTGTTGATACCACCGACCAGGTCTGGAATGGCGGAGCCTGAATAGTCCCACTTGGCATAAGTGGTTCCTGTAACCAGGGTGTCGCCATCTAATACGCGCACGTAATCACCTTCCGGATTGAAACCTTCAATGCTGGTGTCAGCATAATGGAGTCCCCTTCCGTCTTCGGGGTCAACTCCCCACCACTGACGGACCCAGAAATCATAAATGCCTCGTCCTTCCATCAGTTTCTTGGAGCCCTGGATGATTTCTTCCTGGGGCAGGTAAATGATTTCGTTTTTAAACGTTGTCGCGTTCACGTCCAGTGTCCACTGGTATTGGCGATCTGCAAAGAAGTCATACGCAAGGCGCATTTCCAGCCCCTGGTTGAACATCTCACCAATGTTTTCGTCACGGGAAAGTACACCGGTAGAAGGAGGCAGTGGTACATCAAACAGCAGGTTGCTTGAGACACGGTGGAAGAATTCAATCTCACCACGCAGTCTTTCAAACAAACCGAACTCCACAGCAACGTTGGTTGTGTTATTGGATTCCCATACCAGGTCTAATGCCGGCAGTGAAGCTTGACGGAATCCTGCCTCGTTGGCGTTGGGGTTCAGGGAGTACAATGCCTGCCATGGATAATAGCCAATGCCGCGGTTGTTACCAACCTGTCCGTAAGAAGCACGGAACATCAGCATGTTTACAAAAGCAAAGTCGCGCATGAACTCTTCACGGTCTATCCTCCAGGAAGCACCTAAGGAGAAGAAGTTACCCCAGCGGCTTTCTTCGTAGAACCTTGAGGATCCATCACGGCGATAAGAAGCGGAGAAAAACATCCTGTCGTCATAGCCGTAGCTCAAATTGGAGAAATAGCCTTCTGAGCGCTCATTGTGCTCGTATGAAGTAAGACTGTTCGTGGTTGTGAAGTTAACCAGGTGGAAGTTTCCTTCGGTGACAAGACCCTGGCGGAAGCCATAGTCATACTCATAATTCCAGCTGTAATATTCGTGGCCAAGCAGCAGGTCTATGCTGTGCGCACCGAACCTGTTTGAATACTCAAGCAGCTGGTTCAGGTTGATAGTGGTGGTCAATGTATTTTCTCTTCTTCCCCTTCCGTCGGGTGCACCGTCACCTACAATGTGGTTGTCGTACCCGGAGAACAGATAACTGTTCAAGTCCAGGCCGGCATTGGCGGTGAAAGAGAAATTGTCAAGGAAGTGGATCGTACCAAAGGCACGGGTTCCGAGGTTGCTCCGTGTCCATTCAGAAACATTCCAATTGGTTTCTGCCACAATATGACGGCCGGCACTGGCACCCTGTGGCCTGTTAGGCAGACCGAGTTGCGAATGGTTACCCAGGTCATACTGCTTGTTTCCGTCATCATCCAGCCAGTATTCGCCCGTGGTGGGGTCGGCCTGGTAAATGGGGAAGATAGGACCGATGTTCCTGGTAAAGAAGAATGGGTTCACAAAACCAGTGGTTGATCCGTCACGGGCATTGTTGCCACCAACCCTGTTGGCACCCACATTGATCCCGGTGCTGAACCAGTCTCTCAACTCGGAGTTGATGTTGAGGCGGGCTGTGAGACGCTCAAAATCCGTGTTGATAATGTATCCTTTGTCGTTCAGATAACCAAGCGATACATAGTAGTCGCTCATGTCGGTACCACCCGAATAGGTCATAGACAGGTCGGAGCGGTTACCGAGGCGGGAAACTGCATCTTCCCAGTCAAGGGTTGACTGGGAATAAATCAGGCTGGCGTTGGGGTTGAGCCTTCCATCGGTACCTACAATCGCATCGTCCGCTACATTAAACGGATTGTAATGGATGTGATTGATGAGTTCTTCAGAAGCACGCTGATTGGCTTCACTCATCTCAACACCCTGGTGATAGTGGAGCTCGTTGCGCAGGGTCTCCCAGGCAAGCTCTGTCCACTGCTCAGGTCCGAGGCGGTCATACTCCGGAATGGCCCTGTTGCTGAAACCCTGGTTAAAGTTCACATTGAACTGGGTGCGATCCCGGTCCCCGCTTTTGGTAGTTATCATAACCACACCATTGGCGGCACGGTTGCCGTAAAGTGCGGTGGCTGCCGCATCCTTAAGAATCGAAATATTATCGATGTCGTTAGGATTCAAGTTGTTGATGTCCATATCATACGGAACACCGTCAACCACATACAATGGGTTGTTGGTGGCATTCAGCGAGCCAAACCCACGGATGCGGATGGTCTGGCCGGAACCTGGCTGTCCGCTACCAGCGGTTACCTGCACACCGGGGGACGTTCCCTCAATGGCACGTGCCACGTTAGATATCGGCCTGCTTTCGATGCGCTCAGCGCTAATGGTAGAAGCTGAACCGGTAAAAGTACCCCGTTCTGCCGTACCATACGCCACTACGATTACTTCTTCAAGGGCTGCCATGTCGGGAAACATCTGGACGTTAATCACCTGGCGGCCATCCACATCAACCTGCTGGGTTGCCATACCAACAAATGAAAATACGAGGGTCGCATCAGGTGCAACCGTGATCTCATATTCTCCGTCAATGTCGGTTACGGTTCCAATGGTTGTACCTTCTACCATAACGGTTACTCCCGGCAAGGAGAGGCCATCATCGGCATCGGTAACTGTACCGCTAACAGTGACTTGCTGCCCAAACAGGGAACCACCCATAAAGAGCAAACAACTCAATAAAACCAAACACTTTTTCATCATGTTGTTTTGTTTTTGTTAATAAATCAGAAAGTTAAATTGGTAATTGAAATATTTTTCAACCCTGCAAATATATGTAACATTTTCTTTTTAACAAAAATTTAATTAAACAATTGTTAATACCATTAAGCTATTTCCAAAGAAAAACAACAATGTTTCAACTGATTAACTCAATAATAGTAAAATAATAACCACAATTACAGAGACATAAAGGATTTTATGTGAGTTTAAAAAAAAATTGAATTTACGAAAAATTGATTGTCAAGAAGACTGCTTATGGCTGTTGGCATTGGAGGAAGTGTCACCTTGTTCCCGGCACGCAGCATCTGGTGCGCAGCAACCGCTGTGTAATGGCTATCTTTCTGTCTGTCAATTAGTTTTACATCACTCAATTGAATGGTCAAAATAATTTTTGAGCTTGTGGTTTGTTTGGCGCGACTTTTGCTAAATTTGCCAGCGAACGCATAAATTATAAACACAAAAATCATACGCACATGAAAACAAGCATGCAAGGTTTAATCTCCGCGCTAAGCATCTCCATTGTGATTTTGCTTTCCGCTTCTGTTTCTGCCCAAGTCACGCAGGAGCATCACCGCAGCTCTGAGTCCCCTTTACAGGTTGAAGAAATTGCTTCACAGGAGATCCAGCTGCTGCTCCCACAATCAAAGCCCGGACTGGTTTTCCAGGATAATGAAATGAGGGTCTTTGACCGGTTAAATTATAATATGTTGCTGGACATTTTTCTAGTTGAAGATGAGCATAGAGAATTGTTTGCCATGGCCGACGCCCATCTGGCCGATTCAATTCGTCTTGAAGGAAAATTGTTTCATTACCTGGATGGGCATGGTTTTTATGAATACATTGCAGGCAATGACCATGAGGGTGTTTACCGGAAGCACCGGGTGGATGTCGATGCAGAAACCGTGGCCTTAGGGGCATACGGAACAGCAAACCGCACATCATCCATCGATGTGGTCCGCTCTATGGTTGATCCCAGCGGTGCAGATATTGCCGAACGGACAATCGAAGTGGAAAACCCTTCCGGCCAGGAGATTCATTTGACCCTGAAAAGGGAGGAAGTATTTCATTTTCTACGTGGTGGAGAACCACACGCCGTGCACAGTCAACGTTCACTGAACAGGGCGTTTCCCGAACACCGCAGTGAAATACGGCGCTTTCTCAGGGATCACAGCATCAACTTCGAAAACAGGGAAGACATGATCCGATTATCGGAATTCGTGTATTCGCTGCAGGATTAGGGAATCAGATCATCGCCAACGGACAGCTCCGAAAAGGTGATTTGTCCGTTTTCATCCAAGCCCTGCACGATCACCCGCAGATTTCTTACATATTCATCAACGGGGAAGGACAAGGTTGCTTCCCCGTTTTTGTTGGGCTCAATCCGGGGCACCCATAATAATGTCCTGTTCATACCAGTATCTTGATAAAGGCTTGTATCCATCATGCTTTCAAAAGTCTCAGCGGGTTGATGAAACCCTGTCATCAAATACTCATAACTAGGTCGCCGCAGCTGGTCGCTTCTCCTGGTGTATAGCAACAATGCACCATTCCCACCCCGGCTTCCCAGTATGGCGGCATTGCTTCCTGTGATCACGGCCAGTCTGTCCACATCATCCACATTCGTGTTCAGAAATACGTCACGGGCCACATCCATTTCATCCACCATGAATACGGGCTCATTGGGGTAATACACGCTGCTTGGACCACGCAGGATGATTTCTCCGCCCATCACGGTAAGTCCCCTGACGCGCGTCCGCAATATATCCATGATGTGGCTGTACTGGTTACGAATGTCTTCAAAATAGATTACCTGGTTGGGTTGACCAAACATGGTCCCTGGCTCTGTCCTGGCCTGGGTCATCTGGCGTTTGCTTAACACCGTTTCTGGCCTGGGCACCCTTTCCCAGTTATTTCCTCTTGAAGTAACCTGCCGTGGCCTGGTGAAAAAGTTCCGTTTAAACTCCAGGTCTTCAAACTTTCTGACATCCAGGTTGATGTTCATGATGCGTCTCTCATACCGGTCATCCGGCCGCAATTCAGCAGTAAACATGCCCTCATGGTCAAGGGTTGGGAATGCAAAATAACCCTCTCTGTCTGTGGTGGTTTCATATAAGTCGACTGTTCCGTCCTCCGTGGTGATGGCCAGTTCGAGGTCGGTTTCACCGGCTTCACGTTCGGAAGACCTGGGTACCATCTGTCCGCTGATGTTGACTCCCTCTGGAAATTCGTGCGCTATTTCCGGAAACTCTCCAGCTGCAATGGCGTTCCAGTC
>PWGY01000074.1 GCA_003554665.1 Bacteroidales bacterium | reverse complement strand
TACCTTGGATGGTAGCGATTCCCGGGCTCTGTACTTCGGCGGCCTTGGTGCCCATATGTACGCCAACTCCCGTGCGCTTGGGCGCTCTGTACGTTGCCTTAAGGATTAGGAGGACACTTTGCTTTATGTGCCTCTTTTGACATCTTAACATGCCGTCACGCAGGGCGGTATGTTTTGAATGCCGCCTATGGCGGTCGGTTTTTTCTTGTTGCAGAAGCACCATGATTTCGCAAGTGAAGTCCTGTATTTTCGGGGTTGCAAATTGTTCGTGTGGCAATGACAACAACCAGAAGCACTCGCTGTGGTAGGTGTTTTTTTAGATCCCCAATGGTTGTGCTTGAGGGTTGTAATCCGGAATAGAATGTAGGGGTTTTCTGTGTTGGCGGGACTGTGATCGAGGAACGCTTGTCGGGTTATCTCTAAAATAGTATGCTACAATAAAGAACCACCCACACCAAAAAACCCTGCAAGCGCGCTTGCAGGGTTTTAAGAGGAGGTGGTACCACCCGGAATCGAACCAGGGACACACGGATTTTCAGTCCGTTGCTCTACCAACTGAGCTATGGTACCGTTGGCTTTGGAATTGCAAATGTATAAAAGATTTTTTTATCCCAAAGGGTTTTTTGTGATTTATTCGTTGTCCCCTGTATTTTAGTTAACTTTGCACCTTCGTTATAAATTAGTTATCAGAGTAAAACAGCGCGGTAAAACAGCGCGCAACGCCCATCAAACCAAATAACCAATTAACCTGATAGTCGACATAGGAAACACACTCACCAAGGTGGCTGTCTTCAAAGATGACCACCTGGAGGAGCTTTGGTCCGGACCGGATGTGAGCCGGGACGCGATTCAGGGGCTGGTTGACAAGTACAGGCCGGAGGCTGCCATTGTTTCCACGGTACGGGGGTCTGGTGATGGTGCTGCAACCAGTGAGGACCCGGATCTGCCAGGTGGCCGGGAAGCGGCAGGCAGTACCGGAAAAGGCGCAGGTGACATACCTGGGCATCCCGCAAATGGTCCGAAGGACAGCCTAAAGAATCACCCATCCCGTGAATTGCAAGCCGGAAATCCGGAGATGAAGGCCGGATCCCAGGAGAAGCAGAACGGATCCCCTGAACTACCCCCCGAACTAAACTTCTTGCGTCAACAAGGCCTCCCGGTGCTGGTGGCCGGGGTGCATCTTGCCCTGCCCATTACGCTGAAGTATGAAACCCCGGAAACCCTTGGCACCGACCGGTTGGCCGCTGCGCTGGCTGCCACCGTCTTTTTTCCCGGAGAAAATACCCTGGTGATCAACGCCGGAACCTGTCTGACCACTGATTTTGTGACCGACAAGAGCGAATATATCGGGGGGAGCATTGCACCGGGCCTGCGGATGCGCCTCAGGGCGATGCATCATTTTACAGGAAGGCTGCCGCTGATAGAATTTAGTGAGGGGGCTGCAGGGCTGATCAGAGAAACTCCCGAACTTAATGAGCCAGCCGCTGGATCACCAGGGCAGGCTAAGGAATTAAATAAATCAGTTACCGGGGCACCTGATCAGGCTGCCGAACCGAATAAGGCAATTACGGAGCTGCCCGGCCAAAGCACCCAAAAGTCCATGTTGGCGGGCGTTACAACGGGCATGATCGCAGAAATTGACGGCCTCATCGAAATTTGGCAAAAAAAAATAAGTTTTTTTAACGTTATTTTGAGTGGTGGGGATGCAAATTTCTTTGACAAAAACCTAAAAAATAGGATATTTGCAGTCGATAATGTCGTCCTGCACGGATTGAATTTAATGCTTAAGCATAATGTACAACACCTTTAGAATCACCCTAATTGCGGCAATTCTTTGCGCCGGCAGTCTTCTTTGGCCCCGCCAGGAAGTCATGGCGGATGTACGCATCAACATGCCATATTCCATGTTCGGTGTTGGGGAGCTCCGCTTTAATAACTACTTCCAGAACCTGGGAGGTGGTGGCCTGAGTATTGCCTATAACAGCAATATGTCAATCAATGATGTCAATCCGGCATCTTATTCCGCGTTTGACCAGCAGTCTTTCGTGTTTGAAACCACCCTGTTTTCTCATTTTTATGAGCAGAAAACACCGAATATTAAGCAGCAGTCTGATTTTCTTTCGCTTGGCCATATTTCTTTCGGTTTCCCGGTTACAAGCTGGTGGTCTTTTGCCGCCGGACTGAAGCCTTATAGTTCTGTGGGGTATCAGATTCGGGATGCGCAACAGGAAGAATCCGGATCGGTACATTATCTATATGAAGGAAGCGGAGGGCTTAACCAGCTGTTTCTGGGAAGCTCTTTTGAGTTCAGGCCTGGTTTTTCGGCGGGCTTGAATATGTCCTATATTTTTGGTGACCTCAACAATGAAACGTCTGTGTTGTCCGACTCGGTTGGAGTATATCGTACCAACCTGATCAATACCGACAGGGTAAAAGGCTGGCTGCTGGGCTTCGGGCTTCAGTATACCCACGAGGTGTCTCCGGAGCGGAATATTACTTTCGGCTTGACCGCCGGAAACCAGACAGATGCCACGGTGGACCGCTCAGAAACTTTGCGCAGATCGTTGCCCGGGGTGCTGGATTATGACACCATTTCCCACACGGAGCTGGATGAAGGAACCATTACTTTGCCTGCTTATATGGGGGCCGGGGTTTTTGCCACAATCAACCCCAGCTGGAGTGCCGGTATTGATTTTCAGTGGCAAAACTGGGAATCTTATGAGATACTGGGAGAACAGGAAAACTTCAATGACAGTTATCAAATTGCCACCGGAGTGGAGTTTACACCCACCATGGAGGCCTTTGCAAACATCTTCAGAAGGATACGTTACTCAGCCGGTTTGCGCTACGGGCAGGCGCATTTTAAGCCCGACGCAGATCCCCTGAATGAGTTTGGCATAAGTTTTGGGATGAATATACCAGTCAGAAGAACTTATAACGGCATAACCATCGGCTTTGAATACAGCCGTCGTGGATCTGACGACAGCCATCTGATGGAGGAAAATTTTTACCGCCTGAATGTTGGCATCAACATCTACGAAGAGTGGTTCATCAGACGAAGGTTCTACTGATTCAGGGAAAATCCCGCATACCATCAAAACCAACTATAATAAACAAACAGATGAAAGCAATGAAACTTTTCGCACTGACCGCTGTGGCTCTTTTTCTTTCCACAGGGATCAGTATGGCTGAAACCAATTCAGCTTATGCAGGCTCTGAAGCAGCCGATATGAGCGTTTACCTTGAGCAGGACAGGGACGATCGCTATGGTGAAGACAGTGTTCAATGTGTCAGAAACTGGTCGTTGTACGCTGAATATTACAGACAGCAAAATTATGAGATGGCTTATGAGCCGTGGAGATGGATGTTTGAATACTGTCCGGCGGCTACTGTCAATATATATATACATGGTGCCAACATGGTGAAGTATTTTTACCAGGAAGCTGAAACCCCTGAAAAACAGGAAGCCTGGGTGGACACCCTGATGATGGTGTATGACCAGCGAATTGAGTATTTCGGCGAAGAGGGTCGCATACTCGGGCGTAAGGCGGCTGACCTCTATCAGCTGCAACCCGATCAGGTGGATAAACTCATTGATATGACTGAAGAATCCATTGATTTGAGGGGGATGGAGACAAGTGCGGACGTATTGCTGATCAATATGCAGTCGGCAATTCGTATGGTGGAAGCCGGAACGAAGGATCCGTCAGAGATTATCTCCCGTTATGAGAGGGCCATGGAAATCATTGAATACAACCTGGAAAATAACCCTGAGGATGAGCGCTATTACCGTCCTGCAAAGAACAATGTTGAAAGGATGTTTGAGCCTTATGCCACCTGTGAGGCCCTGGTTGGAATGTTCGAAGAACGGTACGCAGAGAATCCGGAAGACATTGAACTTCTTGAGCGGATCACTGAAATGCTTGATAATGCGGGATGTACCGACACCGATCTCTTTTATGAAGCTACACGTAGCCTCTATGCCTTGCAGCCTGATGCCGAATCTGCCTTTTTGATGGGACGCCTGGAGCGCGAGCGTGAAAACCACGAGGATGCGATGGATTATTTTGAGCAGGCCATTGACCTTTTTGTGGAGGATTGTCCGGACGAGAACAGGGATCGTATTTTCCGTTCATATCATATTATTGCAGAAACCAGCTACAGGGAAAAGAATCGTATGTCCAGGGCCCGGACCTTTGCCAATGAAGCCCATGAGGTGAATCCCAACGATGGCCGTCCGCTGATTCTGATCGGTGAAATGTACGCGGCCAGTTCCGACCGTTGCGGCGAGGATGAATTTACCCAGAGTACAGTCTATTGGGTTGCTGTGGATAAGTTTGAGGAAGCAGCCCGGGTAGCAGAAGATTCTTCTGTAAAAGAACGTGCCGAGCAGCTGGCATCAACCTACCGCCAGTATTTCCCCAACAATGAAGAGATTTTCTTCCATGGATTCAACGAGGGAGATTCCTACCAGGTAGAGTGCTGGATTAACCGGAGCACAACTGTCAGGGCCAGATAGTAACGCATTTTCATGGCGAATTGCATTCGATACAAAAGCATTGCTTTCCTTTTTGGGATGGCAATGCTTTTTTCATGTCAGAGCGATCTTAAAACCATTGATGAGCTGACACGGATCGACGAAGGCCCGATGGAGTCGGTATTTAATGTGGAAATAGTGTATACCGACCAGGGCCATACACGCATGATCATGAATGCGGAACAAATGGATCGGTATGAAGGGGAGGAGCCATACCTTGAATTACCCAAGGGTTTGCATGTTCAGTTTTACGACACCCTTGGAAACAAAACTTCCAGCATGTCCTCGAGGTATGCCATCAGTTACGACGATCCGGAGATCATTGAGGCACGCAACGATGTGGTTGTGATCAACGAAGCCGGGGAACGCCTCAATACCGAACAACTGATATGGGATCAGAAGGAGGAAATCATTTATTCCGATAAATTTGTAAAGATTACAACTGAAGAGGAAGTCCTTTACGGGGAAGGGTTTGAGTCGGATGAGCGTTTTGACCGTTGGAAGATCACCAGCCCCAGGGGTACTTTCCAGGCGGAAACCGGACGCGCCGGGGAGCCGGGCCGGGAAACACCGCCGGAGCCCGTAGATGAGGACACCTTACGGGAAGCACCCGGGGAGGAAGTCCCGGAGGTGCGGGAAACGCCTGAGGAGGAAATTCCGGAGGACACCCTGCAGGAAATGCCTGAGGAGGAAACTCCGGAAGACACCCTGCAGGAAGCGCCCGTGGTAGAACTTTCGCAGGAAGACGCTGACAGGGAGGGGGCTCCGCAGGAAGCCCTGGACCATCGGAAAGTGAAATAACAAAACACATGACGGGTTTTACCATCATATTAATCAGCCT
>PWGY01000100.1 GCA_003554665.1 Bacteroidales bacterium | reverse complement strand
GCCAATTGTGATTCCATAGCCTGGTTCCAACGGCCGGAATTCAAATTTTCCCAAGCGGTCGTCGGATTCAAGCATAATCACCTTATCCGGTTTTTGAAAAGCTAATATTGCCATTGGTTTCTGTTTTTTGTGTTCAAATAGTAAACAAACATTACTTGGAATACAATTCCACAATAAGCTGTTCTTTTATGTTCTCTGGAATCACATCCCGCTCGGGATAGTTAAGCAGCTTGCCTTTTTTAAGATCCTGATCCCATTCAAGCCATGGATAATTCCCGGACCTGGAAGCCAGGGAATCGGAAATTGCCTGCAGACTCTGTGACTTTTCACGGACACCGACAATATCACCGGGACGAAGGGTATATGAAGGAATATTTACAATCTGGTCGTTGACGGTAATATGGCGATGGCTCACAAGTTGTCTTGCACCTCTTCTGGTGGGAGCAATTCCAAGCCTGAAAACGACATTATCAAGCCGAGCTTCCAGTAACTGAAGTAACACCTCACCTGTAATACCCTTCATATTGTTGGCTTTTTTAAAGGTATTGAGGAACTGCCTTTCAAGCAAGCCATAGGTATACTTGGCTTTCTGTTTCTCCAGAAGCTGTACACCATACTCTGAACGCTTTCTTCTTTTTTTCATCTGACCGTGCTGGCCAGGGGGATAATTCCTTTTCTCGAATGATTTATCTGCACCGAAAATGGGATCTCCTAACTTACGGGCAATTTTGGTTGTTGGACCTAAGTATCGTGCCATAATTATATTTGGTTCTTTTGATAATTTACAACAATGGGGAAATTACACCCTTCTTCTTTTGGGGGGACGGCAACCATTGTGTGGCAATGGAGTTACGTCCGTGATCTCGGTTACGTCAAGACCTGAAGCGTGCAATGTACGTATGGCCGATTCTCTTCCGGATCCGGGCCCTTTAACAAAGACCTTTACCTTCCGGAGGCCCATGTCATGGGCAATTTTAGCTGCATCTCCAGCTGCCATCTGACCGGCATAAGGGGTGTTCTTTTTTGAACCTTTAAAGCCCATCTTACCTGCGGAGGACCAGGAAATAACCTGTCCCTGCTGATTGGTAAGCGTAACAATAATGTTATTGAAAGATGCAAAAATATGTGCCTGTCCGAGTGGTTCTACTTTTACAACTTTTTTCCTGGCACTCCTTGTGCCCTTGGTTGTTTTTGCCATAGTTTAAACAATTTAATTCTGATCAAGCGGTGCAATAGGCACCCACTTCAATTCATCTGCCTTTATTTGGTTGCCTTTTTCTTATTGGCAACAGTTTTCTTCTTGCCCTTACGGGTACGCGCATTGTTTTTGGTTTTCTGACCACGCAGCGGCAACCCGATACGATGGCGTATTCCACGGTAACTGCCGATGTCCATCAACCGCTTGATATTCATCTGTACCTCTGAGCGTAAAGCGCCTTCTACCTTGAATTGTTCACTGATGACATTACGCACCTTTGTGAGCTGCGCATCATCCCAATCATCAACCTTTTGTTCGGGATCTACACCAGCGGTTTCAAGAATTTTACGGGCGGTACTCTGACCAATTCCATATATGTATGTAAGGCTGACAAAACCTCTTTTGTTCCTCGGAATGTCTACTCCAGCTATACGTGCCATATTATTTCCTTTGTATGGTTGAAAAAATTACCCCTGACGTTGCTTGAACTTTGGGTTCTTCTTGTTAATTACATAAACCTTCCCTTTCCGGCGTATCACTTTACACTCGGAACTTCTTTTTTTTACCGACACTCTGACTTTCATTGTTATCTTTTTTAAAAGTATTTATCGTCTGTCTGAAAATTTCAATCTGCCTCCGGTGGCAATGGGGTCAGTTTAAGTTTACAAAACCCATGCCTTCATTGCAAAACCCAATGCTTTTTCCTCCAGCACAGAATGTCTATTTATACCTGAAAGAGATACGTCCCTTGGTCAGGTCATAAGGAGACATTTCTACCTTGACCCTGTCGCCGGGAAGAATTTTGATATAATGCATTCGCATTTTTCCGGAAATGTGAGCGGTAATCACGTGCCCGTTTTCCAGTTCGACGCGAAACATTGCATTACCCAATGATTCTGTCACTGTCCCGTCTTGCTGAATTGATGATTGTTTTGCCATAATCTACCGAAATCTACCGAATGATGACTGAGTTGTTTTTATTGTTTTTTAATGCCTCTTCAATAAATTCAAAGGAAGACAACACATCTGCTTCCCCGTTAACCACCGCAATGGTATGCTCATAATGGCCTGAGGGCTTTCTGTCTGCGGTGCGGATTGTCCATCCGTCGTTTTCCTGCACGATAAAACGCTGCCCCTGATTGATCATCGGCTCAATCGCCACCACCAAACCATTCTGGATTTTTGTTCCTTTTCTTTTGCGGCCATAATTTGGCAACTCAGGTGGTTCATGCAGTTGCTTTCCAATACCGTGACCAACCAACTCCCTGACAACGGTATACCCGGCCTTTTCTGCATGTTGCTGGATAGACCAGGAAATATCACCGAGTGTATTCCCTTCAACAGCCTGCTCAATTCCAAGGTACAGACACTGCAATGTGGTTTTCAGCAAGCGTTTGACCTCGTCACTGATTTCTCCCACTGCATATGTGTAGGCAGAATCACCATAGTACCCGTTCTTCAGCACACCGCAATCGATGGAAACAATGTCTCCTTCTTTCAATGGTTTGTCTCCCGGAAACCCGTGTACCACAACTTCATTGGGAGATACACAAAGGGTATAGGGAAAACCATGATATCCCTTGAAGGCCGGAGAAGCACCATGGTCACGGATAAAAGTTTCTGCCAAAGCATCCAGATCCTTTGTCAAAACTCCTGGCCGGATATGTCTGGCAATCTCCGCATGGGTTTTTGCAACAAGTAAAGAACTTTCCCTGATTAACTCTATCTCTTCAATGGTCTTGTAATGGATCATCCTGATCAAATTTAGCCGGTCATTCCAATCGGTGATGAACGACCTTTGATGCGACCGGATTTGGTCAAACCATCATAATGACGCATAAGCAGATGGCTTTCTATCTGTTGCAGTGTATCCAGTACAACACCAACCATAATCAGCAATGAGGTTCCGCCAAAAAACTGGGCGAATTGCCCCGTAACTCCCATAAGGCTAACCAGTGCAGGCATAATGGCCACAAAGGCAAGGAAAAGGGATCCGGGCAGGGTAATCCTGGACATTACATTATCAATAAATTCCGCGGTCCGTTTACCTGGCTTCACACCAGGAATAAAACCACCGTTCTTCTTCATGTCTTCCGCCATCTGATTTGGGTTTACCGTAATGGCGGTGTAGAAATATGTAAAAAGAATGATCAATACAGCAAATGTGAAATTATACCAGAAGCCTGTAAAATCAGACATCGTGGCAGCAAAACCGCTGAGCGCATCAGAAAATCCTGCAAGGGTAATCGGAATGAACATGATGGCCTGGGCAAAAATGATAGGCATAACACCTGCAGCATTCACCTTCAGGGGAATATACTGGCGAACACCACCATACTGGCGGTTTCCGACAACCCTTTTTGCAAACTGAACAGGGATACGTCGCTGGCCCTGAACAAGGAGGATTACCATCACAATGACAGCCATCAGGATTACCAGTTCAAGCAGGAACACTACCAAACCACCTCCGGCTTCTTCCATGCGGGCAACAAATTCGGCAAACAGTGCAAACGGAAGGTTGGCAATAATTCCAACCATAATGAGCAGGGAAATACCATTTCCAATACCCCTTTCAGTGATTCGCTCACCAAGCCACATCACAAACATGGTACCAGAGATCAGTATAATCACGGATGACACCATGAAATAAAGAGACGGGCTGGTAACCCCGGGATCAAACGGCATAATGCCTTCAGCAGGAAGCTGCGATACCAGGTTGGCCAGGTAGGCGGGAGCCTGGGCAGCTGTTATAAAAACGGTAAGGTAACGGGTGATCTGATTGATTTTTTTCCTACCGCTCTCACCCTCTTTCTGGAGTCGCTGGAAGTAAGGTACAGCAACTCCGAGAAGCTGAATCACAATAGAGGCACTGATATAGGGCATAATCCCAAGTGCGAAAATTGAAGCATTGGAAAAAGCACCCCCGGAAAACATATTAAGCAGCCCGAGCAAGCCATCCTGTGTCTGCGCCTGAAGCTGCTGCAACTGATGAGGATCAACGCCGGGCAAAACCACGTAAGATCCGAGCCTGTAAATCAGAATAATACCAAGGGTGGTAAGAATCCTGTTACGCAGATCCTCAATATTGTAAATGTTGATTAAAGTCTGAATAAAACGTTTCATTCCTTTGAATTATAGCCGGTTTACACTTCCACCTGCATCTTCAATTGCCTTGGCGGCAGCATCTGAAAAAGCATGGGCAGTCACATCAATTTTTGCCGTTAATGTACCCCTGCCAAGCACTTTAACCAATTCGTTCTTTGACACAAGACCGCTGCTGATCAGAACGTCCTGATCAATGCTTTTTAGTCCTTTCTCATCAGCAAGCCTTTGCAATGCATCCAGATTGACAGCCTGATAAGCCACACGGTTACGGTTTTTAAATCCGTATTTAGGCACACGTCTGCCCAGGGGCATCTGACCTCCTTCGAAGCCTGGTTTCATGCTATAACCGGCTCTTGACTTGGCACCTTTGTGTCCGCGTGTTGCTGTATCACCACTGCCGGCACCTTCACCTCTTCCGATACGCTTTCTGGCACGAACCGATCCTTTGGCTGGTTTAAGATTGCTTAAATCCATTTTATATTGCAAATTTAAAAATATTGAACAAAACGATATTACTCCTTGACCTCTTCAACAGAAACCAAATGTTTCACCTTATTGATCATGCCCTCCACCTGCGGTGAACCTTCATGATACACGGCACGATTCATCTTTTTAAGGCCCAAAGCATCAAGGGTTTTTTTCTGTACAGCAGGTCTTCCGATCCTGCTTCTTACCTGAACGATCTTATATTTTTTCATCACCTAATGCATTTTAACCGTTAAACACTTTGTCAAGGCTTACACCGCGCTGCTGTGCAACGGCAAAGGGATCACGAAGTTTCATCAACGCATCCATGGTAGCCTTCACCACACTGTGCGGATTGGATGAACCTTTTGATTTAGCCAGAACGTCAGTAATCCCCACACTTTCAAGAACGGCACGCATTGCGCCTCCGGCAATAACTCCCGTACCGTGGGCAGCAGGCTTAATAAGTACGCGGGCTCCGCTGTATTTTCCTTCCTGCGCATGAGGGATTGTCCCTTTGTATACAGGTACCTTGATCAGGTGCTTTTTGGCATCATCAATACCTTTACTGATGGCGGTGGTAACCTCTTTGGCTTTTCCAAGGCCGTGACCCACTACACCATTCTCGTTTCCGACCACAACAATTGCAGAGAAACTGAAAGTACGACCACCCTT
>PWGY01000168.1 GCA_003554665.1 Bacteroidales bacterium | reverse complement strand
GTATATGTAAACGGCAGCAGGAAGGAAGTGGAAACTTTTACCTGGGAGAAGCTTGATTATGTGGATGCCATCAAAAAAGAATTCAACCTTTGATCGTCGCTGATTCCGCTCATTGAACGGAGTTCCGCTGTGCAATTCAATCAGGCATATACACTGATCGTATTGCGCAGCGGTTTATTTTGTAAAAACAGAATAATTGTTGTGTTATGAAAAAAGTTTTAGGCATTGGAAATGCTCTGGTAGATACACTTGTGAAACTGGAAGATGAGCAATTCCTTGAAGAGATGAAGCTTCCGAAAGGAAGTATGCAACTGGTCAGCCAGGATGAGATTGTAGACATTGAAAGGAAATGCGAGGGTTTTGAAAAATCAATGTCTGGCGGGGGATCAGCTGCAAATACCATTCACGGACTTGCCGGACTGAATGTCGAAACCGCCTTTATCGGGAAGGTCGGAAAGGATGAACTGGGTGATCTTTTTGCCGATGATCTGAGGGCAAAAAACATCAGGCCTTTTCTGATGCAAGGGAAGAGTCATAGCGGGCATGCTCTCGCATTTGTTACTCCTGACTCAGAAAGAACATTTGCCACTTACCTGGGTGCAGCACTGGAACTGAGTCCTGATGACTTGCAGAATTCTTTTTTTGAGGGGTATGACTATCTGCATGTGGAAGGGTACTTATTGCAGAACCATTCACTGCTGCAGGCGATTCTGGAAAAAGCCCGGAATAACGGTCTGAAAATTTCACTGGATCTGGCAAGCTTTAATGTGGTGGAAGAAAATTTAGATGTACTGAAAGACTGGGTCCGTGATTACGTGGATATCCTGTTTGCCAACGAGGAAGAGGCCAGGGCCTTTACAGGCAAAGACCCGGAACAGGCTTTACAGGAAATGGCCCGGGTTTGTGAAATTGCTGTGGTGAAAACAGGGGAGAATGGATCCCTGGTAAAATCCGGAGCGGAGTTTTGCCAGATATCTGCCGTCAGTGCCACTGTTCTTGACACTACGGGTGCAGGCGATGCCTATGCAGCCGGCTTTCTATACGGATTGGCCGATGCACGCCCCCTTGATGAATGCGGGCGTATTGCCTCCCTGATGGCCGGAAAGGTGATTGAAGGAATGGGGGCAAAGATCAGCCCGGATGGATGGGAAGAAATACGAGGAGAGGTTTTATAAAACAAATGGTTATGCCGGCATTGATTTGGATGTTCATAATGATAATTATTCCCTTTGCCGGATTGAGGGCGCAGGATCCGAGTGTCGTTTCCCTTTCTCCTTCAGTGACAAAGATGATCTACGAGGTGGGGGGAGCGTCACAGTTGCTCGGTTATACCAATTACTGTGACGGGGTGCTTGGAGATGACAAAACTGTGGTAGCATCGCAGATGAGTGTCAATGAAGAAAAAATACTGTCTCTGAATCCGGATCTGGTAATAACCACCAACCTGACTGCTGACCGGTCGGTGAGGGCACTTACTTCACTGGGAATAGAGGTGGTTGTACTGGATATGCCTGATTCTTTCGGAGGCCTTTGTGATCAGCTGGTTGATGTAGGCCGGCTGACCGGCCAGGAAAAACAGGCCAAAGAGATTGTTGGCAGTCAGAAAGCCAGGCTTGAGCGATTGCAGCAAAAAGTTCCGGATAACAAGAATCCCCGGATTTTTATGCAGCTGGGAGCCAAACCCCTTTACTCCGTGATTCCGGATACCTTTCTGAATGATTACATTGAACTGGCCGGGGGTGAAAATATCGCCGCAGGAATGACACACGGAAGCATTACCCGTGAAAGTGTTCTGGCAAGGGATCCGGAGGCAATTTTCATCGTGATGATGGGAGCAGCCGGTGAAGAGGAAAAAAACACCTGGCTGGCTTATCCGGGTTTGTCTGCCGCGGAAAGCGGCCTTGTTTTCTTGCTTGACGAGGACAGTACTGCCAGTCCCACTCCTGAAATTTTCCTTGATGTACTGGAAGAGATCATTGAACGGATATATTATTAATTTTATGATCCGGTTCATGAGATCTGTAAGTTGCATGGCCGGAAAGAAGGTTGTAACCACAGGATAAAATCATGAAGCCCCCCTCAGGAAGTGTATCCAGACAAATAAAGCTATTCCGGTGGGGGATATCCCTGCTGTCGCTGCTGATACTTACAGTGGTAGCTTTTTTGCTGGGGATGTCTGCCGGTGAGTTGGATATCTCTGTGTGGGATGTGCCGCGTATTATGACAGAGAAGGAAGGTGTTGACTACGTGGTGCTGACCCAGATAAGGCTGCCCCGTATTATTCTGGCCATTGCAGCCGGTGGAGGACTCAGCCTGTCAGGGGCCGTATTGCAGGGCATTTACCGGAATCCCCTTGTTGAACCTTTTACACTTGGAATATCCGGGGGTGCTGCATTGGGTGTGGCTCTGGCAATTGTGTTTACACTGCCCGCAGTTCTTGGAGCCTTTGCCCTGCCGTTGGCCGGTTTTGCCGGGGCGTTGCTTGCCATTGTTTTTGTATATGTGCTCGGAGCCAGATTCGGTCAGGTCAATGTGAACAACATGTTGTTGATCGGGGTCATGGTAAGCTTTGTTTCTTCATCTTTAATGATGCTGATGATGTCGCTGGCCACAGCCCGTAGCCTTCACAGTATAATTTTCTGGATGATGGGCTCACTGGATGAGCCAAATGCCATGCTTATTCGGCTTACCCTGTTTGTTTCTGTTACCTCCCTTGTAATTGCCGGCTTTTTTTCCCGTTCCCTGAACGCTTTACGTCTTGGTGAGGCAAATGCCTGGCACCTGGGAGTCAATACCGGGCTGACAATCCGGGTGATGTTTATACTGGCGTCTCTTGTGGCTGGAGTGTGCGTGGCCTCTACCGGAGTAATTGGATTTGTCGGGCTTGTAATTCCACATTTGGTAAGGGTACTGGCGGGATCAGATTACCGCATTCTGCTTCCGGCTTCTTTTTTGGGAGGGGGCATCTTTCTGATCATTTGCGATGCCATTGCACGGACCATTATTGCCCCCAATGAATTACCGATTGGGGTTATTACCGGTATTGCCGGCGGGATTGTGTTTATTGTTTTTCTGAGTCGTTCAAAATCAACACTGAAAGTCAATTAGCCATGTCCGGATTTTTAACGGTGCAGAATTTTTCCTGCGGGTACGGCGATAAGTTTGTACTTCGTAATGTGAATTTAGAGGCCGGCCGGGGAGAAATTTCAGGAATTATCGGTCCCAACGGATCAGGCAAAACAACGCTTTTTCGAGGCCTGACCGGTGAGCTGCCCGCAAGAAGCGGAGAGGTGCTTCTCAATGGCAGGAACCTCCGTCAGATGTCATTCAATGAAAGAGCCCGTTCCATGGCGGTTGTCGCACAACACGTCTTTGCAACAGATGTAACGGTTGAGGAATATGTACTGATGGGAAGACTGCCCCACCGGAAGCAGTTTCAGTTGTTTGAGACCAGGGAAGATTATGAGATCGCCCATCATTACATGCAGCTGACCAATGTGTACGGGTTGCGAAATAAACTGATGTCGAAAATCAGCGGGGGAGAGCAACAGCTGGCCAACATTGCCAGGGCCCTCACCCAGCAGCCGGAACTGCTGTTACTGGATGAGCCCACATCTCACCTGGACATTACCCATCAGGTGCAGATCCTGAACCTGATCCAGAAGCTGAACGAGGAGATGAAATTGTCCGTTCTGATGATCATCCATGATCTGAACCTTGCCGGAGAATATTGTGATTACCTGGTTATGTTGAAAAATGGTCAGCCTTTTAAACAAGGACTGCCGGATGAGGTTCTGAATTACCAGGTTATTGAGCAGGGGTATAAAACAGTGGTTGTCGTGCAACCCAATCCTGTTTCTCATAAACCTGCCGTATTTCTTGTGTCCGATAAAATTCTCAAACAAAAAAAGGAGGCTTCTGGTCAAGGGGAAGGTCAGGACCAATCAGGGAAAGATTTTTGAAAGGGCACTGCGCAAATGGGGAAACCTTTTACACACATCTTCTGTTTTGTAGAGCTCAAAATCCCTGAATTCGAATGCGGGCGACACCATGGTGCTGACCAGCGTAAAACCGTTTTTATCAACCGGGCGTGCCCCAAAAATCATATCAGCCGGGACCAGTATTTGCGGATATTCCCCTTTGCCGGGATCCAGACCAAGTTTTTTAATGGAATGGTTCCCGGACTGGTCAATCAGATGAATGTCAAGTACTGATCCGTGGTGAAAAAACCAAACTTCATCAGATCTAAGCCAGTGGAGTTGCGACACCTGATCCTGTTCAAGTAAAAAATAAATCGTGGAAGCCAGTTTTCTTTTGCCGTCGAAGCTTGAAGGAAGGCATGATTCACTGATGGTAAGGGGATTTTGGTAAACCTCCCTGTAATAGCCCCCTTCGGGATGAGGTTTCATCCGGAGCTTTTCTACAAAATAATCGGCAGTCAGCATTTCTTGCAGGTTTATTTCTCAAACAGGGTTGATCAAATTCGTATGATAAAGGTAATTAAGAATCAACTTTGCGCCAACTGCCGGAGTGCCTTTTATGAGTCAATTTTCGTATGTTTGTGCAATCATCTTCAATGAAGCATAAATCATCAGTAATAAACCAATCAGTCTGCCCAATGAAAACCACTTTGATTTATTTTTACCTGCCAGTGGCCATTTGTCTCATTTTTTCTTCCTGTGGTGGCAGGAGCGGATCAACCGAAGCCCCGGCACTCGGAAGCGACCTGGTGGTTGCCGAAGAGAGGGCTTTTTTCAATAACCTGGCTTCCTGGTGCGGAGCCTCTTTCTCCGGGGAGCAGACTTTTCTGGCAGAAGGCCGGGAAAGCTGGGAGGACAAAGACTTTGTGATGCATGTGACAATTTGTGAGGATGACCGGATCCATGTGCCTTTCCACCTGAGTGAAGACCATTCACGTACCTGGATGTTTCTTGTGGAAGATGGCCGGTTAAGGTTTCGTCATGACCATCGCCATGAAGATGGTACCCCTGAAGATGTGACCATGTACGGTGGTTATGCCGACGGAGAGGGTACGGCCACCCGGCAGGATTTTCCGGCCGACGAATACACCTGTGAAACGCTTCCCACTGCCTGCAAGGCAGTTTGGCGCGTTGAGCTTTCTGAAGATCCCCCCGCCTTCAGTTACAGTCTCTTTGATGACGGGGAGTTGCTGTTTAGCGCTTCTTTTGACCTTTCGGAACCACTTTAAAATTGTTTGATGCCAATTCACTGTGTGAGGTCAATCCTGCCCGTTATTCTGACCGCATTTCATGACCCTTCCAAAATAAACATGCCCGCCGGATTGGCCGGCGGGCATGTTTTGACAATAAGCGGAATTGGATCCGGAAAGACAGGGCGTTATTTGATGGCAACACTGAGGGCAGGGAAGTTGACGGCAATTATCACAGGCTTCCTTAATTGAAAGGGAAGTGGCTCTTCAGCTTCCGGCTTGTAGTAAATTGAAAGGT
>PWGY01000166.1 GCA_003554665.1 Bacteroidales bacterium | reverse complement strand
CCTCAATTCAGAAAGCTCAGGAGGCCAGTCTCGAACTCACTTCCATTTTCAGAAAGTATGGCGTGGACTACCCCATCGAAATGCCCGACCTTTCAACAAAAGAAAAAGCACAGGAGTTTATCGGGCTTGATATGGAGCAGATCAACAGGGAAAAAGAGGAATGGAAAGAGGAAGTACTTCCTCAATGGTTAAGCACCAACCATTAAACAGGTTTTCTCAAAACGCCCGGTTCTGATCTTCGGATCCAATAAAGGCCCTGTGCGCTTCTCAAACAGCCAGGGTCTTTATGTTTAAACCAAAAGAAAACCAGTCACCAGCGGAGATGCGCAAGCCTGGCTTATTCAGTTTCTACCCGGGTCTTATTCAATATTTACCCCAGCCACAGCCTCATTGATATTCAATATGGCGTCGCCGACCTTTTCACAAGAGGTAATCATCTTATTGAAATAGAAAGCGCCTTTCACCTGTGATGGGTCTTTCTCAATGTCAACGATCACAGACTCCCTGACCTTATCCCGGAAAGCATTGATCTCCTTTTCAAGATCCATGGCGCGGGGAAGATTTTCCCGGGCCTCAATGGTACTGCTTTGCAGATTCTCCAGCATCAGCTCAAATCCGTTATTGACCAGTTTAAACATCTCAAACAGATCGCTTCGCTGGGATGGGGTAAAATAAATCTTGTCTTTTTTCTTGTCAGCAAGGATGGAAGACATCTTAAAGCAAACATCGCCAATCTTCTCGATTTCGCTGCTTACAAGCCGCATTCGCCTAAGTTCCTCAGAGGCCTGCATGCTCAGTTGTTTCCGGCTGATCTTGATCAGAAATGAAGTAATCTCTACCTCTACCCTGTCGGTAATTTCTTCGTACTTGCTTACTTTCCCCAACAGGTTTTTGTATTCTTTTTTATCGGTTTCAATGATCAGGGCAGGGATAAAATTAAACATCCTTTGAGCCAGTTCACAGTACCTGCGCACCTCTTTCTTTGCCTGGAAAACCGACAATTCGGCCATGTGCAGGAATCCACTGCTGAAATACTCCAGATGTGGTCGCTCGAACTTCTTGCCTCTGGAAGGCAGCACATATTCAACAAAACGAACCATGTATTTAATGAAGCCAATCAGCAGCAGTGAGTTCGTAATATTGAATACGGTATGAAAGATGGAAAGTCCGACGGGAATCATGGTTGGGTTCTCCATGGGTGACCCCAACCCGAACTGCACCATGAAATAATCGATATGGTTGAGAACAAAACGGAAAATCAGCAGCATCCAGATAATTCCGATGATATTGAATACAGTATGGGCAAGGGCCGTGCGTTTTGCATAAACATTTCCTACCAGGGCCGCCAGGTTAGCTGTAATGGTGGTACCGATATTCTCTCCAAGCACAATGGCAGCACCATGCTCATAACCGATCCATCCAAAGCTTGTCATCACCAGGGTCAGGGCCATGGTGGCACTGGATGACTGAAGGGCAATGGTCAGCAATGTTCCGAGTCCCAGAAACAGAAAGGTACTGTAAACCCCGTAATCGGTCAGATCCTGGATAAACTGAAACATCTGGGGGTTGGCATGCAGATCCGGAACGGATTCCTGTAGGAAATCGAGTCCGAGAAACAACAGTGCAAAACCAAGAAAAATCTGCCCCATTGAATTGAAGCGTTCGCGCGAACTGAGCAGCAAGGGGAAGCTGATCCCGATCAGTGGCAATGACAGGATTGAAATCTTCAGTTTAAGCCCCAGCAGCGAAATCAGCCAGGCGGTGGTTGTGGTACCGATGTTGGCACCCATGATCACCCCGACAGACTGCGTCAGGTTCATCAGCCCAGCATTCACAAAACTGACGACCATGACGGTGGATGCAGAAGATGATTGTACAAGGGTGGTCAGTAAAAAGCCGGTAAACACTCCGATGAAGCGGTTGGAGGTCATTGCCTTCAGTATGGACCGCATGCGATCACCCGCGAATCGCTGAATCCCTTCGCTCATGGTTTTCATCCCGAACAGGAATAAACAGAGGGAGCCGAACAGGGTGAGAAAATCAAAAAAACCAAAATCCATGTGGTTGGTCTTTTGTTATCAAAAGTTCCGGGTTATCAATACGGCTGCAAAGATGAGAATTTTTTCGCTGATGTAAAGGAAATGTTACAAAATTTTTCCCAATTGGCAGGTGTTCGCAACCTCCCGGGAAAGAGGGGCTCTGCAGGGCTCTCCGGGGGTTTGACGAGTAGCAGAAAGTACAACACCATGGTCGATATGCCTATGTGCAAATTCGACCCGGTGATATGTGAACATTCGACCCGGTGAACAGACAAATAAAAAAGGGTGCACCACCTGGTGATGCACCCCAATACAATAGAGAAAATCAGGTTATTTCACAAACCGAAAGTCTTTTCCCGGATACCTCGCGGTATCACCAAGCATTTCTTCGATACGAAGCAGCTGGTTATACTTGGCAATTCTCTCCGAACGGCAGGCAGAGCCTGTTTTGATTTGTCCGGTTCCCAGAGCCACAGCCAGATCCGCAATGGTGGTATCTTCTGTTTCACCGGATCGGTGGCTGATAACGGCTGTATAATCATTCTTGTAGGCAAGATTCACAGCGTCGATGGTTTCTGTGAGAGAACCGATCTGATTCACCTTCACAAGAATAGAATTGGCCACATCGCTGTCAATCCCTTTCTGCAGGCGGTTTACGTTCGTAACAAAAAGGTCATCACCCACGAGCTGAATCTTTGAGCCCATTTGTTTGGTCATCAGGGCCCAGCCTTCCCAGTCATCTTCATCCATACCGTCCTCAATGGAAATGATGGGATATTTATTGACCCACTCTGCCCAGTAATCAACCATTTGTGCAGGAGTAAGTTTATCTCCGGTGGATTTATGCAGGTGATACACATTTTCATCTTTCAGGAAGAATTCACTGGCTGCCGGATCAAGCGTCAGAAACACATCCTCACCTGGACGATAACCTGCACCTTCGATGGCCTGTAAAATAAGTTGTACCGCCTCCTCATTTGATTTCAGGTTGGGGGCAAAGCCACCCTCATCGCCTACGTTGGTAGAGTAGTTTTTCTTTTTTAAAACTCCTTTCAGCTCGTGAAAGATTTCGGCTCCCATCCGGATTGCCTGACTGAAAGAGGAAGCACCCACCGGCATTACCATAAACTCCTGGAAATCCACGGAGTTATCAGCATGAGAACCTCCGTTGAGGATGTTCATCATGGGCATGGGAAGGGTGTTGGCGCTCACACCGCCGATATAACGGAACAGTGGCTGGCCGGTTTCCTGGGCTGCAGCATTGGCAACTGCCAGCGAAACACCAAGAATGGCATTTGCACCCAGATTCCCTTTATTGGGGGTATCGTCGATCTGCAGCATGGTTTTATCAATCAGCCCCTGATCGGTCACAAAAAAGCCCTTGAGCTCATTATTCAGTGTGGTATTGACATTGTTAACCGCTTTGGTAACGCCTTTTCCCAGGAAAACGGATTTGTCTCCGTCACGAAGCTCAACGGCTTCATGAACCCCGGTGGAAGCTCCCGAAGGAACTGCTGCACGGCCCAAAAATCCGTTTTCTGTGATCACTTCAACTTCTATCGTAGGATTCCCTCTTGAATCCAGGATTTGTCTTGCATGAATATTAACAATAGCGCTCATAATAAATATGTTTTAAATGTGAACAGTCTTGATAACTTATAAAGATACGCATCTGCATCCAATAAAAAAAGGACAAAGCATCCAAACACACTTCATCCTTTTCTTGTTAAAAAGCCAAAAATGGGTTATTTCTCCTTACTTTCAGATTCGTCCTTTTTTTCAGGTTTGTCTTCCTTTTCAGGTTTGTCTTCCTTTTCAGGCTTTTCTTCTTTGGCTGCAGCTTCAGGCTTTGCCTTTTCAGCTTTCGGCTTCTCTTTGGTCTCTTCTTCTTTTACCTCAGGGGTAGGAGTTTCAGCCTGTTCGGCCTGATCAGCCTGCGAATCCTTTTGAGCCTCAGCAGGTTTGGGAGTCGACTTGGTCTCTTCAGAAGATGCCTTTTTCCCACCTCTGCGACCTCTTCTTGTGCGCTTCTGCTGGGTATCTTCCTCGGTCTTCAGCATAGCTGTATTGTAGTCGACCAGTTCAATAAAGCACATTTCTGCGGCATCGCCTTTGCGAAATCCTGTTTTCAGAATACGTGTATAACCTCCGGGCCTGTCAGCAACCTTTTGCGAAACATCGCGGAACAGTTCACTGACAGCATACTTGTTTTTCAGGTAAGAAAAAACTGTACGCCTTGAGTGGGTTGAATCTTCCTTAGACCGTGTGATCAGAGGCTCAACATATACCCGTAACGCTTTTGCCTTGGCAACCGTTGTTGTGATGCGTTTATTCAGGATCAAAGCAGTAGCAAGGCTCGACATGGTTTCCTTCCGGTGGGCCGCCTTCCTCCCCAAACTGTTAATTTTCTTTCTATGTCTCATTGCAATTATTCCTTATCTAATTTGTACTTTGAAAGATCCATTCCAAAGCTCAGGTTCTTCGATTTAATCAGTTCTTCCAATTCCGTCAGCGACTTCTTCCCAAAGTTTCTGAATTTAAGCAGATCATGCTTATTCAGGGAAACGAGGTCGGCCAGGGTTTCCACATCAGCAGCTTTCAGGCAATTCAATGCCCTTACCGAAAGATCAAGATCCACCAACTTGGTTTTCAGAAGCTGCCGCATATGCAGGGAGGTTTCATCAAACTCCTCGCTGGATGCCTTTTCTTCTGTGTCGATGGTAATTTTTTCATTGGAAAAGAGCATAAAGTGCAGAATCAGAATCCGGGCAGCCTCTTTAAGCGCTTCCTTGGGGGTAACGGATCCGTCTGTCAAAATCTCAATAACCAACTTCTCATAGTCTGTCTTCTGCTCAACGCGGTAATTCTCAATATGATAGGTTACATTTTTTATGGGGGTAAAAATTGAGTCCACAGCAATGACACCTACCACCGGATTTAACCCTTTGTTTTCCTCTGCAGCAACATAACCACGTCCTTTTTCAATGGTAAGTTCAACAGAAAGATTCACGGAAGTTTCCATGTTACAGATCACCACATCGGGGTTCAGTACCTGGAAATTTGAAAGCGATTCTGCCATATCACCCGCCTTGAACTGCTCCTTACCGCTCACATTCACAGTAAATTTTTCAGAGCTGGCATCTTCCACCTGACGTTTGAAACGTACCTGCTTCAGGTTAAGGATAATCTCCGTAACATCTTCAACAACACCCTTGATGGTAGAAAACTCATGATCCACTCCCTCAATTTTTACTGAAGTAATGGCAAAACCTTCCAGTGATGAGAGCAGAATTCTTCTGAGAGCATTGCCAATTGTAATTCCATACCCTGGTTCCAACGGCCGGAATTCAAATTTTCCCAAGCGGTCGTCGGATTCAAGCATAATCACCTTATCCGGTTTTTGAAAAGCTAATATTGCCATTGGTTTCTGTTTTTTG
>PWGY01000110.1 GCA_003554665.1 Bacteroidales bacterium | reverse complement strand
TTTCTCTCCGACTATCAGCATGAATGGGATTTTGCGCGTTTCTGCATCGCGTATTTTCTTTCCCGTTTTTTCACTGCGCTCGTCAATCAGCGTGCGAATTTCGTGATTATTCAGCAAATTTAAAACTTTTTTGGCATATTTTTCGTATTTCTCGCTGATTGGCAATATGATAGCCTGGTCGGGAGTCAGCCACAGCGGGAAGTTCCCGCCACAATGTTCTATCATTACTGCGACAAACCTTTCCATGGAACCGAAAGGGGCACGATGGATCATGACAGGACGGTGTTTCAGGTTGTCTGCACCGGTGTATTCAAGCTCGAAACGCTCCGGCAGGTTATAATCTACCTGGATGGTTCCCAACTGCCACTTCCGGCCCAGGGCATCACGTACCATGAAGTCCAGTTTGGGTCCGTAAAATGCGGCCTCTCCTGTAACAATGTCTCCTTTAAGTCCTTTCTCCTCTGTGGCCTCAATGATTGCTTTCTCCGCTCTTTCCCAGTTTTCGTCTGAACCGATATATTTCTCCTTGTTGTCGGGGTTCCTCAAAGATATCTGGGCGCTGTAATCGCTGAAATCCAATGCTTTAAATATGTGAAGCACAATGTCAATAACCGCAATAAATTCCTCCTTGACCTGGTCAGGCCGGCAGAAAATATGGGCATCATCCTGGGTAAACCCCCTGACACGGGTTAACCCGTGTAACTCACCACTCTGTTCATACCGGTAAACTGTGCCAAATTCTGCCAGCCTTACCGGCAGATCCTTGTAGGAATACTGCTTGTTTTTGTAGATCTCACAGTGGTGTGGGCAGTTCATGGGTTTTAAAAAAAACTCTTCTCCTTCGGAAGGTGTGGTAATCGGGCGGAATGAGTCTTCGCCGTATTTTTCATAGTGCCCGCTTGTGGTGTAAAGGTTTTTATGCCCGATGTGCGGAGAGATAACCGGTTTGTAACCTGCCTGCCGTTGCACCTGCTTGAGAAACTTCTCCAGGTTTTCCCTGAGTTCAGCTCCTTTTGGCAGCCATAAAGGGAGTCCCTGGCCAACTTTTGCGGAAAAGGAAAATAACTCCATTTCACGGCCAATTTTACGGTGATCCCTTTTTTTCGCCTCCTCAAGCATGGCCAGGTATTCTTTCAGCATCTTTTGTTTCGGGAAGCTAATGCCGTATATCCTGGTTAATTGTTTCCGGCTCTCATCGCCACGCCAGTAAGCTCCTGCTGTGTTCAGCAATTTGACTGCCTTAACCGGGCTTGTGTCGGGGAGATGTGGGCCGCGGCAAAGGTCGGTAAAGTTGCCGGATGTATAAAAACTGATGGTACCGTCTTCCAGGTCATTGATCAGGTCAACCTTATATTCATCGCCTTTTTCAGAATAATAATCCAGGGCCTCCTTTTTTGGGATCTCCTTCCTTACAAAAGGTTCTTTCCGGCGGGCGATCTCCAGCATTTTATTTTCAATTTTTTCAAAATCATTGCTGGATATGGACTGTTCTCCAAGGTCAATGTCATAATAAAAACCCTGGTCAATATCAGGACCAATACCGAATTTGGTGCCGGGATACAATTCTTCAATGGCTGCTGCCATCAGGTGGGCGGAAGAATGCCACATGGTGGCCTTTCCTTCGGGGTCGTCAAAAGTATGCAGTTTAATACGCGCATCTTCATGGATGGGCCTGTGCAAATCCCGGGTTTCACCATTTACTGAAATGGCCAAAACGTTACGGGCCAGTCCTTCCGAAATACTTTTGGCAATTTCCAATCCTGTAATGCCCGAACTAAACTCTTTTATGCTTTGATCGGGTAAAGTTATTTTTATCATCCCAAACCGCTTTTCTGTATTGTTTTTCAGCCTGCAAAGGTAAGGAAAATATTGTTTTAACAGAGGGTTCGCCTCATTCACCGCAGATTCGTTTAATCAGGCGCAGTTTATGGGTGTAGGCTTTCTGACTTCCGTCAAAAATACCGTGATGATCCACCCTGTCGATCCGAACCTTTCCGTGCGCATGGATAACGTGCCCATCGTTGAGCAAGATACCCACATGGTTGATTTCTCCTTCCTCGTTATCAAAAAACAGCAAATCACCTGCTTTTGTTTCATGAATCAGATGAATGCTTTCACCTTTCCTGGCTTGTTCATGTGAGTCGCGGGGAAGCCGGATCCCGGCAAGCTTATAAACGACCTGGGTAAAGCCGGAGCAATCAATTCCAAAAGCGGAGCGGCCGCCCCACAAATAAGGGGTGTGGAGAAAGATGCCTGCATACGTACAGATATCTTCAGAAACATTTTGCTTATTGTTGGTGGCCAGGTTTCCGCTGAACAGGAAACGGTGCCCGCTGACAGCCATTTCACCACCTTTACCCGGGATGAATGTGCTGCCTGCGCTGACAGGGAATTCATTGCCGGTAGCAACGTCTGTCATAGTTGCCAGGTTGTCGCTTATAACAAAAGGGGGTACTGTGCCGGACATATCCCGGGGCGCAGCTTCAAAGATATGGGCCTGATTAGCTGGGATCCAGCCCCTGTAATGGTCATAATGCATTTCAATATGTAGCCAGCCGCGTTGTGTTTCTTTTACATCATAGCTTTCTCCGAACAAGAGCTGGCTGACCATTTCACTTTTATGGTCAGGCTCAGCGCGTAAAGGAATGCAGGCAATAAGGCATATACCAGTAGTCATCTTCAGGATTATTATTTTAAAAAATAAAAATAGGTATTTTTTTTGAATGCATTCCTTCTGTATGGATCATTACCTTGAACCAAATAACAGTTTCCTTCGTATAAATTTGCTAAATTCGTTATTTGGTGCAGAAAGCTGTAAACCATTTGCCTTCTGCCGGTGTTCAGTATATGCTTGTTGCAATGGGGTGGTAAAGCGTTTTACCGCTTTGATTTAAACTTAACAAAAGACGGATGACGAAAATTCTTCATTGGTTTCAGCGGAACTATTCGCACATTTACAAGACCATTCTGGTTTTGGTGAGTATTCTGTTGCTTGTTCAGCTCTTTCCCCGTCAGCCAGGTATTGATTTCGAATATCAGAGGGCACGCCCATGGCTTTATGAGGATCTCATTGCCCCGTTTAATTTTGCCGTACTCAAATCACCGGGTGAAATTGAACGCGAGCAAGAGGAAGTCAAGGAGGATTTCCGGCCTTTTTTCTCCCGGCGTCCGCCTGTAAGGGCATCCATGAAAGAAGAGTTTGAGCAATCTTTGGAAGAAGCCTGGGAAGAAAAATACCTGGGTACCAGAGAATCATTTAAGGAAGCCAACAGGGAGGCAGGGAGGGAAATCCTGTCTCATTTGTATAACCATGGTATTGTTTATCCTGATGAGGAGTTTCGGGACAAGGATGAAGACTTTAAGATCCGGCTCCGGGAAAACAATATTGCCACTGAAATGCAACTCGGGGATCTTTATACCATCCAGGAAGCCTTTCTGTATATGATCAGTTCGCTTGAAGAAATGGAGGGGCAGGTTGATTCGGAATTGCTTAAACCCTTACTGGAAAATTCCCTGAGTCATAATGTTTTTTATGACGATGAACTTACAAGCCGGGCACTCAACGCTGAGCTGGAAAGAATTTCTCAGACCAGGGGAATGGTGCAGGAGGGTGAAAAAATCATATCGAGGGGTGAACTGATTACAGACGAAACATATCAGATTCTTGAATCTTTCAGGGCTGAATATAAAGAGCAGGTCGGGGATTCCTTTGTACTGGCAGTACTTTACGCAGGTCAGTTTCTGCTGGTCAGTATTTCAATGATCGTATTGCTTCTGTTTCTCTACTTTTTCAGGAGAGATGTATTTATAGATAACAGGCGCGTTTTGCTTATTCTCTTGTCAGTGCTGCTGATGGTGTTTCTTACCAGCCTGGTAATCCGTTATAATGTGGACTATCTTTATCTGGTTCCGGTTGTTATGGTACCGGTAATTATCCGGGCGTTTTTTGACAACAGACTTGCGCTCTATGTTCATATCACCACCATCATTATGATCGGTTTTTTGATTCCAAGAAGCTTTGAGTTTGTTTTTCTGCAGTTTCTGGCCGGTATCATTGCCATACTCAGTATGGCGAGCCTCAGGCGCCGATCTCAGCTTTTTGTGACTGTTATACTGATCTTTTTTACCTATTCTGCGGTTTATTTTGGTTTATCACTGGCCCATACCGGGTCATTTGAAAACCTTGCCTGGCAGGATTTTGTCTATTTTGCTGGTGGCGCTTTCCTGACCCTTTTTGCCTATCCGCTGATATTTTTATTTGAGCGGCTATTTGGTATGCCCACTGACTTTTCGCTGCTGGAACTGGCCGACACGAACAATCTTCTTTTACGCAATCTGGGGATGCAGGCTCCGGGTACTTTTCAGCATTCATTACAGGTAGCTAACCTTTCAGAAGAGGCCATCATTGCAATCGGGGGGCATAGCCTGCTGACCAGAACCGGAGCCCTGTATCATGATATCGGGAAAATGAAAAACCCTTTATACTTTACCGAAAACCAAACTTCCGGATACAACCCCCATGATGAAATCACCTACCGGGAGAGTGCAAGGGTTATTATTGATCATGTAATTGACGGGATTGAGATGGCCCGCAAAAACAACCTTCCGGAATATGTCATTGATTTTATCAGAACCCATCACGGTACAACCACTGCAAGGTATTTTTATACCATGGAAATGAAAGAGCGCCCCGATGATGAAATTGATAAAGCCCATTTTACATACCCGGGTCCCCGTCCCTTCAGCAAAGAGACTGCTGTGGTGATGATGGCCGACTCTGTGGAGGCAGCTTCAAGAAGCCTGGGGAAGCCGGATGAGAAACAGATAAACGAACTTGTTGACAACATTGTTGATACCCAGGTGAAGGAGAAGCAGTTCGACAGTGCAGATATTACCCTGAGGGATATTACCACGGTGAAGGGGATATTCAAGCGAATGCTTCTGAACATTTATCATGTGAGGGTTGCCTATCCCTCATTGGGTTAAACGACCAGATGGGCTGCTGCTTCAGCGAGGTAATCATTGCTCCCCGGCCCCAGATTGAACATGAGGTCTGCAATGCTCAGGTTGGGTTTAAATCCGTGTTTTTCGCTAAATGTTTGCTGATAGACCGGCCAGTAGCTGACAATCTGATGCTCCCTGCGGTGTGTTTTGGGTGTAAGCTGATTCCGGAGGTCAATGATTCCTTCCGGGGATTTCCTGTAATTTTCCGTAAAGCCGAAAGTGGCCGGGATTGAGAGTTCATCGGTAACCGACTGTAAAACCTTCAGGTTAAATTCCCACAACAATTCGGTATTTGAGGTGGTCCGGAGAAAAAACGGGGCCAATAGATCCTGGTAGTAAATGAAGTAAGGTGAGTTGCGGTAGGCGCTGGTGATACTTCGCCAGTGCTTCTTTCTCCAGTTCTCGTGATCGGAGATCAGAACCTCACTGATCCGCGAGTGGTTTCCTGAAGGACGTTCCACCGGAATGATCAGGTTGCGGGGTCCGTTGGCTGTGTAAATGCTACATCGATTCCGCCAGCTTTGCCGCTGATAGGTTTCGTGCAGTTCCAGCAATGCTTCTCCGGCTGAAATCAGACAAACCATATATTCCAGTGGTGGCAGGTAGGCGACCGGAAGGAGGATCTTCCTGTTTTTCTGTTTTTGGCCGGGATTTGTTGTACCCATTGTGTTTTATGTAATATACCTTTATTTTTGTAAGTAAGAGATCGTCAAAAATACTTATTCGCTTTCTTTCAGCAAACATCCATCCCATGAAGATACTCAACGCTGCACAAATCAGAGAACTGGATGCCTCTACCATCCGCAATGAGCCGGTTTCGTCCCTTGACCTGATGGAAAGGGCAGCCAGAAAATGTTACGACTGGATCCGGCGTCATATGAAAAAACAGCAAAAGGTAAAGATCTTCTGCGGAATGGGAAATAACGGGGGCGACGGGCTTGTTATCGGCAGGTTGCTTGCAGGGGCTGGCCACCAGGTGAGCATTTTTAAGCTCATGCACTCAGATCAACCTTCTGAAGATTTTGCAGTCAATGAAAAAAGGCTGGAGGGAATGGTTAATGTCAGGCTAACGGAAATTCATGAAAAAGACAACTTTCCTGCTTTATCAGCTGAAGATTTAGTGGTGGATGCTATTCTTGGGAGCGGCCTGACCCGGCCGCTGGAAGGAATGCTGGCCAAAGCAGTTCAGCATATTAATGGTTCCGGAGCTGTAGTAGTGGCCATAGATTTTCCGACAGGCCTGTTTTGTGAGGATAACAGGAGCAATGACCCCAAAAAGATTATTCAGGCTGATTATACCCTGAGTTTCCAGCTCCCGAAACTGGCTTTTATGTTTTCATCCAATGAAAAATATCTGGGGTCATGGTATTTGATTGACATCGGACTCCATCCTGATGCCATCAAAAACGCTGAAACAAAATACCATTATTTACAGGCCTCTGATATCAGGTCACTGTATCGCCCCCGCCGTAAGTTTGCGCATAAAGGGCATTTCGGGCATGCCTATCTGATGGCAGGAAGTTATGGCAAGGCCGGGGCAGCTCTTCTGGCTGCAGGTGCGGCCACGCGAAGCGGGGCTGGTTTGCTTACTGTGCAAATTCCCGGGTGTGCTTATGAAGTATTGCAATCAGGTGTGCCTGAGGCCATGTGTGTTCCGGATGAACACCCCCATATTATTTCCGGGGTGGGAAACATCGAAGGTTTTAATGCTGTGGGTGTCGGGCCTGGCATCGGCACCCATGAGCAGACGGCACGCGCCCTTAAGGTACTCATTCAAAACACCACAGTTCCTATGGTGTTGGATGCCGATGCGCTTAATATCCTGGCAGACAATCTTACATGGTGTGGGTTTCTTCCCAAAGGCTCTGTGTTCACTCCCCACCCCGGGGAATTCGACCGCCTGGCCGGAAAAACCACAGACGACCATGACAGGCTTGAAAAGGCCATTGAACTCGCCCATCGTTTTCAGGTTCACATTATCCTGAAAGGGGCTCATACTGTGGTTGCTTCACCTGATGGCAGGTGCTTTTTCAACTCAACAGGCAACCCTGGAATGGCCACGGGGGGAAGCGGGGATGTGCTCACCGGGATTGTGTTGGGCTGGCTTGCCCAGAATTATTCTACATTGCACAGCTGCCTGATGGCTGTTTACCTGCATGGAAGAGCCGGTGACCTCGCTCGGGTACGCAGCGGAGATGAGGGCCTTGTTGCTTCAGATATCATCAGGAACCTGCCATTTGCCATCAAAACCACCATGAAGCAGTAAACAAAAGCATTGCTCCTGCTGTTTATTTCCCGACAAACGAATGGTCATTTACAGAATATAAATAACGAGGAAGAAATGGCAGGAAAAACAAATAAAACCAGGAAAGATAAATCAGGGGCGAAAGGATCCGATAAAAAATTCACACTCGAAAATGTGAAGCCCGACAAATTCAGGGAGTGGTACCGGTTAATGGCACTGGGGCGTAAACTTGATGAAAAAGCTCCAAATTATCTGAAGCAGGCGCTAGGATGGTCTTACCATGCGCCTTATGCAGGTCATGATGCCATTCAGCTGGCCATCGGGCAGGTGTTTGACCGTAAAACTGATCACCTTTTCCCGTATTACCGCGATATGCTTACAGCCATTTCGGCAGGAATATCCACCGAAGAAATTTTGCGGAACGGGATATCCAAAGCAACAGATGCAGCCAGTGGCGGACGACATATGTCAAATCACTTTGCCAAGCCGGAGTGGAATATTCACAATGTTTCTTCATCAACGGGTAACCACACCCTGCATGCGGTGGGGGTGGCCCGGGCCATGAAAAAGTACGGACACAAAGGGGTGGCCATCAGCTCCCAGGGTGAATCCTCCGTTTCTGAGGGATATGTTTACGAAGCTGTCAATGGAGCCAGCAATGAAAAACTACCGGTGATCTTTGTGTTTCAGGATAACGGATACGGAATTTCCGTGCCAAAAAAGGATCAGACAGCCAACAGAAAGGCCGCCGACAATTTTTCCGGGTTTAAGAATCTTCGGATCATCCACTGTGATGGTAAGGATGTACTCAGTTCAATGAACGCAATGTGGGAAGCACGACGACATGTGCTTGAAGTGGGAGAGCCGGTAATCGTTCACGCCAGCGTGGTTCGTATCGGGTCCCATTCGAACAGCGACAGGCACGATCTTTACAGGGATGAGGCAGAGTTGCACTGCGTGAAGGCCAATGACCCTGTCGGTAAGATCCAGAAGTTACTTGAGGAAAATAACATCATGTCGAAGGAGGAGCAGAAAGAGATTGACAAGGAGGTGGGGAAGCTAATTACTGATGCCCATAAGAAAGTCATGAAGGAGCCTGATCCGGATCCCGGGTCGATATATGACCATGTGCTGCCTGAGCCTTATAAACCAGAGAAATACCCTGAAGGAATTCATAACAAAGAAGGGGAGAAGAAAAAGTTGATAACCGCATTGAATGAGACGCTGAAGGCTGAGTTCCGTCATAACCCGGACACCTATATCTGGGGTCAGGATGTGGCATACAAAGAAAAGGGTGGTATTTTCAATGTAACCAAAGGCATGCAGCAGGAGTTTGGTGTTGAGCGGGTATTTAATGCGCCCATTGCCGAAGATTTTATTATGGGAACCGCCAACGGAATGACCCGCTTTAATGAGAAGATCCGCGTGGTGATTGAAGGTGCTGAATTTGCTGATTATTTCTGGCCGGCCATGGAACAATATGTGGAGATGACCCATGATTACTGGCGAAGCAATGGACAGTTTTCACCCAATGTGACCATCAGGCTTGCCTCCGGAGGCTACATCGGGGGTGGGTTGTACCATTCCCAGACCACCGAGGGAGCACTGACAACTTTTCCGGGTATCAGGGTTGTGTACCCCTCTTTTGCAGATGATGCTGCGGGCTTATTAAGAACATCCATGCGATCCAAAGGCCCTACATTGTTTCTTGAGCCCAAAGCCCTGTACAATGCAAAAGTTGCTGAAACTTTTGTTCCGGATGATTTTGAGGTTCCTTTTGGTAAAGCCAGGATCAGAAGGGTAGGTCGCGATCTAACCATTGTCACATACGGCAATACAACCCATCTTAGTTTGCAGGCGGCCGATAAAATTGCTGAGGAGACCGGAAAAGAGATTGAAGTAATTGACCTGCGATCCCTGATTCCGTTGGATTCGGAAGCCATTCTTTCGTCGGTAAAGAAGACCAGCCGTGCCCTGATCGTCCATGAGGACAAGGTTTTTGCCGGATTTGGCGGAGAACTGGCCGCTCAGATCACCAGTGAAGGTTTTGAGTACCTGGATGCACCGGTTAAACGTGTGGGTTCTGCATTCACACCGGTGGGTTTTCATAAGAACCTCGAAGCAGCCATTCTGCCGTCGATGGAAAAGATTAAGGCGGCAGCCATAGATATACTGGAATACTAGTCCCATACATGGATCGGCCGGTTTCTGCTCCTTGTTTGCTGGTTCTTCCGTATCCCTGCCTCCTCTTCCCTGAAATAGAAAGCGTAGTTGATGACATAAATCTCCCCATCCGGGAAAAGTGGGTGATAGTCCATGGCCACCCCGATAAAACGGAATCCCGGACTCAGGATGTTTTGTCTGTGTGTCCTTTCCTCAACCTTGTCATTGATCAGCATGTACATCAAGGCGTCATGGGCCGAGAAACTACCGTAGGCAATGTTCTCTCCGATTTGCTGCTCCCATTTGCCCTCCCTTTCAATTCTTGCCCTCAGACCACCCTGGCCGGCGTGCCCCCTGGTTTCATTGCGCACAAGATAATCAGCGTGCGAAACTGCCGATTTATGCAGCCCCTCTGACGGAAACAAAATTCCCAGGGGCTCTGCGTTCACTAACTCCCAGTAAAGTTCTTTTGCCGGTTCATCTCCCTCTTCGGTCTTCATAATCACATCTCCGCCCGGGTAATGAAATTCCCTGTCTTCAAAATAGGAAATATATTCTGTCACATATTGTTTGGCAAATTTTTCCGGGTCATATCTTACCAGGTTGTGGGCGAGTACTAAATTCTTTTCCTCATCGTCAAGGTATTGATGATCAGCGGCGGTATTCAATTCATTAACAGGCCAACCGTCAGCCTTAAGCCTGGCAGCATATTCTTCATTGCTCAGGTGCCGGTCTGCCACATTTTGAGTGCTTACCTCAGAATAATCAACAGAAAGCAGAAAACGCATGCAGGAAGCCAGTAGTAACAACCCCGGCAATATCCAAAAGATTGTCCGGTTAACAGACCTGGTGTAACTGTATTGTCTTTTAGTCTTCCTTGACAGAGCTCTCATTTGAACTGGTGAAAAATCCTATTTAAATAATTTTCAGTAGGGGGCATAAGAAATGATTACCCTCCATCTGGCATCATGCAGGTGAATGGTATCCCAGATAGCCATCCTTACCATTCGGTGGTCATCCTCAGGGTGACGGTAAATGTAATCTCCGGCACCCTGGGATTTCTCTGCAATGGCGTCACCCAGTTCCAGGAGGCTTTGCGGCCCCTCATCCCTGTAGTCCAGGAAAAGCATTCTGCCGGTTCCTTCAAGAGCCTTGTCAAATATAATACGGCCTTCCGGTTCCATGATCCAGGGCTCATACATTGTTTCGGCGATGTATGGTGTAGCAAGCTCTTCAACCATTACGTCCGGTCTGATCAGCAGGCTGACAGAGCCGTGAAACTCACCATCCCCATCAATGATCGGGTGTTGCAGACTGACCGCGTCAAAACCTTCTGCTGACAGGAAGGAGCTGCTGAGCATAGGTGCCTTGTTCTTTTGCATGAGGAAGTAATCCTCCTGATTCCGGATGTGTGAACCTTCCGAGGGATGAAATTCGGATGGCTCCACATGCATCCTTACTCCTTCGGCATCTATGAGGGCGCATTTTACGATATAGGGGTTATCCTGGTAAAGCCTTCTGAAGGTATCCCTGACCACGTGTTCCGCTGGAATTTGTCCGTTGAAGGAAGCGACTGCCTCGTCGAGCTCCTGATCCATTCTGCTTAGTTCTCCTGCCAGGGTCTCCTTGAGATTGACCAGTATTTCGCTGGCTTCAGGCATGTAATGGTCATCCGATCTTTCACCAATTTTTCCCAGTATCACACGCCAATCATTAAATGGCACCTGGGTGAAAAGAATATGGGTGTTTCTGCCCGCAAAAATGTAGGATGTGTACCCATGGGAGCGGTCAAGAATTGTTTCCACAGCGTGACGCAGGGAAGGGCTTCCTTCTGCAGTGGGATTCATGAATACGAAATCGGTTCGCGGATGCAGTACTGTTGTGCCTTCTTGATCAAGGACATACCATAAATAATCGTCATCCAGATTCAGTGCATCACTGATCAATTGCTGAAAATCATCAAGAAAAATTGAGATAGCAACAGCACCTGTAACCTCTTCACCTTCATAGACCGGGACTGCCATCAGGACAGATTGCTTCCCTGTTGAGCGGCTGTAGATCAGTGAACCATGTATTTCTTCCCCGCTGAAAAGTGCATTAAAGTAGTCCCGGTCTGACAGGTTTAGCCCTGTATAACCTTCATCAACGCTGTAATATCCACCGTCAGGTTCAATGTAAAGGACTGCTCCCGGGATGGCTTTCCGAAGTGTGAGCAAACCGGGCCTGATCTCAGGCCATATTCCGCTTCTTGTGGCAGGATTCCCGGCAATAAGCCGCAGCGAGGTTAATGCATGTTGCAGATAACGGTCTATCAGCGCCGATGCAGTTCCCAGTGCTGCTCTGGCATCAACGTCGTAAGTCATTGGATCATCTTCAGGCCACTGCTCACTTTGCGCAGTGGTATCAACCACCTTTCCGGGGGCAGCTAAAACAGGAAAATTTCCAGTGTATGCTGAGTTGTTATCCCCGAAATATGTCCCTGCCTGGGAAATGGGAATCCATTGAAGAAAAAAGAAAAATAGTAGCAGCACTCCTGGGTTCGGATACTTTTTTTTACGGACTTTTTTGTGTTGTTCTGGTGAGTTGTTCATGGTGATACCCTCCTGTTTTATGTGGATGAAAAATGTTGCCATACAGGGGGAATCCGCCTTCATTCCCAATTTAAAAATGCCTGAAAAATCAGGCTCCGCGGGCGGGTTTAAATTTATTCCCACCCTAAATTTATTGATAAATTAGAGAATATACAAGTTAAAGCAAAAAAGAAATGGTTCAGGAGTGCTCAAAATATGCGCGGCTCCTTTAATTTACAGCACCCAGCAAATCCAGGAGTTGCCTTTTGCGTCGCCGGGCAACAGGCAATTCATGCCCGCGGATCCGTATCAGCAGGCGGTTGTTTTTGATTTCCATCTCCCGCACGCGGCGGAGATTTACCAGAAAGGAGCGATGTATCCGGAAAAAGAAACGGTCTGTAAGGGCAGTTTCTATTGCAGATAGAGGCAAATCAACCACCTCGTTAGAGCCGTTCTTCATTACCAGGATGGTGTAACCATGAAACAAAAAGGCATAGTCGATATCTTGCTTGTCCGTAATCAGTTCTTTTAATTCCTCAGGTGTATTCATGTTTATAGACTTTTAAATTTTTATTTGGGGAAGTGATCAGTTTTGTGCTTATATTGATCAGGATGACAGAAAGTTTTCCAATAGTCTTCTTCTCCTCCTGGCAACCGGAACAGTCTTTTCTCCTGACTTGAGGCTGACAATACCTTCCGGGGCATAATCACTGACGAAGTCCTTATTAACAATGTAGTTTCGATGGGTTCTGAAGAAAAGATATTCGGGCATCTTTTTCTCCAGACCGTTCAGTGGCATGTGAAGTTTTTTCAGGATCTCCTTCCCCATATAGACAACAGATAAGCCATTGTTGTAATGTACGTGAGTGATACTTTCATACGGGATCATCCGCAGGCGACGGGGTTCTCTGACCCAAATTCCGTTTCCGATTGACGTTGTTTCCATATTGGTTTTGTTTTATATTAATACGTCATAAAAATATAACGCTTAATATAAAAAACAAAACAAAAAATAGAAATATTACTCAGGGGGTTGTCCGGCTGGGTTAAGTGGTATAACCTTCCTGGCTCAACGTTGGAATTTGTCCGCAAACTTTTGCCATTCGGAAAATTCTCCGCCTTTCATTACCCGGGGAATCTTTACCTGGCCACCTTTGGATTTGTTCTGTTCGATCCAGGCATAAAAAGTATCCGGGCTGGTAAGTGTAACTTTGACATCACTTAGGGCTTTTGTGCGTGCCATTGCATAAGCCTTGTTGGATTCTTTCAATGCAAGGTCAAGTGCTGCGGCCAGCTCTTTTTCACTGGCGCTGCCTTCAGTTCCGAGATACCAATGGTGTATGTACTCCTCCTCAGGCCTTACGGCTGCTACAGTAAACTCCGGGATTTTTAACCCGAAGGTGTCTTCCAGTTGCCGCATGGCATTATTCATCTGGATCACCGATAATTGTGATCCTACCACATTGAGAAAATGTTTTGTTCGTCCGGTAATAACAATTTCTGCCTGCTTTGTGTCTGTGAACCGGATTGTATCTCCGATGATGTAACGCCACGCACCAGCTACCGAGGATATAACCAGTACATAGTCCGTATCCGGTTCTACCTCTTCCAATGATAGTGCTTCGGAACCTTGAACGACGCCCCCGTTTTCATCGATATTGTCGTTTGTGAAGGGTACAAATTCATAATAAATACCACTGTTGGTGGCCAATGTCATAGCCATATCACTGTTGGGTCTGGACTGAAAAGCCAGGAAGCCTTCTGAGGCCAGATACGTATCAAGGTAGGTGAGGGGTTGCCCCATCAATGAGTCAAAGGATTTTTTATAGGGTCCGAAAGCCACGCCTCCTGATGCAAAAACCCTCAGATTTGGCCAGATTTCATGAATATTCCTTGCCTTGTTATATTCTATAACCCTTTTCAGCATAAGCTCATTCCATGAAGGAATTCCGGCCATGGCTCCGATATCCCACCCGGGCGCTTCCCTGGCAATGGCATCAACCCGTTCATCCCAGTCTTTAATGGAGGAGATTTTTTTCCCAGGACGGTAGAAACGTTCAAACCATGAAGGAATATTACCTGCGGCTATTCCACTGATCTCTCCTTCCAGGAAGTGTCCCGATTTTTTAAGGTCTGTTGTGCTGCCAAGCATCATAATCTCTTTTTCAAAGAACTCGGCCGGGAAATCAAAGTTCGATGTGGCAAGAATCTGATAGATGCTGGTTTTGCGAATGGCTTCCAGCATTTCTTCGGTGATGGGAATCCTTTTACTTTCCTTCCCCGTAGTGCCTGCACTAAGGGCATAATATTCAGCCTTGCCGGGCCAGGTAACATTGGGGGTGCCCTGTTCTTTCTGCCTGCTCCACCAGCGGGCATTCATCGCATCATAATCATGATACGGGATTGCTTCAGCAAAAGCAGCAGCAATGTTTCTATGATTTAAAATTTTGTTAAAGGCATATGTTTTGCCGAATTCTGTAGATGCTGCTTTTTCCAGCAGTTCTTTCAGGATTTCTTTTTGAGAATCCACGGGGTTGTTATCCGGCAGCACGAAATCGGTGATGCCCAGGGCAGCTTTTATAATATTTCCTAATACGACCATTTATGTATTCGGTTGTTATTTGATATACGTGTCAATCAGTTGGTTTGTTATTATGCACACCTAAAGATACGACGAAAATCCTGTTAATATGTACATTTATAATATTTTAATAATTGTTGCACCATTATCCGCTTTTATTCAAATTATCTGTGGACAGTTGACCGCAGGCGGCCTGTATGTCTGTTCCACGTGATTTCCTGATGGTGGTAGTTATTCCCTTTCCCTCCAGGGCTGTTTTGAAAGATTGAATTGTTTCCTCATCGGGCGACTGGAGGTCACTGCCTGGTATCGGGTGGAAGCGCATCAGGTTTACCTTGCAGCGGAGGCGATGAAGCAGACGGGTCAGTGCCTTTATGTGTTTTGGACTGTGGTTGAGGTTTTTAAATACGATGTATTCAAAAGATATCCGTCTTTGCTTTTCCGTGGAAAAACGTTCGATGGTATTGATGACTTCTTCCACCGGGTGAATCTTTTGCATGGGTATCAGTTGCCTTCGCTCTTCATCAAAAGGGGAGTGCAGACTGACAGCCAGGTTGCAACGACTGTTTTCCAGAAAGTGTTGCATTTCAGGGATCAATCCGATGGTGGATACCGTGATCCGTCGTGGACTCATTCCGTAGCCATAAGGGGAGGTAAGGATCTCAAGGCTCTTCATGACGGCATCCATATTGTCAAATGGTTCACCCATGCCCATGTAAACAATATTTGTCAATAAATCCGTTTCAGGCAGGCTGTGAACCTGGTTTAGGATTTCACCGGCTGACAGCTGGCCCTGCAGTCCCTGACGTGCGGTCATGCAAAAACTACAGCCCATCCGGCAGCCAGCCTGTGAAGAAATACAAAGCGTATGACGTTTTCCCTCGGGGATGTATGCAGATTCGATGAACCCGTCGTGCCGGGTCGGGAAAAGATATTTTTTTGTTCCGTCAGAGGATGTTCGCACATTTACCGGTGCACTCCATTCGATCGAGAAATTCTTGGTCAGCTCCTGTCTGGTTTTTTTGGGAAGGTTGGTCATCCGGTCAAACCGGCATACTCTTTTTTTATAAATCCATTCTGCAATCTGCCGGGCAGTAAATTGTGGCCATTGATGTTCGCAGGTCAATAACTGAAGCTCTGCGAGGGTTTTTCCCGCCAGTGATTGCTTATTTTCTTGTGCCATGAATTATACAGGTGCTTAGGGTTTGCAAAAGTATGAAAAATCTGAATTTTTGTATCTTTGATGGCGGCAGCAAATGTCAGATAAATGCAAAGAAACCACCAATCAATTCGCCAAAAGTCCTTTGTTTGCCGGTTTGCCCGGATGGTTTTTCTTTTTATACTTTTTACAGTATTTATGGCACCGGGGGTCTTTGCAGATCAATTACTGGGGGGAGATGATTGTACACCAGCCAGCATAGGCGACCGGGGGCATTTGCGTGCTACCTATATCGCGGAGCTGCCTGAGGTGTTGACTTATTTAAAAATCGATCAGGGGTTCTCTAAAGGATTGCTTTTTGATCAAAAAATGTCAAATCTTTATTATGGTGGCCCCGGAGGTATTCTTTCCTTTGCCCTTCACCGGCGTGCTCCGTCTCACATTTCTGAGTGGCATTTTGCAAGGGGCACATTTCAGTATTCCCGGCCCAGGCACAAAAATTCACTGGTTTATAATTTCTCGGGTGGTGTAAAGTATGTGCATTTGCGTCGGCTGGAACCACGCGGTTCATTTCGTTTCCATGTTGGAGGGCAGGCCGGGCTGAAGGGGGACTTCCGTATTATTCCGGCCATGGGTAATTCATTTTTATTTGCCAATGCACTGGCTTCGCTACAACCGAGGGCAGATATTTCCTACGCCTTGTTTTTGTTTGACCGCGAATGGAATTTTGATTTTTCTCTGGCTGCTACCCTGGTCGGCTATAACCTGGGGTTTCCTGAGTATGGAAGCAGTTACCGGATTGGTCAGGACGGGGGAAGCACCCTGCAGAACCTGGAGCGTTTTTTGACACACCCGGGAAATACCGCGCAGATCAGCAGCGGTTTATTCTATCGGCACTCTTTTGGCGGCGAACACAACCCCAACTGGTTCAGGATCGGATATCACTGGGATTATTTTCGTTTGGATGGCAGAGAGGAGCTTCGTTTATATAATGTACGCCATCAGTTTGTGCTTGAATTATACTTTCTGTTGAACTGATCAAGAGGCTTCCGGTTTGGATGGAAACCCGGGCCGGTCATAAAGCAAAAAAGTAAATGAGCTAAACCCCGATGTAGTTTTGGGTATGAAACAGAAAAAAAACATATTAATTGGTTTTTGGGCTTTGCTCGCAGCAGTGCTTTTTTCCTGTGAAAAACTATTCATTGAAGAGGAGGCAGCTGATGACCCGGTGACCGTCTTTGATGAAATATGGACATTTGCTGACCGTCACTATTCTTTTTTTCAGGAAAAGGGTGTGGACTGGGATTCGATTTATGACGAATATCGTGCAAAAGTCCGGCCGGATATGGGGCAGGTTGAACTGTTCGACCTTTGTGCTGCAATGCTTTATGAGCTGCGTGATGGCCACGTCAACCTGGTTAGTCCTTTTGACCGGTCCCGCTATTGGGAGTGGTTTTTGGACAGCCCGGAAAACTTTTATTACAGCATTGTTCAACGTCATTATTTGCAGGACCGGCAGCGATATTTGGGTCCTCTTCAGTTGGTGAGGCTGCAGAGTGATGTTTATTATGTGTACTATGGTAGTTTTGCTGAATCGGTCAGTGAAAACAATCTGAATACCCTGATCAATACCCTGAATTCTGCAGGCGGACGCCCGGGGTTGATTTTCGATGTGCGTAACAATGGTGGGGGCAGCCCTGACAATGCCCGTGATATTGCTGCCCGTTTTACCAATGAGAAACGTTTTGCAGGCACCAATTACATAAAAAGCGGACCCGGGCACGAGGATTTCATTGCAGATGAAGTTTATATTAATCCTCATGACGGACCGCGGTTTGACGGTGAAGTGGTGGTGCTAACAAACCGAAGAAGTTATAGTGCCACGACTTATTTTGCCCAATATATGAAGGTGCTTCCAAAAGTTACACTGTTGGGTGATACCACCGGCGGGGGCGGTGGGATTCCTGCTTTCAGGGATCTGCCCAACGGATGGATGCTGCGGCTTTCCAGCAGTCGTTTTCTGGATCCGGAAGGAAACAGTATTGAACCGGGGGTTAAACCCCATATCGCGCTTGATCTTTCTCCTGAAAGCATCAATGAAGGGCGTGACGACATGATTGAAAAGGCCATTGAAATCATCAGGTAATCAAGCAAATAAGGGGTTGTTTACCTATTTGTCTTCTTTCTGGGCCTCACAATGGTTGTGCAGTGTAAAAATAATTACTACCTTTGCACTTGTTTGCTCCGGATGGGGTGTTCTTCTAATGGTTTTTTCTAAAAACCATTTTGTGCAGCAAAGCAAAAGGATGAATCAAAATATCCTGATTGCTGTTTTGCCGTAATTGAATCAGATCCAATTGTTAAGCTTAACAGGCTGAATGAAGAGATTCTTCAGGATGTTCGATCTTTTTTATAAACCAAATTTTAAATTATGAAGTTTTTACACTTAAGCGGATTTGTATTACTGATGATGATTGGGATGGGGATGTCCAACATGGCCCATGCCCAGGATGACGATTTTGTTGAATTTGGCGGTGCAGTCCGCTACAATTTTGTAAGTCAGCATTATGAAAGTGATGCAATGCCAACCAGTACTTATGCTACATGGGATACATGGCGGTTGAATGTAGCGGCAAGGTACAGCGATTTGACACTGAATTTTGAATACCGTTTTTATCCCACATTCAACACCCATTTTATCAAGGAAGGTTATATTGGTTATGATTTCTCCGATAATTTCAATATGGAACTGGGTGTTACACAGGTGCCTTTTGGCAACCTGATGTACAATTCGCACAGCTGGTGGTTCATGAGCGGTTACTACGTCGGGCTGGAAGACGACTTCAACATGGGTGTCAAGTTCAGCTATGACCTCAGTGACCGCCTGAACCTGATGATGGCCTATTTCCGTCAGCAGGATCCTGCCGGACCTGCACACAACGAAGCCCCTTATGCCGGACCCGGTGCGGGAACTTATTCATACAATGTCATTCCTGACCCCGGCGGGGAGTTATCAGGAGCACCTGCACATATTCAGGAAATGAATCAGCTGAATATGCGCCTTGGCTACGAGATCACCCCGGGTGTAGAGGTGGGCTTTTCTGCCCAGCGTCAGGGTCTGTACAATTCCGTACTGGATGATACGGAATATGGTCATGCCATTGCAGCCCACGGAGCAGCCACATTCGGAGACTGGAGCGCGAAAGCACAGTTTATCAATTATGATTACGCTGCCAAAAATGATGAAGGTCAGCTGATGGACCGTGTTCAGATGGGAGCTTATGGTGATCCGTATTACGGAGACGGTGTAGCTTCAAGGGCCAATATTTTGTCTATGGGAATCGGCCGCGGCATTGATGTGGACTGGGGCCCCATTTCCAATATCATGCCCTATGTGGACTATGCACTGATGACCAAGGACGGAGAACTGGAAGTGGATGGCCAGATGTTTGATTTTGAAGACAGCCACATGCTGGTTCCCGGTTTCCTGATCACGGCCGGAAATATCTGGACCTATGTGGACTTTGCGATGGGTAAAAACCACCCCTGGCTGACCGATAACTTTGGTACCGGTATGGGTGCCGGACAGCTGGATGCACAGGGCAGACCAATCCCGGTGGATGACCTGGACTGGAACCTGCGTTTCAACATCAATGTTGGTTATTACTTTTAAAATGCTTAAATTTCAAGGATATTAAGTGGGGGGTGCAAAATATCCCCCACTGTTTTCTAATTAAGAAACAAAACAACAGGAGGAAAACCCATGAGAATTACCAAATCATTTTTGAAAAAAGCAATTGTTATGGTATCAGTAGCCCTGATATCCATGACCGCGATGTTTAATTTGAAATCCTGCGCCCCGGCCGAAGAAGAGATTGAGATCGGTTATGTATTGTGGGATTGTGCCAATGCATCAAGCCATGTGGTTGCAGCCATTATCGAGGACGAGTTTGGCATGAACGTAAACCTCACCTCAGTTGATGCAGGACCAATGTGGATGGGACTTGCCCGTGGTGACTTTGATGCCATGGTAACGGCCTGGCTGCCCATTACCCACGATGCCTATTATGAACAAACGATGGGCGACGTGGAAAACCTCGGGGCCAACCTTGACGGTGCGAGAATTGGTTGGGTAGTGCCTGAGTATGTTGATATTGACAGCATTGAAGAGATGCAGGAACATGCCGATAAGTTTGGTGGTGAGGTCACCGGCATTGACCCCGGTGCAGGCATCATGTCTGCCAGTGAAGAGGCGCTCGAAGCTTATGACCTTGATTTTAATCTTCTTTCCGGCTCTGATGCTGCCATGACAGCTGCTCTGGAACGTGCCATAGAGCGTGAAGAGTGGATCGTTGTCACTGGCTGGACCCCGCACTGGAAATTCGCCAGCTATGACCTGAAGTATCTTGAGGATCCAAAAAATGCTTTTGGAGAAGAAGAATATATTGCTACGATGGTCCATCCCGGTTTGGTTGACAAATCATCTGAGGTTTACCAGTTCCTGGATAATTTTTACTGGACACCTGAGGAAATTGGTGTAGTAATGGGATATATTGAAGAAGGTATGGATCCGATGGATGCTGCCCGAACCTGGATTGCTGATAACCCAGACACGGTGAATCAGTGGCTCCCTTAATTTTGACGCACGTTTTATGAAAGAAAAGATTGTTGTCAAAAATCTGACAAAAATTTTCGGCCGTCAACCCGGGAAAGCCCTTGAAGCACTGAAAAATGGGAAGAGCAAAGCAGATATCCTTAAGGATCATAAGCAAGTTGTAGGTGTCTACGATGTGTCCTTTGAGGTATATGAGAGGGAGATTTTTGTGCTTATGGGCCTTTCCGGTAGCGGCAAATCCACACTGGAACGTTTGCTGAACCGTTTGCATGAGCCGACTACCGGAGAGATCATCATTGACGGTACCGACATTACCAAATTGAACACCCAGGAACTCCGTGAGTTTCGGCGCAACTATTTTTGCGGAATGGTTTTCCAGAATTTCGCCATTTTGCCCCATCGCACAGTGTTGGAAAATGTTGAATTCGGGCTTGAACTGCAGGGTGTTGACAAGGAGAAACGCCGGGAGAAGGCCTTGAAGGTGATTGAACAGGTCGGTCTTACCGGTAACGAGAATAGTTATCCTTCGCAACTTTCCGGAGGAATGCAGCAACGGGTAGGTCTGGCACGCGGCTTATCAGTTGATGCGGGGATTCTATTGATGGATGAAGCGTTCAGTGCACTGGATCCGCTTATTCGCCGGCAGATGCAGGATGAGTTGCTCGAACTGCAGGATAAAATGCAGAAAACCATCATCTTTGTGACCCATGACCTGGATGAAGCTTTCCGGATCGGTGATCGCATTGCGATTATGAAGGACGGCCGCATTGAACAGATCGGTTCTGCCGAAGACATCATTTCCAAGCCGGCAAGTGACTACGTAAGGGCATTTGTCGAAGACATGAACCGGGCAGCGGTCCTCACAGCAGGTGCAATTATGCAACCCACCGTGGAAAGGGCTTTTCCCGGAGATGGTCCGAGAACAATTCTCCGGAAGATCCGGAAGAACAACCTGACCGGTATATTGATGACAGATACAAAACGGCACCTCAAAGGATATATCCGTGCACAGGAGTTGGTGGATTATCTGAACAAGCACAAGGATGAAGAAAAAGTTCCTTTTGATGAATCCCTGCTTCGCAAGCCTTCTGTGGTAAGTCCCGATACATCCATGACCGAGGTGATGAATACCTATAACGATACTGAGTTTGGTCCCGTAGCTGTGGTGGATGAGGAGAACAGGCTGCAGGGGGTGATCGTGAAAGGCAATATCATATCAGCCCTGTCTGAGCAGGAGGATGAAATGATCGGTCAGCATGATAAAGAAGATGATTAAAAATTCTGTAAAGAAAACAACCAATGTTTCCATTTCGTATACCTATCAGAGACTGG
>PWGY01000248.1 GCA_003554665.1 Bacteroidales bacterium | reverse complement strand
ATTCCTTTTGCATCGGAATAGACTCCTGCGGCAATCATGGTGCCGGCCACGTGGGTGGCGTGAGTGGAAAGGGTTGTGGCTCCGTCTTTTTGCGTCACCCGTGATTCTTCACCCACGGCAAATTCCTGGTGGCTGTCACGGACCTTTCCTGCATCCCAGACACCCAGTGTTTGTCCGGCACCTGTCAGGTTCAGGGAAGCGCTGCCCCCGGGGTGCACCTTATCGCTGTTGATGAGTTCTGCGCCCCCGGCATTGAAGGTGATATAATACATAGGGCGCCCCCTGTGGAAGCGCATCAGTTCGATGACGCGTCCGTCGGCAAGTGTTTGCCTCACGGGAATGCCAAGTTCTTCAGCCAGGCGGACGGCTTCAGCTTTCTCCGCGGTGAATTGCCGGTGCAGTTGTGCCGAAAGCGCTTTCAGCTCTTGCTGTTGTTTTTCGGTTTGGGCCCCCGCGATGTTGCTGATCAGGAGCAAGACCAGGATGGTTGTGAAATGCCGGAGATAATTCATCAGAACGTGTTGTTTTTTCCCATTTACATGTGTTCGCAATACGCCACCGGGTGAAGACTTGTGACAGCGAACTCCGGCCCATTTGACCGGATCGGGTGAAAGCCTGTGATAGCACTCCGGTCATTTGTCTGACCTGGGTCAATGCCTGCGACAGTGCAATCTGTCCCGCTTGTCTGAACCTGGTCAAAGCCTGAAGCAGCGTCGACCGATTTAATTGAACCGGATGAAAACCTGCGGCTGTGCACTCTGTCCAACGTGATCGAACCGGCTTAAAGCCTGATACAGTCCCGACCGAATTAAATCACCCGACCGAAAACCCGACTCAGCAAAATCCGGTGCTTTTGCCGGTTAAAATTTAAGGTTTTGGATGGCTAAGATTAGGAAATTTTCCCAGTTTAAGATAAAGTTAATGATTTTTTTCTTTGGGACTGGTTTTTTTGGATGCTGTGGTGGTTTTTTGAACGACAGAGCGGGTGGCGACTGACAGAAAGCGGGGAGGTTTAAAAGGCAGGGGGTGACAGAAAGAGCCGGGGATGACCAGCAGGGCACTGTGGAACCAACAGGGCAGCGGAGGTTTATGAAGAATTATTTCATTGCAGGGATGCAAAATCAGGGGTTGAATTTCTTTTTTCTGTAACTTTATTTACCCTTTGTCCGTTTCATAATTGCAAACCATAAAACAAGCAGCCTGAAGGCATGACAACGGCCCAGTATAACGAATGTGTTGACAGGTATTCTGATGGAGTGTATCGCTTCATCCTGAAGAATATCCGTGATGAAGATCGCGCACGTGATGTGGTGCAGGAGAGTTTTGAAAAGATGTGGATAAAGGTCGGTGAGGTTAGTTACGGCAAGGCCAGGTCGTATTTGTTTACCACGGCTTACCGGACCATGATTGATATGATACGGAAAGACCGGCATCAAACACCCATGGAGGAATCAACGATAAAGGATTATGGATACAGGGATGAATATGCCGGATTGAGTGAGATACTGGAAAAGGCCCTGGCGCGCCTCCCTGCTGATCAGCGATCGGTGGTTTTGTTGCGCGATTATGAGGGGTACGATTACCGGGAGATCGGAAACATTACCGGGCTGAGTGAATCACAGGTGAAGGTGTACATTTACCGGGCCCGCATTGCACTGAAGAAGTATATTGGCAGTATGGATGCAGTGATATAGATGGTTGTTGGTTCTCATGGGATGGGGTTCATGGAAGTAACCAGTGGCCATAGGACGAGGTAAAGCGGTTGTTGGTTGTTGGTTCTCATGGGATGAGGATGGTGGTGGCAGCCCGAGAACATAGGAAGAGGCTGAGTGGTTGTTGGTTAGATCCTGAAGGGATCACATGCTACTAACACAGGCGGCACCACGGCACCCTTCTGACCCTGAAGGGGTAAAACGTCACTAACAGGCGCGAAGCGCCGGAACCAACAACCGGAGAGGGCGATAGCCCTCGACAAACCGCGAAGGGCTTCAGCCCTGAGCTAACTGGAGGGGCGTCAGCCCCGACAAACCGGAGGAGGCGAAGCCTCCGACTAACTGGAGGCGCGCAGCGCCGAAAAACTTAAAGAAATGAAAATCACCAGAAAAAATTACGAACAGTTCTTCCTCGATTATTTCGAGGGCAACCTGCCGGACAACAGGGTGGGGGAATTGATGCGTTTTCTGGATGAGAACCCTGACCTCCGTGATGAGTTTGATGTTTTTGAGTTGATCCGTGTGGATGGGGATGACGGGGTTCATTTCCCGGGGAAAGAATCTCTGAAGAAGTCTGTCCCTGTGGATGTTTCTGCGGGGAGTGACCATACCGGCAGCGTGCAGGAATATTCCGGCCCGGGCTCTGAGTGCATTTCCCCGGATAATTATGAAGAATATTTCGCCGCCTACGTGGAAGGAGACCTGGAAAAGGAGGAGCGGGCTGAAGTGGAAGCTTTTGCGGCTTCAGATCCTCATTATGGACGGGAGCTGGAGTTGATGCGGCAGACTCGCCTTGTCCCCGATCCGGCCATTCGCTTCCCCCGAAAGGGTTCGTTAAAACGACATCATATTGGTTTAACTGCCCGGCGTGTGTTGCATTATGCATCTGCTGCGGCGGCAGTGTTCCTGCTTGGCGTGGTGGCTTATACTTTGTTCCCGTTACAGCAGCCTGTACATGTGGCTTATGAATGGCCTGTTGAGGAGGAGGTGGCGCCACCGGGGGCCGTTGCGGAGGTGCCTGCCCCTCAACAGGATGAAGACACTCCTTTGCTCCGGCAGGAGACCGGTGAGACCGGTTTTCAGGATCCGGGAACCCAAAGTTTGCAAGCAGAGTTCAGACCTCAGGAGGAAGAAATTGCCCCGTCCAGGGCAACGGCTTTGCCGGCAGAATTGTTCCGCCCGGGAACCGCTCCTGCTCCTGCTTTTGCCGATGAGCGGCAGGTGGAAACGGTGGCATCACGACCGATGATGGCCTCCAGAATTGAACCCCGTCAGGTAGCATCGTATGCAGGGGCTGGTGATGTTATTTCCGGAGTTGAAGAGCTTTCAGATGTTGGAGGAGATGTTCCGCAACGGCTGATAGCCCGTGCTGAACTGACTCCGCGCGATGAATATATCTGGCTTGCCTACCGTGCCCCCGGTTACCTGGTCATTGACGATACGGATGATTTTCCGGCACAGGAAGGTGGCTTGCCACGTTTGGCTGCCAGTCGTTTACAGGAAACCACCGGTGTTGACACCCGGCGGATGGAGGAGGTGCTGACAGAAAGCAGCTCCGGTCTGGCGGAATTTGCAGATCGCAGTGTGTCGGAGATTAGCAGGTTTTTGAGCGGACTGGTAACGGTCAATGAAAAGCGGGATGACGGACGGCGGGTGCAGCTCGCCATCGGTAATGCCATCGAGGTGTCCAGAACCACCGCTCCCGAAGAATAATTTTATTTCCAAATTTTCTTACCCACATTTTTTTTAAACTGCCTGAAGGGGATCGAATCTCCTGTGATGATAACGCTGGAGGTAAGCCGTATTCAATGGGAACCAGAAACCTGGGCTCTTGTTCGGTCGTTGGCAGTCAGAGGTGTTTGTGGTAGTTCCGGGTGAAGTGACGTTTATTTAAAAAGGTTGACCTGGGTAATTCCAGGTAAATTGTTTCAGGGGTTTCCGGGTGGAGGTTTATGCTTCCAGCGACGATGCGACCAAAGGTAAAGGGCAGGTGACCTCCTGATCTCTTCCTCCAGGGCTTTCATGAACAGGCGTCCGATCTCTCCCTCCGGCATTTCGTCGGGGTTTTCTGCCAGCAGGCTGATGTGTACGAGGTAATGGCCCCGTTTTTCCTTGCGGGGAGCTACAAAATACACCGGCATTTTCATTTTTCGGGCCAGTATATCGGGCCCTGAGTAGATCAGGGTCTCCTGTGATAAAAAGGTGGTTTGGTACTCAGCCTGCGGCCCGGGGCTTTGGTCGGCGATCAGTCCGGCAATGATTGGTTTCCGGGTTTGGCGGTAACGCAAAAGGGCCCGCCCGATTTGGTTTTTCGGGAGCAGTTCGTGCGTGAACCTTCCCCGGATCCTGCGCAGCAGCTTGTCGAGGATTTTGTTTCTTAAAGGACGGTAAGCAGTGACCACACTGAAGCTTGTCTGCAGTGTGACCGGCGGGGAGGCCCACTCCCAGTTTCCGAAATGGCCCAGCAGGCCCATGGCTGATCTTTCTTCTTTTTCGAGCCTTTTCAGCAGGGCTTCTGCCTGCGGGGTTAGGCGGCTGCGTTGTTTCATTTGCCGTTCGGTCAGGCTCATGGTCTTGATGGTTTCCACGATCACATCCGCCAGGTGACGGTAAAAATCGCGACGGATCTGCTGCAAGTCCTGCTCACTTTTTTCGGGAAACGAGTTGCGGAGGTTTTCCATGATCACTTTGCGGCGGTATCCGATCACCTTGGTCATCAGGAAGGCCAGCAGCGAGGAGATCCCGTACATGGCGGGCCACGGCAGCCACGAGAGCACCACCACCATCCCCGCCAGGGGGTAGCCGATGATGCTGTGGAGTATGGTTTTCTGCAGTCTCGTCATGTGTTAGTAACGTTTGACCCCTTCGGGGTCGGTCGTGGCTTCGCCACTCCGGTTAGTAACATGTGACCCCTTCGGGGTCTAACCAACCCCTTTGGGTCGGTCGAGGGCTGTGGCCTCTCTATGGTCTTCTCCCGTTAGTAACATGTGACCCCTTTGGGGTCTAACCAACAATCACTTAGCCTCGTCCTATGGCCACTGGCTACTTCCATGAACCCCATCCCATGAGAACCAACAACTAACCAACCAACAACTGCCTGGGCCATCTACCAGCCCGTTAGTCTTTTCCCTTCACTCATCCCATGAGAACCAACAACCGGAGTGGCTTTAGCCCCGACTAGTACAAAAAGTTATCATACGGATAACGCTTCTTGTGGATTTCCACCACGTTATCATACAGCATCCGCCTGAAGCCTTCGAGATTGTCTTTGTTTTTGGCGGAAATAAAGATGCTGGGGGCATTCTCTTTGCCCATCCAGGTTTCCTTCATTTCTTCCAGGCTGATATTTTCCTTTCCGGGGGGCGTCAGATCGTCCTCATCCTGTTCCTCCCAGCGGTATTTATCCATTTTATTGAATACCATAATGGTCTTCTTATCATCCTCACCTGTAAGTTCCGAAAGGGTTTCTTTTACGACCCTGATCTGCTCTTCAAAATTGGGATGGGAAATATCGACCACATGCAGCAGGATGTCCGATTCCCGCACCTCGTCGAGGGTTGATTTGAAAGATTCGATCAGGTGGTGGGGCAGTTTGCGGATGAATCCGACCGTATCGGACAGCAGAAAGGGAAGGTTGCCGATCACCACCTTGCGAACGGTGGTGTCGAGGGTGGCAAACAGCTTGTCTTCAGCGAAAACGTCGGTTTTGCTGAGCATGTTCATGATGGTGGACTTGCCCACATTGGTATAACCCACCAGGGCCACACGCACCAGGCTTCCGCGGTTGGAGCGCTGGGTGGCTTTCTGCTTGTCGATCT
>PWGY01000031.1 GCA_003554665.1 Bacteroidales bacterium | reverse complement strand
GGGATTTCTTCATAATAAGGTGCAGAAGATCTCTGCCGGCTTGTGGGGTGCTGATACACTTCCTCCGGTAATTTCAGGGCCTGACCGGGCAGGTAATAAAAATTGTTGTCATAACTGAAAGTAACCTGCGTATTGTCGTGCCGGCCAAACTGGTTGTCAACTCCTTCTTTGCAATCGCTGCGGTAATGGCGTGCCAGGTGATTGGGAACAAAGTCGATCAGCGGGGTCAGGCCGGCTGAATGGCACCGCCCGATCAGGGCTTCAAATTCTTCCATACGGCGATCCGCATTTGTGGCCAGATCCGGGCATACATCGTAATAATCGCGGATGGCATAAGGGGATCCCGCCCGCCCTTTGACCACAAGCGGATTGTCGGCAGGGATTTGCTGATCGGGGTATGCCGTACAACTTGCATGTTCCGGTACCCCGGTCAGCCAGATGTGACTGGCACCCAGCCCGGCGATCTCCCTGAGAAAATGTCCGGACAGGTCATTGAACTTGCCGCAGCCATTTTCAGTGATACTTCCCCAGGGTTTGTTATTAATGACGGTGTTTCCGGCAAGGCGCACCAGGAGCTAGTATATAATAACTTTTTCTCGCTTTTCTTTCATAACATATAAACACCTGATCGTAAAATATATGCCGGAGTCCGAATGAATAATCTATTATCGTGGTTTATTGTTTATCAGGTAGGAAAAAGTCATCCGCGAAATTGAGCAGGAAGACTTTTTGCGTCCCCCTGGTAAAAGCAGTATATAGCCAACGAAGGTATTCGATGTCCGGTTTTTTATCCGGAAGGTAACCCATTTCCACGAATACGTTTTCCCACTGTCCGCCCTGTGCCTTATGGCAGGTCATTGCGTAGGCGTATTTGACCTGAAGTGCATTAAGATAGGGGCTGTTCCTGATGGCAGACATTCTGGTTCTTTTATTCGGGATGTCCCTGAAGTCTTCAGCCACGGCGTCAAACAGTTTTCGGGTATGTGTCTCGGGCAGGGCGGGTGTTTCCGTCTGCAGGGTATCAAGCATCAGCTTGACCTCCATGTCAGGCATGTCCGGATAATCTGTCAGTCGGGCAGTTACATCAGCAAAACGGAATCCGTAAATTTCTTCCGTTCGCTGAATCCTTTTGAGTTCCATGATATCACCGTTGGCAATAAACCCGGCTTCTGAAGTTTCGGGCAACCAGTAATAGTTGTTTCTGACGACCATCAGCAGATCACCCGCGTTGATCTCGTCTTCCATGAACAACACCCGCTGCCGTATATGCTGGTTATAAAGGTTGGCCCTTTTATTGGATCTGCAGATCATCAGCGCCTGTTCCTTCCCCCCCGATAGGAATGCATTATCGACCTCATCGGCTGCTTCCTGCCCCTGCACGCGGACCACATCCCCGTACCGATCTGTCTGTAAAGCCGGGAAACCGTTTGTGTTTCCGGCAAGCATATAACGAAGTTTTGTGGCATTGTAAAGGATGCCGCTGTCCCTGGCCTGCCTGACCACCTCCCTGAGTTCGTACTCTCTGACAAACACCTGGTAATGTCCTTCCAGAAATGATTTGTTCAGTGCAGGGCTTTCCGCAGAATGTACGGGTGGGAGCTGAGCTGTATCACCGATCAATAGCAGGCGGCAGTTCTTCTGATTATACACATACTCAATGAGGTCATCCAGCAGGTTTGATCTGCCGAATAAACTTCCCCGCTCTGTGGTATCTGACCCGGGGATCATCGAGGCCTCGTCTGCAATAAAAATGGTATTGCTGTGTTTGTTCTCCCGCCGGACAATTTGTACGGAACCATCACCTGCGGTCTGGATCCGGTAAATTTTTTTGTGGATGGTGAGGGCTTGTTTTCCGGCATAACCTGCCAGTACTTTAGCAGCCCTTCCTGTGGGGGCCAGCAGCACAGTTTTGAGGTTGAATTCCGGCAGGACCTTCACAAGACTGCTTACAATGGTGGTTTTCCCCGTACCTGCATAGCCTTTCAGCAAAAACACAGAATCCGGGTTACTGTCGGTCAGAAAGTCGGACAGATGGGTTGTCAGGGATGCCTGATCTTTGGTTTGCCGGTAAGGGAATGCGGCACTGATCCTGCGGATGATGTCGGTTTTTTGCATATCAGAAGGGATACCCGATTCCCAGATTAAGATTCCAGTCACTGAACCCGGGGAACTGTCCGATCCATTTTTCTCCGGGATCCAATCCCGGGTCTCTGACCGGGAAGGCCGCATCCAGCCTGACCAAAAAGAAATTAAAATCAAGCCGTACACCCAATCCGGCTCCGATGGCCACTTCTTTATAAAAGCTGTCTGCGTTGAACTCTCCGCCGGGGAATTGTTCGTTCTTTTCCAGAAACCATACGTTTCCGGCATCCACAAAAAGAGCCCCTTTCCAGTAACGGTACACAGGGAATCGGTATTCTATGTTGGCTTCAAGCTTAATATCCCCGTACTTGTCAAATCGTAGTTTGTCTGCAGATCCGTAGCTGCCGGGCCCGAGGTTATATATGCTCCAGGCCCTTACACTGTTGGCTCCCCCGCCATAAAAGCTTTTTATAAATGGCATAATGTCGAGGTTGCCGTATGGCACACCGATGCCTCCCATTAGTCTGAAAACAAGTGTGTTATCTTCAGCCATAGCCCGGTACAGGCGAACATCTGCATCAGCTTTCAGATACTGGGCAAAGGGGATGCCGAATACGGTGTAGCTTCCCTCTTCATTCATTGAAGCATCCAGCTGTCTTGCAGTCAGCTGCATAAGGTTTCCGGCCGATTCAAAGTTGCCCCTGAAATATACGAAGTCTTCCTGCCGGTCTATTTGCTGGGTGCTGTAGGTGTAAGTGTATTTCAGGCCTCCGATCAGGTGGTCTCTGTACCTGCTTAGGATCAGTGGGTTGGCTTCAGGGATTCTTGACTGCAAAATGGAATCATTAAATATCTTGATGGAGCTTATCTCCAGGGGTGTCAGCTGGTGTTGCCGGCGGCTGTCCTGGCTCCATTGAAACCCATAGCTGAAGTTCAGGATGTAACGGGTATAATCCGGGCGATGCCTGTAATTGATACCGGTGAGAATTGTGCTTTGGGGGCGGGCGGTTCTTGAAAGCCTCTCCATCCGAATCGGGAACAACAGTTTAGGGAAATCGATGGAAACTTCGGCTCCCATTTCTGCTGTATTAAATGGCAGCCGCCGGAATACATCTGTATCCCCTGACTCGCCTGACATTTCCAGGGCTCCTTTCAGCCTTAGATTCAACATTTCGGCTCCACGAAATACATTTCTGTTTTGGAAGAGGAAATTGGCACCAACTCCAAGATTTCCGGCCGTATTAAGGCCTTCAGCCTCCACGGTGAAGGCATGTGCTGGCGACCGGGTAAGCTCAACCCGCATGTTCAGTAGCCCCAGGCTGTCTGGAGAAGATTCGGCCTGAGCTTCTTCAAACTGCATATTGATGTAACGAAAATTCCTGAGGCCTGCCAGATAGCGATGGGTCAGTTCATGCCGGCTCAGGCTGTAATATTCTCCCTGCTCAAGTAAAATGTTATTGGCGATGGTCTGGGGCCTGATTTTCATCTCCCCGTTATGCAGAAAGGTATAAACCGGCTCCTGCTTGTTGTTGTTGGTCTGCAAACGGGTCGTATCGGTGAACTCCTGATCAGGTTGCAAACGGGTATATTCGGGAAACACATATATTTCATTGATCTTGTACCTCTTATGTGGGCGGCCCATGTTTTCGCCTGCAAAGCTTCTTCCACGGTCTGCAGGGTTTTCTATCATTAATTCAATATCTACCTGTTGGCTGTTCAGTGTGCTGTCCACCCGGAAAAAAATATAATCCCTCGAGAAATTAAAAAAGCCTTCATCTTTGAGATTCCTGGTAATACGTTGCCTTTCCTCCTGAAGGGTTTCCACATCATATCGGTCACCCTTATTGATCAGTGAATGAATGGTATCGGTAAATACAAACCCTGCCAGCTGGGTATCAGGTATATTGTAATCAATGTGTCGGATCGTATACGGCTGATTGCCCTTTACTTCGTAATTTACCCGAACCCTGTTTCTTACGGTATCAACCTCGAACCCTGTTTCAGCATTAAAATACCCTTTATTTTGAAGGAACAGTCTGAATTGTTCGGCAGTTTGGTCAGCGGCAATGGGGTCGTAAATGACAGGAGGTTCCCCTATGGTGTTTTTCATCCAGCGCTTCAGGCGGTTTTCCTCTCCGCGATCTGCCAGCTGGTACACATTCAAATGAAAACGGTAAAACCCCAGGATGCGACGGTTGGGGGTTTGACGGATGTAATTTCTCAGCTCATGCTGATCGATCTCTGCATCATGTACCTCAATATTGTTGCGGCTCAGCAGGTATTCACCCTCAGACAGATGCCTGGCTGGCATACAACCGCCGAATAACATCACAGCGGTTAGAAATATCGTATACTTATAAAGGGTGAAACTGTTCACGGAAATGTTGTTGAGAAAGATCTTACGCAATACAAATTTAGCCATTAAAGAAAAACACCGCATGTAAAATTTCCCGATCTTTATAATTATTAACTTTGGGCTCGAAAAATTATTATACAAGCTATGGCTTTAATTCATTCTATTTCGGGTATTCGCGGTACCATCGGAGGACGTCCGGGTGAGGGGCTCTCACCGGCAGATGTCATGAAGTTTACAGGTGCATATGGAATGTGGCTGAGGTCACGGCACCAGACCGACCGTATACAAGTGGTGATTGGTCGTGATGCAAGGCTATCCGGTCCGCTGGTGAGTGGAATTGTGGTAAGCACACTGCAGGCGATGGGTATTGATATAATTGATGCGGGTCTTTCCACCACGCCGACCATTGAATTGGGTGTACTGCATCACGGGGCACAGGGTGGAATTATCATTACCGCAAGTCATAACCCGGTGAACTGGAATGCCCTCAAGCTGCTCAATGAGAAAGGGGAGTTCATGACCGCTGCCCAGGGAGAGGAGATGCAAAAATTCATGGACCTGCAGGCGTTTGACTTTGTCAGTGTGGACAAGCTTGGTAAGTACCTGGCCAATGATACCCTGCTGGAGATGCACATAGAAAAAATACTGGATCTTCCGCTTGTTGATACGGATGCCATCAGGGAGGCCGGGTTTGCCATTGTGGTTGACGGGATCAACTCTTCCGGAGGTGTGGCTGTTCCCTTGCTGCTGGAGGCACTTGGGGTAAAACGGGTGGTTGAAGTGTATTGTTCTCCCACCGGGCGTTTTCAGCACAATCCCGAACCTTTGCCGGAGCACCTCCTTCGACTTTCATCTGAGGTGGTAAGCCAAGGAGCCCACCTTGGCTTTGCAGTGGATCCTGACGTAGACAGGCTGGCCATTGTTTCTGAAGATGGTGAAATGTTTGGCGAGGAATATACCCTGGTTGCTGTGGCTGACTATGTATTGTCTCATACACCGGGGAATACGGTAAGCAACCTGTCGTCGACCCAGGCCCTTGCTGAGGTGACTGCCAGGTCTGGTGGGGAGCATTTTTATTCTGCTGTAGGTGAAGTAAATGTAGTGGCTGCCATGAAGGAGCACAATGCGGTGATTGGCGGAGAAGGGAATGGTGGGGTGATTTACCCGGCTTTGCACTACGGGAGAGATGCACTCGTTGGGATTGCACTTTTTCTTACCCGGCTGGCCAAAAGCAAAATAAGCTGTAGCCGCCTGAAAAAGCAATTTCCTGAGTTTTATATGTCCAAAAATAAAATTGAGCTGTCTGCCGATGTTGATCTGTCGGCGGTCATTGAAAAACTTGGTGAAAAATACAGCCGTCAACCCATAGACAGGACCGATGGGTTGAAAATCTGGTTTGACCGGGAGTGGATCCATCTTCGCTTGTCGAATACGGAACCTGTCATTCGTCTTTATTCAGAAAGTGACAGCCCTGTCAAGGCAGATCATATTACAGAAAAAGTCAGGCAGGACATCAGTGAGATCCTGAAAGACCTGTAATGATCTCAAGAGCATCGCCCACGGATTTTACCTGTTTAATGGTTAGAGAAAGGTGACCGTTCAGCTCTTTTATCCGGCTTTGGCGTGAATGGTTTTGCACGTATTGGAGTATCCGACCGAAAATTTCACCCTGGTAATATCCGGCATGATCGCTGCCAGGCAGATAACCAATCATCTTTTCTGTTTTCAGGATCAGCTTCTCAAACCCCAGGGATTGGGCCTTGCGGCGTAGTCTCACTGCCTGCAACAAGCCTTTTGCCGGATTGGGCAGCGGACCGAAACGATCCTCCATTTTTTCGGCAAATGTCTGCAGCTGGGTTTCGTTTTCCACACTATCCAGTTCTTTGTAAAGCTGCAATCTTTCTTCAATATTTGACACATATTCACTGGGGATCATAAGCTCAAGGTCTGTTTCAAGCTGACAATCTGCTGTCTGCTTAACCTTTTCAGGACTTTCACGGCCCCCGGAAAAAACCCCTTTGAATTCATTTTCTTTTAATTCGCCGATGGCTTCGTCAAGGATCTTGTGATACGTATCAAATCCCACCTCACTGATGAATCCGCTTTGTTCGGCTCCAAGCAAATTTCCTGCTCCCCTGATATCAAGATCCCGCATAGCTATGTTGAAGCCGCTTCCCAGTTCTGAAAACTCTTCAATGGCTTTAAGCCTGCGCCTGGCCTCTTCCGTCAGGGTGCTCATGGGGGGAGAAAGCAGGTAGCAGAATGCCTTTTTGTTTGTTCTTCCGACCCTGCCACGCATTTGATGCAGGTCACTCAGGCCGAAATGGTTCGCATTGTTGATGATAATGGTATTGGCATTGGGAATGTCAAGCCCGGACTCAATGATTGTGGTGGATACCAAAACATCATAGGCCCCGTGTATAAAGTCTACCATGACTTTTTCGAGCTGACTTCCGTCAAGCTGACCGTGACCGATGGCAACCCTGGCGTCAGGGCAGTTCCGCCTGATGATTTCTGCCACTTCCGCAATGTTCTGAACCCGGTTATGCACAAAGAAAACCTGTCCGCCCCTGGAAACTTCATAGTTTACCGCATCCCTGATCAGATCCTCATTGAACGCATGTACCTCTGTAATGATGGGATACCTGTTGGGTGGCGGGGTGTTGATATAGGACAGATCCCTCGCGCCCATCAGGGAGAACTGGAGGGTTCGGGGAATGGGGGTGGCAGTAAGTGTCAGGGTGTCAACGTTTACCCTAAGCTGTTTGAGTTTTTCTTTAGAGCTGACCCCGAATTTTTGTTCCTCATCAACTACGAGAAGCCCCAGGTCTTTGAACCGTACATCTTTGCTTAATAACCTGTGGGTTCCGATCAAAATATCTACCTTACCGTCTTTGGCAGCCTGAAGTGCCTTTTTTTTCTGAGATGCTGTCCGGAAACGGCTCACGTAATCAATGGTACACGGGAAGTCACGAAGTCTTTCCCTGAAAGTATAGTAATGCTGCAGTGCCAGGATGGTGGTCGGAACCAATACGGCAACTTGTTTGGAATCGCTTACGGCTTTGAAGGCAGCCCGGATGGCAACTTCTGTCTTTCCGAAACCCACGTCTCCACAGATTAGTCTGTCCATCGGGTGGGGCGATTCCATGTCTTTTTTTACATCCATGGTCGCCTTTTCCTGATCAGGGGTGTCTTCGTACATGAAGGATGCTTCCAATTCGTGCTGAAGGTAGCTGTCAGCAGAAAAGGCATGTCCTTTCTGTTCGCGTCGCTTTGCGTAAAGGGCGATCAGGCCCTGAGCGATGTCTTTGACTTTTTTCTTTGTCTTGTTCTTCAGCTTGCTCCAGGCACCGGATCCCAACCGGTGCAGGGAGGGAGCGACACCTTCTTTGCCCGTATATTTTGACACCCTGTGAAGGCTGTGGATGCTGACATACAGAATATCCTGGTTTTTATAGATCAGGCGTATTGCCTCCTGCAGTCGTCCGTTGACTTCGATCTTCTCCAGTCCGCTGAAAACCCCGATCCCGTGATCAATATGGGTCACATAATCACCCGGTTTCAGGTTGTAAAGGGCTTTTATGCTGAGGGCCTGCTTCCCCGGGAATTTATCACGAATCCGGTAACGATGGTAACGGTCAAAAATCTGATGATCGGTATAGCAGGCCACTTTATTTTGGTGGTCGATAAACCCTTCGTGCAGGGTCATCAGCAAAATTTCATGTTGAAAATTCAGGACGCCATCTTCGGACTCCCGGATTGTTTCGAATATGGTACGGATGCGCTCAGCCTGTTTTGGTGTATCGCACAGGATAATATTATTCAGATCCTTTGCGGTATTTTCTTCCAGGTTGTTCCTCAACAGCTCGATGTGCTTGTTGAAATTCGGCTGGGGAGAAAAGTTGAAAGTAAAGGTTTGTCCCTTGTTTTGTGGTGTTGTCGTCCGGTGGAACTCCACCAGCAGGTGGCTGTTTATCTCCCGGAGAAATCTTTCTGCCCCGATAAACTGTGGTTCGGTAATCTTTTCTGATACAAAAGCTTCGTGAATCACATCCGTTGCCACTTCAATATTTTCACTCCAGACCACCGTTGCAGCAGGCATGGAATTCAGCAAAAATTCAGTATGCCTGGTTTCCTGCGACATGGCATGGATGTCGGGCAGTATGCTTATTTTATCCTGTATTTCAATGGAAAGCTGGCTTTCGGTGTTAAAGGTTCTTAGGCTTTCCACCTGGTCTCCCATGATTTCAATGCGAAAGGGATGATCGTTGGAAAAAGAGAATACGTCAATGATGCCTCCCCTGACGGAAAATTCTCCCGGCTCCACTACAAAGTCAACGCGCTCGAACCCCTCTTCCAGCAACACCTCAAGTAAAAAGTCCACGGAAAGTTGTTCCCCTTTGGTGATGGTTACCAGGTTTTTTTTAAGTGCTTTTCGTGAAATGACATTTTCACAGAGGGCTTCAGGATAAGTGACGATGATGGTGTTTTTGCCATCTGAAACCAGGCGGTTGACAACCTCTGACCTTAAAAGGATTCCTGCATTGTCTTCTTCCTGAGACTGAAAGGGTGTTTTGTAGGATGAGGGAAAGAAAAAACAGTTGCGGTTTTCGTAAGAGGCATCCCGTTCTCCGAGTAAACTCTCCAGGTCATTGAAGAAGTAGGCTGCCGTTTCCCTGTCAGAAAGCAGGAAAAGAAAAGGCTTATTGATCTTTCTGATTGCAGCTGCAGCCAGCACAGCCGCAGATGATCCGGCCATTCCCTTAAGGTTTGCCGCTGAAGGTGCTTTCTGCTTTAAAAAATCCAGCAGGGCGGAGAATGATTCATCCTGCCGGAACAGGTCTAATAATTTATCGGAATTCAGCACGTTGTTAGTTGTTTTCGCCAGCCTCCTGCAAAAACCCTTCCACTTTTTCAACCATCCATTTTGGCCCTGTGAATAAAGGTGACCGCTGGTGCAACCCTATGGGATTAATTTCAAGGATACGTTTATGTCCGTTGCTGGCTTTTCCCCCTGCCTGTTCTGCAAGAAAGGCAATCGGGTTGCATTCGTAGAGCAGGCGTAACTTGCCTTCAGGTTTTTTGGTTGTACCCGGGTAAAGAAAAATCCCTCCCTTAATGAGGTTTCGGTGAAAATCAGACACCAGTGAACCAATGTATCGCGAAGTATACGGACGATAGCTTTCCGGATCATCTTCCTGGCAGTATTTGATGTATTGTTTCACCCCTTCCGGAAAGTAAATATAATTGCCTTCGTTGATGGAATAGATATTTGCTTTTTCCGGGAAATGCATGTCCGGATGGGAAAGGCAAAAAATGCCTACGGAAGGATCCAGGGTGAATCCATTTACCCCTTTCCCGGTGGAGTATACCAGCATGGTTGACGAACCGTAGATGACATATCCTGCTGCAGCCAGATTCACTCCCGGCTGTAAAAGGTCTTTTTCAGTACCACCACCGACTTCAGTAACCCGGCGGTAGATGGAGAAGATGGTGCCTATGGAAACATTGGCATCGATGTTGCTGCTCCCGTCGAGCGGGTCAATGGCGATTACATATTTACCCAGTTCGGAAAAATCGTCACGGAAGGAGATTACTTTTTCGTTCTCTTCAGAGGCGATTGCTGAGCATTCTCCACCTCCCTTAAGCGCAGTAATGAAGGTTTCATTGGCGAAGACATCCAGTTTTTTCTGGGCTTCACCCTGGATGTTTTCACTGCCCACGCTACCCAGAATATCCACCAGACCAGCGGCATTGATCTCGCGGTTCACAATTTTGGCTGCCGTGGCAATGTCATTCAGCAGTCGTGTGAGTGCTCCTTTAGCATGGGGGTACTCCGATTGTCTTCGGATGATAAATTCGGTTAGTGTGGTGATCTTGCTTCTTTGCATCATGGCCCTGATGAATGATTTGGTGATTGTTTTGTTGATCCGGAACAAATATATTGCTTATTTGGCTTTTCCCAGATCTGATTCCATTTTTTCTTTGAGCAAAGCCAGGGCTGCATTCGCTGCACGCAGGATATTTCTCTCTCTGTTGTCGCCAAACCGGAATTTTCTGCTGACCACAGAGAAAGGGCCTGCCACTGCTATGCAAACTGTACCTACGGGTTTTTCCTTGCTTCCTCCTCCGGGGCCTGCGATGCCTGTGATACCTATAGAATATTCGCAATGCAATGCTTTTTGGGCTCCGGTAGCCATGGTTTCGGCTACTTCTGTGCTGACCGCCCCATGGTTAAGGATCAGATCCGGGTTTACTTTCAGCAAGGTTTCTTTGATTCGGTTGGAATAAGCAACCACGCAACCGTTGAACCATTGAGAGCTTCCGGGTATGCTTGTAATCCGGTGGGCGATGTAACCACCTGTGCAGCTCTCTGCAGTCCCCAGCCTGAGGCCGTGATTTTTCAGGATTTGCCCTGTAATGCCTTCGAGGGTATCGTTGTCATAACCCCAGATATGTTCCGGAATGATCTTATGCAGCTTTTCAACTTCCTGATTCAGGATTTCTCTCAGTTCTATTTCCCGGTTTCCTTTGGCTGTCAGCCTGAGTCTGACAATTCCGGGAGATGGCAGGTAAGCAAGACGGATGGTTTCAGGCAGTGAACGCTCCCAGGAGGCAATCAGTTCAGCCAGTGCGGATTCTCCGACTCCATGGGTCAGAATTGTTTTGTGGATTATAGACTGTTTCCTGTCCTTTTTATTCAGCAGTGGGATCACCTGTTGATCCATCATTTCCTTCATCTCAAAAGGAACACCCGGCATGGCCACAAAAATGGTGTTGTTTTGCCGGAATACCAAACCCGGTGCTGTTCCATTGGGGTTTCTGATCACGTCAGCTTTTTCCGGTACCTCAGCCTGTCTGCGGTTTACTTCTGTGATCTCCATACCCCTGCGCAAAAAGAATTGACGGATATCTTCCAGTACAACCGCATCCTGCCGCAATGCACAATTGAAAAAATTACAGAGCGAACGTTTGGTAATGTCATCGCGTGTGGGCCCCAGCCCTCCTGTGATCAGCACAAGGTCTGAATGACCGGCAGCAACCTCCAATGCCCTGAGAATACCGGGTTCTTCATCTCCCGTTACCTGTATCTCCTTAACCATGATTCCGGCCAGGTTTAGCCGGGATGCAATCCAGGCTGCATTGGTGTTCACCGTTAACCCGGAGAGTAATTCATCACCGACGGTAATAATTGAGGCATCCATCATTTTTTGGCCAAAAATAAGGATAATCCGGGACTAAAAGTATTTAGGTAATTATTATAATAATTGATATTTTTGTTTGTTTGACCGCATGCGTAAACTGCTTTATATAATATGAAACAATTCAAGGAATCGGAGCTGATTGTAAACCCTGACGGAAGCATTTATCATTTGAAACTCCGGCCCGAACAGGTTGCCGATACCGTCATTCTTGTCGGGGATCAGGGGCGTGTAGGTGCAGTTTCATGTTATTTTGACTCCATTGAGCACAAAGTGCAGAACCGTGAATTTGTGACCCATACGGGCACCTATAATGGGAAGCGCCTTTCGGTTGTTTCCACAGGAATTGGTACAGACAATATTGACATAGTGCTGAATGAACTGGATGCTCTGGTGAACATAGACCTGTCATCCCGTCAGCTTAATCCGGAGCATCGCTCTTTGAATCTCATCCGCCTCGGGACAACCGGAGCATTGCAAAAGTATATAGCAGTAGATAGCTTTGTTGCATCGGCTTATGGCCTGGGTTTTGACGGACTGCTGCATTTTTACCGCCATGAAGGGATCACTGAGAATGCCATGGCAGATGCTTTTGTGAAGCATACCTCATGGGGCGATCAGTTGCCTTATCCATATATCGTTAAGGCTTCGGATGCCTTGATGAAAAAGTTTGCCGGGGGGCTTCGGACGGGAATTACCGCCACAGCGAATGGGTTTTACGGTCCGCAGGGCAGGAGTTTGCGAATCCCGCTGGCATCACCGGAGCTGAATGAAACCATTGAAAGTTTCCGGTTTCAGGGGTTGTCGATTACGAATTTTGAAATGGAAACTTCTGCCTTGTATGGCCTTGGCAGGTTGCTGGGCCACCATGCGCTGACCATATGTACAGTAATTGCCAACAGGCCCGGCAAAACATACAGTCAGGATTATAAAAATGCAGTGGACCAGATGATTCGTATGGTCCTTGACCGCGTGGCTTCATAATACATCTTTTGTGATGGGGACGGAACAAGATACCAGAGAACGAGAAATTCAGGCCCTGATCAGCATGATTGATGATCCGGATCCGAAAGTTTTCAGAGAAATTTACCTGAAAATTATTCAGATGGGGTACGATGCTCTTCCATTTGTTGAGGAGGCGGAGACCAGCACAGAAGACAAGAACCTTGGTGAGCGGATTGCGCAGATTAAGCATGGAATTCGCTATGAGCAACTTTCTGCTGATCTGTTTGCCTGGACTGCAAGCCCGGAAAAAGATCTTTTATCGGCCTGGCTGTCAGTGAGTCGTTATAGTTATCCGGATATTTGTGATAACGAAATCAGGAAGGAGATTGCCGCTATACGCCGGGATGTCTGGCTGGAGGTCAACGAAAACCTGACCGCCCTGGAGCAGATTAAGGTACTGAACCACGTTTTTTATGGCATCCACCGTTTTCAGGGGAACCTTGAGGATTACCATGACCCTGATAATTCACTGATCAACCGGGTTTTGAAAACCAGGAAGGGAAGTCCGCTAAGTATGGGGCTTTTGTATTTGTTATTGGCCCGCAGCCTCGATATTCCCGTTAGAGGCATTAATCTGCCGGAACACTTTATTCTGGCCTATATGGGTGAATCCTTAGATGTTTCTCAAAGGAATTTCAGTGAGGGTGTACCCCTTTTTTATATTAATGCGTTCAGCGGAGGCGATGTATTCTCTGCCAAAGAGATCAATAAATTCCTGAAAAAACTTGATTTTGAACCTTTGCCAGAGTTTTTCAGGCCATGCAGTGATCTGGAAATTCTCACACGCATGCTGAACAGCCTGGCAGCGGCATATGATACCATGGGAGATTCAGACAGGAAGTCGGATCTGGAAACCCTTCGAAACCGGCTGGAGGAATCCTTTGGCTGACAATCCGGTTCATTCAGAAGTTTTATTTCTCCATGGCTTGTTTAATCTTGTCGATCGGCATTTTGTCTGCCTTCCCCTCCTGCTGAATGATGTGATATACGGACGATTCTTCAAGGATTCCAGTTTGTCCGCACAGGTATAGTATGGAGTGGATGGCTGCATTCCGTGCGCCCACGGACCTGAAATCCCGCCGGATAACCTCAGCCCCTGTTTTTGGAGGCGTAAGGCTTGAATCGATGAATAATTTTCCCTGCTGCATCTTTTCAATGCGCTGAAGGTTATGCTGCAGGCCGTCGGTGGAAGTGATCAGTGCTATATCCGGAACGCTTATGCCATGAAAAAGAACTTCTTCCGGAGATACATTGATTTCTGCCGTGGAAAATCCGACTCCCACCGTTACCGGGTAACTTCCCTTTTGGGTAGCATGCAGTCCTGCACTCATGGCTGCCTTGGCAAAAATATTTGCTGCCAGTTGTACACCTTCACCAGCCGAGCCACTGATAACCAGTGACAGTGGTTTTTGCAACTGATGATTGAATGCTTTTTCTATGACAGGAGTTTTCTCAAGCAGATTTGCTGTTTTGTCGCCCTGGCGATCCGAAAAAGCAGGGAGATCATTGGTCCATTCACCCAGCTCTCTTCCCGATTCTTTCACGATCTCCTTCAGTTTTCGGCGCGGATTGAGTTTTACACCATAACTCGGACAGATCTCCATGACTTCAACCAGTGAAAATCCTTGCTGGTCAAATGCCCTGATCATATCATCGGTAATGTCGCCCACACCCATTACCCTCGAAACATAGCGGGCTCCGGCAGTATGTGCCAGTTTGCAGATATCATACCCGGTAAAGGGATTGCCTTTGAAGGAGGTGGTGGTGCAGAAGCCCCTGGGGGTTAATCCGCTGCTTTGACCCCCGGTCATACCGTACAACATATTGTTGTGTACCACCACTGTTACATTCAGGTTAAGACGGGCTGCTTCCATGATGTGCTGCAGACCGATGGTCGTGCCTCCATCTCCGACAAATACCACAATTTTCTGATTCTGGTTTGCGGCACCAAAAGAAATCCCTGCCCCCAATGCCACGGAGCGTCCGTGAAGTCCGTGTACGGTATGGGTATTGAGGCATTTGTCAATAATCCCGTGACAGCCAATGTCGGTTACTGCAATAACGTCAAGGGGGTTATAACCCAATTTTTCCAAAGCTTTTGTGCTGCTTTTGGCAATGAGATCGTGGCCACATCCCTTGCAATAGGGAAGGTTTGGTGATTTTATCATCGTTCCGCTCATGACATTACCTCCTTTTGTATTTCCTCCGGGGAGATCATTTTCCCCAGGCTTCCGGTAAAACAAATATTCTCCGGCATTTTTTGCCCGTAAAACAGTGATCCGAGCTGGTTATTCATGTTTTCTTCGGCAATGACCACCTTTTTGTACCCTGACATAATTTCCAGGTATATGGGGGGTATGGGCAGCAGTGTGCCCGGGATTAACAGTGAAACTTTTTGTCCGTCGCGGCGCAATTTCCTTACTGCTTCACTGGCAGCAGCTGCTGAAATACCATAAGCGGTTACCAGCTTCTCAGCCCCTTCCTGGTGATCGAACCGGTAAAACAGGTATTTTTCTTTCATGGAGGTTCGAATCTTTTCTTCCAGCCTTCTGGTGTTTGCAAGAGCTTCGGGTGATGAATGCTGAAGAATCCCATCCTGGTCATGGGTGGAGGCGGTTAGCCTGACTTGATGCCTGGTCTGGGTAACAGGGAGAAATTCCGGAACCAGACCGGTTGGTTTATAAGGTTTGTAGTCGCAACAGTCTTTATCAAACCATCTTTTTCCCACTTTGCTGATCGTTTCCAGGCTGCTGATGTCGAAGCTTTTTTGCGTCATCACCTCCTCTTTGGATGTGAGAAGTATTACAGGTGTGCGTTGACTTACAGCAATTTCAAGGGCCCGGGCAGACAGTGTCCAGCAGTCTTCGAAGCTGCTTGTTCCCAATACAGGAATGGGATGTCCGCCAGAAAGGATGCCGTTTAGCAACAACATATCGCCCTGTGCTCCACAGGTAGCTGTACCGGTTGCAGGTCCAAGTCTTTGCACCAGGACGATGACCATGGGCAGTTCCATCATATGAGCCATGTTAACCGATTCAGACATCAGTGCAAATCCGGGGAATGAGGTGGCTGTGACCGGCAGTTTTCCGGTTGCCGACAGGCCTGCCATCCATTGTACGGTGGTAATCTCATCCGGAGCCGGGAGCATCATATCCATTCGCTGACTGCCGTAAAGGTATAACAGGTTGGCCGGGGTGATCGGATATCCGATGAAGGCATCGGCCCCTGCCCTGGCCAGTGATTCTATGATCAGTCGTGATCCGTCGATCAGTACCTGGTCATTGCTGTTTTTCTTGTGCATACACAACTCCTTTGCTGATTAACTGTTCGATATCGTTTTCATTATAATCAAGCCATTCTTTCAGAATATGGCGGGTATGTGCACCATAGTGGGGGGGAGGTGAAAGTTCGCTGCAGCTCATCTTATGTTCACTGTGAAAAGCCACAGACCTTACCCCGCGGATATGCATTCCGTCGTGATAGTCCCCTTCCAGTAACATTTCTTTGGATTCGGGTACTTCAAACACTTCCTTCATGTTGAATACACCACCTGCCGGGATACGTTTTTCACCAAGAAGGCTGAGGATTTCTTCCCGGTCGTATTGGCCAATGAGAGACTGCAGAATTCCGTTAATCTCTTCTTTGTTTTTTACCCGATCCTGATTTTTTGCATACCGGGGGTCGGTGCCCAATTCAGGACGACCCAGTACGGAAACAAGCTGGCGGAATTGCTTATCAGTTCCTGCAGCCATGACGATTCCCTTGCCATCTTTGGTGCCGTATATGGTGCCATAAGGTACAATGTTCGGATGGTCTGATCCGATTCTTTCCGGAATTGCGCCTCCAACCAGCCAGTTGGTCGCCTGGTTGGCAAGGGAAGCCAGCCCGGCCATAAAAAGTGAAGCCTCAATATGCTGACCTTTGCCCGTGCGTTCCCGGTATAACAAGGCAAGCAGAATTGCTTCCTTGAGGTGGTGGGCAGCCAGCACGTCCATCAGGGCAACCGGCATCTTTGTGGGCGGACCATCCGGCTCACCATTCATATAGGTGAAACCGCTTTCAGCCTGAATAATGGCATCGAATCCTGCCCGGGGATTCTGCGGACCGTAACCGGTTATGTGGGCATAGATTAATTTTTCATTGTATGTTTTAAGGGTTGGGTAATCAACCCTGAGTTTTTCTGCATCACCCGGCTTATAACTTACCAGAACGATGTCGCACTGGGCCGCAAGCTGGTAGATAATCTGAAGGCCTTCTTCCTGGCACAGGTCAACGGCAAAAGAGGTTTTCCCCCAGTTTACACAGGAAAAGTAGCCTGAAATATTTGTATCAGCCGGTTCCCGGGATAATTTCCACTTTCGGGTCACATCGCCTTCGGTGGTTACATTCTCCACTTTCAGTACGGTGGCCCCGAGCTCAGCAAAAAACATACCCACACTGGGTCCTGCCAATACACTGGCCAGTTCAAGAACTTTCAGTCCGGCAAGGGGGGTGTCACGGCTTATATCTGGTTGGTCACTCATATTGCTTGCCTGGTCATTCATGTGGCTTGGTTGATCACTCATTTGGCTTTTTGTCGTTACTTATTCCGATAAAAGATTGACTTATCGGCTATTCGGTTTTTTCTTCTTCTTTCTCTGAGGGCAACTTCTGGGGTTTCCCTTTGCCCACAATATTACCAATAATTATAAAAATAACCGCGGCACCGATAGCCATATAGGTGTTTTCTATTACTGGCAGGCCGATGTTTTTAGCAATAATATTGGCTACTACAGCGATTGTGCCGCCAATGAAGGCCATCCTGACTCCTTCTATTCGTATCCAGCCACGTTTATAAATGCCCATAACAATGACAATGGCACCGATCGCCCTGATACCGTAGCTTATGTAGGCGGTATCGAGTATGGCGCCAGTTCCGTAATAGGCCAGGGGTATGGTAATCAGGTTGACAATGATCACCAGCTGCCTTGCGGTTCGGATGAGGCTTTTGTCAACGGCTGCTTTATTGATCAGTCCGTGGTAAATGTCTTTGGTGGCAATGGTTACTACGGCAAAGTTCACCGGTCCGACCGTAGAAAGGATAGCGGCAAGGATTCCGGCCAGTGCGATCCCGCCCAGAACGGGGTGAATAAATTCCGGGGTTGTCATCAGCGTAGGCAGAACAAGCTTGGGATCGATCGCTCCTGCCTCTCCGATGGCCGGGTCAAATAAAGGGCCGGCAGCCGAAATGTCATATACCTGTCCGGTTTTTACTACCAGCCCGAGCAGGGCCACCATGATGCCGAAAGGAGCAATGATCAGGGAGGAAAAAATGGCTGCCTTTTTTGCCGTGGCAGCTGTTCGGGCAGCAAATATGGGTTGTATACTTGCTTGTCCTGCCATACCTCCCAATACTCCACCCAGGATCAGACTCCATGCATATCCGAGACCGCCACTGAAAGGGTTGTATAAATTTTCAGGGGATCCTTGCTCCACAAGGGTGCTTTGAAGGGCTGCAAAGCCATCCACTTCAGAAATACCGATATATGTGGCTACGCCCATTCCGAAAAACATCACAACCACGTGGATAATGCCCGTAAGTGCCAGGGCGTGCATACCCCCGATATAGGTATACCCGGTAATGATGGCTGCTGAAATTAAAATTGATCCGATCCGGCTGAATTCGAACATGGCTGCAATGACACTTGCGCAGGTCTGCAGCTGCACAAAAGCAAGGGTAATATAGGCAAAAAGAAAGGCTATGGCGGAAACGGCCCTTGCCCTGCGGCCGAAGAGGTTTTCCAGCATTTCGCTGACTGTATGTACATTGTTATCGCGATAATGCCGGGCGACAGTGAATCCGATTATGATCATCCCCAGTGCTGTGGAAATATTGTAGAGGATGGGTTGCATTGTCCCGGTTTCAAAAGCCTTTTCACTTACTCCAATGGTGCTCATTCCTCCAAGCCATTCTGAGGCAACGACCACCGCACATGCTATCATGCCGAGGTTGCGTCCGGCCACCAGGTAATCTGCTGCTGAACGGCTTGCTACTTTCTTGGTCAAAAAAGATATCAGGGTGATAAAAGCAAAATAGGCGACGATGATCAGCAGGTAGATATTCATTGCAGACTTTTTAGGATTAAAGCCGCAAATTTAATGAAAAGCTTCAGATAAGAAAATAAAAAGAGGTTTAGCCGGAAAAAATATGGATACTCCCACCGGAAGAATCGTGTGAGGCACCTGTTACACTTGAAAGACAGTTGATTTCCTTCCTGAGGCGGCGAAGACCGAGCAGGGCAAAAATCAGGGCTTCTTTGAAATCAATGAGTTCTTTGGATGGAACTTCCAGGCTGATTTGACCGGGAAGTTTTTTTCTCAGGCATTCCATGAAATACCGATTAAAGGTTCCACCTCCGGTGACAAGCAGTTTGGACGGATCTGACCCGGGTTGGTTGGCGATCTGAGTGGCTGCGTGATGATAAAAAGTATTCAGGAGATCCGCTACAGGGAGCTGATACTTGCTTAACAACGGCAATATGTGTTGATTGACCCACTCCTCACCAAGGCTTTTGGGGCCGCTTTGGTTATAAAATGGCAGGTTATTAAGCTCTTTATATAAAGCTGTATTGGTTTTTCCTTTTCTTGCAATTTCACCATCGGTGTCCTGACTGAGATATCTTGTTTCTTTGGAGTTTCCGGATAAATTCCGATGTTCGGCGTCCAGAGGAATGCGGCTTTTTTTTACCAATCTGTTGATTACGAAGTTAAGGGGGCATATATCGTAAGCAATACGGCGGTTGCCAGATGTGGTGAAAGAAATATTTGCAAAGCCACCCAGGTTCAGACAGTACTGGTAATTACCGAATAATAGCTGGTCGCCCAATGGAACCAGTGGAGCACCCTGTCCGCCCAGTGCCACATCCATGCTTCTGAAATCATTAATCACGGTGCATTTGGCTGTTGCAGCCATGGCCGGGCCGTGCCCCAGCTGGAATGTATATCCCTTAGCGGGGTTGTGGAAAACAGTGTGGCCATGGCTTGCCAGAAGGTCTGTTCTGCAAATGCTGTGGCGGAGAAAGAAATCGTGTGCTACTTCTCCGGTATATTTCCCATAGGCCACGTGCAGGGCCTGGAGCTCCCTTCCGTTCAGGCCTGATGCACTGGCAAGCAGTTTTTTCCAGGAGTCGGTATATGGAACTGTCTCAGCTGCCAGAATCTCATAGTTCCATTGTCTGTTAATTACAACAAAGCGGCAGTGTGCCAGGTCAATGCCATCCATTGATGTTCCTGACATCATCCCGGTTACCAGGTATTCCATACTATTATAAATGTTCAAGTAGTTTTTCCATGCGTATGCCCCGGCTTCCTTTAACCAGAATGGTATACCCCCGGATGGGGTTGTTACGCAACCATTCGGCCGCACCATCGACATGATCAAAAATCAGGCTTCCTTTCTGAGCCCCGCAGGCAGAAGCAAAATGCCTGCCCACGAAAACCTGCAATGGAATCTGCATCTGTTCTACCTTCTTTATTACAGCGTTGTGGGCTTCCCTGGAGGAAGAGCCAAGCTCAAGCATGTCGCCAAGAAAAACTGCCCTGGGCTGTTGGTCGAACTGTGCCAGATTATGAAGGGCTGCGTCCATGCTGCTGGGGTTTGCATTGTATGCATCCATCAGAACGGTGTTCCGGTTGGTTTGTATGATCTGTGAACGGTGGTTTTCAGGCGTGTAGTTTTCGATGGCACGAATTATATTTTCAGGCTCTGCCCCAAAATACAGACCGACTGTAATACTGGCCAGAATATTCTCAAAATTATAAGCACCGGTTAACCTGGTTTTTACTTCTCCCTCTATCCCTTTTTTTGCCGCTCCGAGGTTTTTGTTTACTCTGAAGCCAACATGCAATGCCGGTGCTGAACAGATAATGCTCCCGCTGCAGTGGTTTGATTTGTCTTTTCCATACCGAACGGCCTGAATGCCCCGGGTCAATCCCCTGAGCCTTTGGTCATCCTGGTTGACAAACATGGTGCCTCGTGTTTCGCTGAGATAACTGTAGAGCTCATTTTTGGCTTTAGCCACATCTTCCACGGATCCAAAGCCTTCAAGGTGTGCCTCTCCAATATTGGTGATCAGCCCGTGTGTCGGCATGGCGATCTCACATAATTCTGCAATTTCTCCCGGATGATTGGCTCCCATTTCAACGATGGCGCAATCTGCATCTGTATGAAATGACAACAAGCTGACCGGAACCCCGATATGGTTATTCAGGTTTCCTTTCGTAGCTGCCGAATTAAAACGGGAGGAAAGCACTGCCTGCAGGAGCTCTTTGGTGGTTGTTTTTCCATTGCTGCCGGTAATGCCAATAACAGGGATGTTCAGCCTGCGCCTGCGGGTCTGGCCCAGGAGTTGCAATGTAGTCAGGGAGTCATCAACCAGAAGATATTTTTCGCCCATATTGTATGCAGGGTTGTCAATTACGGCAAGGCAACACCCAGCCTGAATGGCCTGTGCAGCAAAACGGTTGCCGTCATAATTCTCTCCCGTGAGTGCGAAGAAGATATGGCCGGGCCCAGCCCTGCGACTGTCTGTGCAGATCCGATGGCCCTTGTGCAGCAGCTCAAGCAGATGGTCGATTATACTGTCGTTCATACCCGGTGCATCAATTAAAAAAACCCCGGTTACCGCAGCAAACGGGGTTAAATATCGTAAAATCTGCAATTTTTAGCTTCCGGGGGCTCCTCCGATTTTGTCCATGGCACAGCGAAATCCGATGTCGTTGGTGGCGGCATTCTGATCCATGTACCTCCGGGTTCCCGGTGAGAGCCAGTAAATTCTGTCGCGCCAGCTTCCTCCTTTGTATACTCTTATGGAATCGCTGATGAGAGTCATGTTTTCTGAATACACCTCAACTCCCTCTGCGATCGCTGATTGGTCGTCGCCGTCGCGATGTGAGATGAAGTTGCCCTGCCGGTAGTCATCCCTTGCTGCTTCCTCCTCGTCATTGATGTCATCATTATCGAGGGGTTGCATCATCATTCTGCCATCATCGTCGAAAACGGGGTTTCCGTCGGGGTCCAGTTCGGGTACTCTGAAAACATTTCCGCGGAAGGGCCTGAAGTCGGCCACGGTTTCGTGTGACAGGGGTCTGTAAACGTCTTTCACCCATTCGTT
>PWGY01000094.1 GCA_003554665.1 Bacteroidales bacterium | reverse complement strand
CGTCAATTGCATCAACATTTTTTTAACGCTTAAAGGCCTGATATTGTTTTTATTTTTTGCGAATATTCCAAACATCGGCATAGCCGATCGTAGTCCTCAGTACTTCAGCATAAAACTCCCGTGGGCTTTCAGGATTAATGGATATGATAATGATATACCTCCCGCCGGGGAGCATGGAAAGGAAACGAAATGCGCAACCGAAACCCGGCCTCTTTTTCCAGGTGGAACTCTCCGCTGAGCTGTTCCTCGACCAACATTCTCGCAAGCTGCATCTCCTGGCAGCCATGGACTGTTTCCTGCTGAATTTCAGGCCATGAAAACTCAGAAAAAGAGATCAGTAAACAGCAGTTATTTTTCTTATCCTTCCAGAGGTTTAAATCTATTTTCGATTTAAGCCCATGCCCTGTCCCACTTTTGTTCTTGGCGTGATTGCAATTGCAGATATAACTGAATAGTTCGTTGATCGCAAGGCTTAGCGGCAAAGCCTGATCAGCCGGCAGTAAAATCTCCTCAGCCCGGATCGAGAAACAGGAACCCCCTTTCGCGTCCAAACCTAAAAGGTGGTCAAACCGATCCGCCAGACCTGACAAAAACCCCTTAAAGTTTACATTGCTGTAATTAATCTCAGGGGAAGCATGCTCATGAACCATTAAAAGAGCATGAATCCTTTGATGCAAGTCGGTCAGGCTGTTACATTCATGCGGAATTTTCTCCGGTTCAAAACTGGTGCCAATGAGTGAAAGAAATATCTTCAGGTTTTTTTTGACACGGTGGTGAATTTCCTCCAGCATCACCTCCATTTCCGCAATTTCAATTTTAATGGCTTCCTCGGCATGCACCCTCTCAGTCATTCTTTGCTGTGCCTCCCTGACCGATCGTGATACCTCCCGGGTACGGTTTTCAGTTTCTACCTCAAGGGCTTTACTTTCATTGCGAATGGTTTCTTCCATCAGGATACGGTGCCTGACTTCCTCTTCCAAAGCCAGGGCTGATCGCATATCTTCCCCATAGATCACAATTCCGTGAGAATCATCGAATTTGTCAGATAATTCCGCACAATAAACATTGACAGGAATAACATCTCCTCCGGAAGTCTGCATATGCATTTCCAAAGGCCCTGAATGACCGGTATGCCTCCCCCGGCGTATAAGCTTTTCCAGGGCAGCTTCGTTTTCAAAGAAATCAACCAGGCTGCTTCCCTTTACTTCACTATGTTCCCGCTTCATAAGCTCTATGCTGAATGTATTTGCATAAACAATTCTCCCTTCTTCATCACAGAAAAAGACAAGCTGTTGCAATTCTTCCATGAGCCTCCGGGCACTTTCAGAAGGGTGCGGAGAATAAAGATGATATTTCAGGTACCCGAATGTCAGTCCGACACACAGCGGGAAAAAATACATATGTGGCAGTTTCAGGTGAGCCGATTCGGCAAAGGCAGGAAACATATAGTCAAACCAAAGCATGAAGAAAATAGCCAGCAGCAATGTGTAAAAAGCAAGCTGATACTGTTTACGTTCGCCGGTTCGCTGCAAACCCCGCTGCCAGCGGGCCAACATTCCGAAAAGCCTGCTGCCGGCAATTATCATCATCAGGTATAAAAGGTAAGTGGCCAGCTCAAAAACCAAATGCCGGTCTCCATCCCCTGCAAAAAGAAGGAGTATGAACTCCACAACAAACACAAACAGGAAAACAAGGCCCGGCAGCAGTAATCCGCGATTCCAAAGCAGGTGGTTTTTGTCAGGAAGCGCAGTCAGCAGTGCAAAAAATCGCACCAGCATGTAAGGCAGCAGAGATAAGCCTACGAGAACAATCAACTCATAGATCTCAGCGTGATGTTCAATTGCTGAAAAAAAGGTAAAAGACAAGGTCAGTGACCAGAAACCAAAATACACCGTCAGGCTGAAAAACCAACGGTTAAATTTTGCTTCGGGATTTTTCCAAAGCAGGTAAAGGCCTGCCTGAAAGTAGAACAGGGCCACCAGCAAAGAAAAAAACAGAACCCACTGCATAATTGACAGAGTTATGATGAATGATCATCGGTGAAACGGACAATTACCCTGCTGCCTTTATGATTTGAATAAGAAATGCTTCCTTTGAGGTAATCACTGACCAGTGCATGAACCAGATTAAGGCCGATTCCTGTTTCAGCCGGCATGCCGTCTTTTAAGGGCAACCCCCGGCCATTGTCCCAGACAACCAAATGATATTCATCCTCTTCTTTATAAAATTCTATATTCACGAACGAATAGGCAAATACGGGAAGGTCTCTGGTTCTTTCTTCCGGAAAGGCGTAAATCAGTGCATTGGTCAGCAACTCATAAACGATTATACCGCAAGGGATGGCCAGGTCAATAGAAATCTCCTCTTTCCCGTGCTTTACCCTGAAATACACATCTTCGCGTCTTATAAGCCGACCCTTTAACTCACTTGCTGTAGCACGGATAAAATTGCCAAATTTAATCTTCCCGATGTACGGAGAATCATACAGGGTTTCATGTATCTGGGATATCTCCCGTACCCGTTTTACGATTTTACCGAACTTTTCATGTTCGTGATCAGATAGCCTGCTCTGACTGTATGCCATATTCACAAGCGATACAATCATCTGAACATTATTCTTTACCCTGTGATGGATCTCCCGCAGCATCTCATCTTTCACTGAAAGTTCTTTGCGGAGCTGTTCCTCAATCCTTTCACGGCGGGCAATCTCCTCATCAAGTTTTTTATTGGCCTCAATCAGCTCCCCCCGTCTTCGTTCCACACGCTTTTCCAACCCTGCCCGAAGTTCATCAAGAGCTGCCCTGACCCGGTCACGTTTTCTGACCTCTTTATGCAGTTCAAGCTTTTGCCTGTTGTCAACCCCCAGTAAAACAAACCCGACAATATTTCGAAAGGTATCATGCACCCTGACTATGGAAACCTTGACCGGGATCAGACTTCCGTCAGCGGAAATAAGAGAACATGCAACCACCCTGGTGTCCAAATTATCCCTTGCCCTTTCCAGCTGTTTTCGAACAATGGGAGGGCGGAAGAACAGGTCCTCCGCATTTTCATAAACAAGCTGATGACGGGGATACTGCAACACATCCTGGGCAAACCGGTTCATGGCATAAATCTGGCCGGTGCGGTCAAGGTAAAAAACAAACTGCCGGATCCTGCGGATAAACTGGTCGGCAAGTTCGTCACGAAAAAAACGTCGGGGATTCAGTAAGGTCAGTGGGAAGAACAAACCTGCCATCAATGGAAGCGTAGTAAGATGGCCGATTTCGGGAACAAAAAACCCCCAGGCCAGAAGCGGCGTAAGTTCAGTGATCATGGCAGTACCCATCAACAGCATTAAAGACATCCCCATGATCAATCGCTGAAGTTTTTCCTTATTGGAAAAAGAAGGCCGTCCGTTATTTGCCCTGGAATACAATAACCACAAACAGGTAAAAGCACCGCCTGCAAAGTACAATGCGGAAAGATGAAACCACCAGGCATATCCGGCCGGATTGAAATACCAAAGGCTGTCTTCGCCGCGGTAAAACTGTTTAAAAGAAGATGCCTCCCACAAATAGGTCAGAATAAGGCCGACGGCCAGCGGAAGCATCCCGAAAAAAACGAATCTCTTCCACCACCCGGACTGATTCTGGGTAAAATGCATAAAAAACCAGACCAACAGCACGGGAAACATATACCGGGCAATAACAGCCAGGCGGTCAAGCAGATATACTACTCCGGACTGATCGAAAAAGCTGAAGAGCAAATAGCAAAGACTCATCCAGGCCAGCGAAAGAGAAAGAAATACAAAAGAGCGATGCACGTTATCGGAAGGCATGGCCTTCCATACGTAAATGGCCGCTTGAAGATAAAGCAGCAAGGCCACAAAAGAAAAAAAAGCATATAATGTCATTGCCCCTTGCTATAATGATCAGCGAGTCGCCCGACTGGCCTGGGAACAAAGCCTTATTCCTGGTCTGAAAGAAATCGTTCGGCCTCAATAGCAGCCATACAGCCTGTCCCCGCAGCTGTCACGGCCTGACGGTACACATGATCCTGCACATCCCCCGCAGCAAATACCCCGGGAACGTTGGTCCGGGTGGAATCGGAACTGGTTTTCAGGTATTTGTTCCCGTCCATTTCCAGTTGTCCTTCAAATACACCGCTATTGGGCTTATGGCCAATGGCCACAAAGAAGCCTTCCACATCGAGCCTTTTGGTCTCACCACTCTGGACATTTTCAAGCAACACTCCGTTCACGGTCTGATCCCCCACAATCTCTTTGGGAACGTGATTCCACACAATCTCGATATTGGGAGCTTTCATGACCCTGTGCTGCATGGCTTTGGAAGCCCTGAGTTCATCCCGCCGGTGAATCAGATATACCTTCTTACACAACTTGGAAAGATAGGAAGCCTCTTCACAGGCTGTATCTCCTCCACCAACCACCGCCACAGTCAACCCCCGGTAAAAAAACCCGTCGCAGGTGGCACAGGCCGATACACCGTGACCATTGAATTTTTGCTCTGACTCAAGCCCCAGCCATCGCGCAGAAGCGCCGGTTGCAATGATCAGCGTTTCAGCCAGCACTTCCTTTTTCCCATCAATAACCACCCTGAAAGGCCTTTTCGAAAGATCAGCCGCCGTGGCCATCCCAAAGCGGACATCCGAACCAAAACGTTCTGCCTGTTTTTGGAAATCCATCATCATATCCGGACCTTTTATCCCTTCCGGGTAGCCCGGATAATTTTCCACATCTGTGGTGATGGTTAGTTGCCCGCCAGGTTGAAGGCCCTGATAAAGGACCGGCTGCAGGTCGGCCCTTGCCGCATAGATAGCAGCTGTATAACCCGCGGGGCCACTCCCGAGGATCAGACATTTGATTTTTTCTGCTTGATCACCCATGAATGTCAATTATTTAATGGTTAAAAACCTGTTTCTTCTTCAGGACAAAATTAGGAAAATGATAGAAAGTCTGCCCAAAAGCTCCGATTAATTTTGGCAAATAAATTGTAAGTTTGTGGTAATACGGATATAACCTTATTTTTTTTGGCATGCCAGGACAAACACAAGTAATTCTTATTTTAATGCTCGGATTGATAACCGTTGGCTGCAGCCGGCGTGTTCAGCACTCAACCACCGAAGATGAACGACGTGAAATGGCCATGGCCGCCATGTCCTTTCCCACAAGAAACAACCAGTTTGCCTTTGACTTGTTGCATATACTGCCCCCCGACAGGGAAAATTTTGTGGTCTCCCCTTTTAGTATTTCTGCCGCCATGGCCATGACATATGCCGGTGCCCGCGGAGAAACCAGGGAGCAAATGGCCCGGGTAATGCATTTTGAAGATGAGGGATCCGGATTTCATAAACAATACGGAGAGTATCTTGATGAACTGGACCTGATGGCGGGAGACACCATTTCGTTGAATATTGCCAACAGTTTATGGGCACAACAAGACTATCATTTCCTGGATTCTTTTTTTGACCTGATCGAATCTGCGTATGATTCACGCACCTTCATGGTGGATTTCATGGCTGACCGGGAAGG
>PWGY01000175.1 GCA_003554665.1 Bacteroidales bacterium | reverse complement strand
CGTCTGCCACCATTGCAGAGCTTCGGCAAAGAATACCGGCTGCCAGTTTTAAAAGGGTTAGTGCAACGTTGGCAAAAAAACCAACCCAAATCACATGGCTGGTTTGTTTGAGACGGCTCTTTTTCATAACACAGAGGTTTATAGTGCCCCGCATTGGCGAAACGGGGCCACAAAGTTAACCTCCAAAATCGTCAAGGTCAATATTTTCTTCAGGGACACCCAGGTTATCGAGCATATCCAGTACCGACTCATTCATAATGGGCGGGCCGCAAAGATAATACTCAACCTCCTCCGGCTCCTTGTGGTCTTTCAGGTAATTGTCAAGCACCACCTGGTGAATAAAACCGGTGTAGCCATCCCAGTTATCTTCCGGCAAAGGTTCCGAAAGCGCTATGTGGAAACTGAAGTTGGGAAATTCTTTCTCAATTTTTCTAAAATCCTCCTCATAGAAAATCTCCCTTTTGGAGCGGGCCCCATACCAGTATGAAACCTTCCTGTCGGTTTTCAGGGTATGGAAAAGATGGAAAATATGCGACCGAAGGGGGGCCATACCGGCTCCACCCCCTATGTAAACCATCTCCTTTTCAGTGTCTTTGATGAAGAAATCACCGTAGGGTCCTGAAATGGTGACTTTATCCCCGGGTTTACGGGAGAAAATATAGGAAGAACAGACACCGGGATTCACATTCATGAAGCGGTTTTTCTTTTTATCCCATGGAGGGGTTGCAATCCGAACATTCAGTTTGATGATATTTCCTTCAGCCGGATGATTGGCCATGGAGTATGCCCTGAAAATATCCTCCGAATTCACCATCTTCAAATCCCACAAATTGAGGTTGTCCCAGTCGGGCTTAAACTTATCCTCCACATGGATATCCTTGAACTCCACTTCGCAGGGCGGCACATCCACCTGAATATACCCCCCTGATTTAAAGTCCAGCTTTTCTCCCTCCGGAAGTTTAACCACAAACTCCTTAATAAAAGTGGCCACATTCCTGTTGGAGACCACTTCACACTCCCATTTTTTAATCCCGAAAATTTCTTCGGGAACCCGGATATCCAGATCCTGTTTCACCTTTACCTGGCAAGCCAGCCGCCATTTTTCCTGGATCTCCTTGCGGGTAAAATACCCGACCTCGGTGGGCAGAATGTCACCGGCTCCGTCGAGCACCTGGCATTTACACATGGCACAGGTGCCTCCACCGCCACAGGCACTCGGAAGGTAAATCGCCTCGCGCGAAAGGGTGGTCAGCAGGGTGTCTCCGGCATTCACGTCCAACTCTTTTTCTTCATTGATGCTGACCTTCACAGGCCCGCTGGGAACAAGTTTGGCCCTGGCATACAAAAGCACACCAACCAACAGAAGAATCACCAGCAGAAAAAAAACCACACTGAGTATGATGATCCAGTAATTAGCCACATCTAACAGTATCATATCGATCTCTTTATAATATAATTACAACTCAATCCCCATAAAGCTCATAAAAGCAATACCCATCAGCCCGGTGATGATAAAAGTGATCCCCAGACCACGCAGGGGCGCAGGCACATTGGAGTACCGTATCTTCTCGCGAATGGCTGCAATACCTACAATGGCCAAAAACCAGCCAACTCCGCTACCAAGACCGAATGCGGTGGCTTCGGCTATGTTTGCATAATTTCTTTCCTGCATAAAAAGTGACCCTCCCAGGATGGCACAGTTTACCGCAATCAGGGGGAGAAAGATCCCCAGGGAACTGTAAAGCGTCGGGCTGAACTTCTCAATGATCATTTCCACAAGCTGAACCATAGCTGCGATGATGGCAATGAACATGATGAAAGTCAGAAAACTCAGGTCAACCTCTGCAAACCGGGGGCTGAGCCAGGAAAGTGCCCCCCTGTCGAGCACGAAGCTTTCCAGCAGGTAATTAATGGGGACAGTGATCCCCAGCACAAAAATCACAGCTGCGCCCAATCCCACAGAAGTGTCTACCGTACGCGAAACAGCCAGATAGGAGCACATGCCCAGGAAATAGGCAAACACCATATTGTCGATAAAAATTGACCTAACAAATATGCTGACAAGATCTTCCATTGAATTACAAATTTTTGGTGTCTTAACTAATATCTACCAGATCACGGTCTTTATGCCGGTGTATCCAAATGATGATACCAACTGTGATCAGTGCCATGGGCGGCAGGATCATAAAACCGTTGTTCTCGTAGCCCATCTCATACAAAAATTCAGGAATCACCTGGTAGCCCATGAGGGTACCGGATCCGAGCAACTCCCTGGCAAAGCCAACGGCAAGCAGCACCCAGGCATAACCTGCGGCATTGCCGATCCCATCCAGGAAAGAGGGCCAGGGCTTGTTTTGCAAGGCAAAGGCTTCCAGCCGGCCCATGATGATGCAGTTGGTAATGATCAGCCCCACAAACACCGACAGTTGCCTGCTGACATCATACACAAAGGCCTTCAGTACCTGGTCAACCAGAATCACCAGCGAAGCAATCACCGTAAGCTGAACAATGATCCGGATTCGTGGCGGAATGGTTTTCCGCAGCAATGAGATGATCACGTTGGCCAGCCCCATCACCGCCACCACCGAAATAGCCATTACAATGGAGGTCCGGAGCTGCACCGTAATGGCGAGCACCGAACAGATCCCCAGCACCTGGACATTGATCGGATTGTCCTTTCCAAGCGGGTTGGTCAGCAGTTTTTGGTTTTTCGGTGAAAACAGTGCCTCGTTCTTATTTTTATCCTTTTCACTCATGATGATTTGATTTTGTCAAAATACGCTTTATAAACCTCCAGCCCGTTACGCAACATATTGGTCACCCCGTCGGAGGTGATCGTTCCTCCACTGATGCCATCCACTGCATGTGGGTCATCATCCGGAGCCCCGCCTTTAACCACCCTGACAGGCCTGAAATTGCCATCCTCGTCAAATATCTTTTTTCCGGCAAACTGCTCCTCAAAGCTCGCTCCGGATATTTCGGCCCCAAGCCCCGGGGTCTCACTGGCATGGTCAAAATTGGCCCCGGCAATGGTCACCAAATCAGACTCCAGGCCTACATAACCCCAGATCGGCCCCCACAGGCCATTGCCCCGCAATGGCACCACATAATAGGTTTCACCATCCACGTCGGCAATAAAAACAGGCAACTGCCGATCTTCCACGGGTTTGCGGTTCTCTTCCTGCAATTCCACCTCAAAGGCATCTCCTTCCAGTTCCTCCCCCTCGTGATCTACAATTTTCGTAACAGTAATATACTGGTCAAACAATGTTTCAGCATCCTCCCGGGGTGCTTCAATATTGATGGCGGCAAGGATATTCTGCATCTTTTCAATCCGCATATTGCGCTCCTGCATGGGTCTGAGCAGGGTAGCCGCCCCCGACAACACCAGGGCCACGATCACCACCATTGCAGAAGCATAAAGAAAGATATAACGGTTTGTCATTGTTGTTGAATTTTTCAGGTTTATGACTGCGGCGCTGAGGCCAAGGGTTTCATCCGGCCCAATCTCCTTTTAATGTTGGCCCTGACAACGTAATGATCAATCAAAGGCGCAAACACATTCATGAATAATATGGCCAGCATCATCCCTTCAGGAAAAGCCGGGTTCACCACACGTATAAGCAGGGTTACCACCCCGATCAAAAATCCGTAAATATATTTTCCGGTTCCTGTCTGTGAAGCAGAGACGGGATCGGTGGCCATGAAAACTGTTCCGAAAGCGAAGCCACCGGTGATTAAATGATAGTAAGCGGGCATCTCCATATACTCATTAACCGCAAACAGGTTAAACAACAAACCCATAAACATCCCGCCGGCCACTACTGACAACATAATGCGCAAACTTCCCACACCTGTGGCAATCAGCACAAACGCTCCCAGCAGAATCGCTACCGTTGAGGTCTCTCCGATAGAACCGGGAATGGTACCCAGAAACATGTCCATGGCAGAAGGAAGGGATTCCAGGTTGCCAGCGGCCAATACGGCCAGGCTTGTGGCACCGGAGAAACCGTCCACAAGCTGTTCAGGGGCATGAACCTGGGCATATATCCAAACCTCATCTCCGGAAAACTGAGCAGGATAAGCAAAAAACAGAAATGCCCGGCACAACAGTGCGGGATTCAGAATATTCATCCCGGTTCCACCGAACACCTCCTTACCGATAATGACGCCAAAAACTGTTGCCACGGCAACCATCCAAAGAGGAATTGTTACCGGTACGATCAGCGGCAGCAGCATCCCGGTCACCAGAAAGCCTTCATTGACCTCATGGTTCCGGATGGTGGCAAACAGGAACTCCACAAACAAGCCCGAGGCATAGGTCACAATGATGATAGGCAGCACCCGGAACAGGCCAAATAAAAACTGATCAATAAAATCCACCTCGGCTCCGATGGCCTGATAATGCTGATATCCGACATTCCACATGCCAAACAACAGTGCCGGGATAAGGGCAATGATCACATGAAACATAGTTCGTTTCATGTCAATGGCATCCCGGATATGACTTCCACGGCTGGTCACATCCCCCTTGACAAAAAGAAAGGTCTCAAAAGCCTCAAAAGTCCGGTAAAATTTTGACAGCTTACCATCCTGCTCAAAATGCGGCTTAACCTTTTTTTCTATTAAGTTGTGTAAAGCTTTCAATGTTACGCTGTTTAAAAGATTAACAAACGGTTGTCACGGATCAGGCAAACTCTTTCTGAATGTTATCAAGCCCCTCCCGGATTACAGACTGAATTTCAATTTTGGACGGACAAACAAATTCGCACAGGGCATAGTCTTCAGGGGCCACCTCATAAATACCCAGGTTCTCCATCATGTCAATGTCATTGATCATGATGGCCTTAAGCAACTGCATGGGCAAAATATCCATGGGCAGGTATTTTTCATACAGTCCGGTGATTACAAAAGGACGCTCCCCGCTCCTTATATTGGTATCAAGGCGGTATTTTTTCCATGGCATTAAAAAAGATGGCCAGGTCCTTGACACACTAAACCGCTGCAAGCTGGGGATCAGCCACCCCAACAATTCCGGTTTGTCTCCTTCGGGGATCACACTCACCTGGTCGTCGTAGAACCCTACAAAGCCTTTGGCATCAATTTTTTCACCGGTCAGCACATCCCCGCTGATGTACCGGGGAGTCACCCCTTCTTCTTCTACCACATTGCCGGCAGCCATAGAATCCAGCCGGGCCCCTGCGTGCACCCTGTAATACCGGGGGTTCTCCACTTCCGAACCGGTCAGCGCCACCACCTTTCTGGAATCATAAATACCTTTATCGAACAACCGGCCAATGGTAACCACATGTTGTACATCCAAATACCAGACAATCTCTCCCTTGTTCAGGGGACGTATATGATGGATCTGTATACCCACATTGCCTGCCGGGTGCGGACCTTTGAAGCGATGCACCCTGACCCCTTTAGCCTGGCTAAATGCCTCTGAAGTTGTTGATCCGGCATCAACACCCAGATGTACGTCACCATCTGTCAGGCGCGATAAAACATCCAGCCCTTTCTGAAAATCCCCCTCACTGCCGTTAATCACAAAATCAAGATCCGGCGCCAGGGGAGCGGTGTCAAAAGCAGAGATAAAAATATCCCGCGG
>PWGY01000119.1 GCA_003554665.1 Bacteroidales bacterium | reverse complement strand
TGATTTAAAAAATGAATAAATCAATTGCTGTTAATTAATTAGCAATTCGGTAGCGAATTTATGCCTTATTTGTGTATAAACCAAACGAAAAGAACAAAATAATTTAGCCTGGTTTCAGTACGATCCCGGCCTTTTTGCTGCCGTCAATTTTTATGGTTACAGGGCAGTCAAACCGGACATGTCTGACGAAGTCATCCTCATAAACAGCCTCATGTTTGTTGAGAAAGTCAACATCGTAATGTCCGTCATTCATAAATGGATTGATGGTAAAGTATCCTACGCTGAAAGAAGTCAGATTTTGGAAAAAATGGGTTCCCTGGCTGGGGTCGATCCTGAAGTCCTTCAACCCTGATTCAATGATCAGCCGGGCGGCTGAAATCTGCGCCCACTTAACCGGTACACCAAGCCAGGGATCACTGGATCCCCACCGGCCGGGACCTGCAAGGATGTAATTTCTGTTCTCTTGCTGGCATTGCTTGTTCAGGTTCCCGATGGTTTCTGCAATCTTTTCTGTATGGGCTGCATCAAACGACTCGGGTTTCACATAAATAAAATCATGAATCCCCTCAATGATCCCATTGCCCAGTGCATTATGGCTGATTACAATCGTACTGCTTTTTTTATGGGCATTGATCCTGACCCTGTTTTTTTCCTGGGTTTCCACCACAGGGCGGATTTGCAGGAAATGGAATTGTTGTTTTTCTTTTTTGGGCACATCCAGGTTGACAGCAAATTCAATCTCCACCTGGTTGTTCATTTCCCGTTGTCCAATCCTGAGAAGTTTGTTCAGTATTTCGGCCAGGGGGAACGAACGGTGTTTTAGTACATTGGCAAAAGTAATGATACGGGTGCCCCCCTCATAAAGGCCATCCCGGATGATCTGATCTTCATAGTCAAAAGTGGACGCCACGTATTTTAGTGCAGAAGATCCTTTCAGGTTGCGAATTCTGAGCTTGTGCAGGCTGACCGAATCATCTACTGCCGGGTGGTATTTTTCCGGATCAAGATTAAGGCTGTAAAATTCTCGTTGGCTGTCTCGAAGTGCAATATCGGTATTGGCCAGTTGCAGGGCTTTATCCGGATGTCTGGGTGAAAAACGGAAGGAAACCCCGCCATCCACAATTGTTTTCCCAAGCCCAAAGGCAATATTGGCTACCCCGTCCTCATATTTTTCGGGTTCAATGGGGTAGAAATTAACTGATCTGGCAACCCCGGAAATGGTTGGATAGAACATGTTTTCATATGAACGACCCGATAACTCCTGAATGACCACAGCCATTTTTTCTTCATCGATTACGTTGGAGGTGGCCTCAATATAAGCTTTGCTTTCCCCGTAGAAAACCGATGCATAAACACTTTTGATAGCCTGATCCAGCTGTTGTATGCATACGTTTCGATCACTGTGGTTGTTGGGGATCATGTATGTGGAGTAAACGCCGGCGAACGGCTGGTAATGACTGTCCTCCAGCAGACTTGAAGACCTTACGGCGAGGGGTGATTTGAAAAAATCAACAATTTCCCTGATGTAGGACCGCATCCTGGACGGGCTTTTACTCTGGACAAAGCGATCAAGTATTTCATCATCGCTCACGTCAGACAGGGCAAAATCATAGAGTTCATTTTCCTCCATGAATTCATCAAAGATGTCTGTTGTGAGTACCACGGTACGGGGTATGGACACATTTACACCATCCCAGTGGTTCATGATCTTATGTTTGTTGATTACCGAATCAATGAAAGCCAGTCCGCGGGCTTTTCCCCCTAGTTGTCCGTCTCCGAGCCTGGTAAAAACCGCATATTCATCAAGATGACTGGCAATAATACCCCGGCCTTTGGTGCGGCGGTAGTTGGCGATGGTGTCAATCAGGTAGCTTCTGATTTCTTCCACATTATTGAAGTCGTCACGGCTTTTCTGGGCAAACACATTGGCAATGGAGAAAAGTGCCCTGGCCTTGAGCCATCTTGAAAAATGATTGTTGGACACATGGTATTCCAATACTTTCGGGTCAGCATGGGTGATTTTTACCTGCAGGGAGTGGAGGTTATTGGCCCTGCCCAGCTCCATGCCGGTATCTTTATTTTTAAATACAAAATCACCAAAACCATAATTTTCCTTGATGTAATGTTTTAGTTCAATGAGCAGCGTTTTGGAGTACTTATTGATAAAGTTGACATCAATGTTTTTGTTGATGGTGGCATCCCATTTCTCAGATGACTGCAGGAGGATAGGGATCTGGCTGTTCCTTTTGCGGATATGGGTGGCCAGTTTGACCCCGGCCTGGTTGTCTCTTTTGTTGTCTTTGGAGTAACTGATATCGGAAATAATCCCCAGCAGGTTGTCTTTGTATTTATTATACAGCGACAAAGCCTCCTCGTAGGTTTTGGCAAGCAATATTTTGGGCCGGGCACGCATTCTCAGGGTTTTGCGGTGCTCATTGAGCCCCTCTGTCATCAACTCATTTGTCTGGTCAAAAATTACTTTGTAAATCGTGGGTAAATAAGAGGAATAATAGCGGACTGAGTCCTCTACCAGCAGAATACCCTGAACGCCCACGCTCTCAATGTCAAAATCCGCATTCATTCTGTCTTCCAGCAATTTGATGATGGCCAGCAAAAGGCCGGCGTTCCCCAGCCAGCTGAAGACATAATCAATGGAGCTGAGATCCTCATTACGAAGCTTCATGGAAACTTCCCGGGAAAAATGTGTGAGTACCACAATCGGAGTTCCGGGATGCCGCTTTTTGACTTTTTTGGCCATTTCAAAGCAGTCGATGCGCCCCACATTCAGCATGGTGATCACCAGGTCAAAATCCTTTTCTTCAAGTTTCCGGAAAGCCTCTTCGGAGGAGCTGGCCTGAGTAAACTGAGGGGGGTAACGAAGATTCTTGGAGGTATACTCAAGGAATATTTTTTCGTTGATCCGGCCGTCCTCTTCCAGCATAAAGGCATCATAGTTACTGCAAATGAGCAGCACATTGATGATTCGTTTCTGCATCAGATCCTCATAGGAGATTTCCTTGAACTCATAGGTGTCGGTGGCGAATTTCTCGTCGTATTGGTATTTGGATTGTTCGGCTTTCATTCTTGTCTTGAACTTGCTTGTTTTGTGTTGGCTTTTTTATTGGTTTTGTTTTCCTGGTGGTAGATCAGGGCAGCCCTTTTTTTGCCATCCATGACCACTTCCAGCGGCTTACTGAACCGGATGTGTTTCACATATTTTTTCTCCTCTATGACGCGGGCATTCTTTAGTTTGTCCCAGTCGATGTAATCAATCAGGTCGTTGTGTTTTACGGAGAAATAGCCCACATTCATGGATATGACATTGTGGAAAAAATGAGAGCCCAGGGATGCGTCCAGGGGAAAGTCCTCCATGCTTACCTCCACAATGATGCGTGCATTTGATATTTGTGACCAGTTCACCGGAATTCCGATAAAACGGTCCCGGGTGCCCCATCTTCCGGGTCCGACCAGAATATATTTTCTGTCCTTTTCCGTAAGGCTGGCATTGATCTCATCGATCTCATCCCTGATCTTTTCTGTTTTCAGCTTGTCAAATCGGTCCGGATCCACAAATACCACATCCTGCAGGCCTTTGATCCGGCCGTTGCCCATACCGTTTTCACTGTAAAGCAAAAGTCGCTCATTGTCAATATTTTCAATATTGATATCGGTTTCAATGATGTTTTTGATCAGGGGCTTGATCTGCAGCAGGTAGAATGAAGCTTCTCCGTTTCTGTCCTTATTCAGGTCAATGGCAAATTCCATCTCTATCGGGGTGCCCATTGATTCGGCAATGATATCCAGAATGGATTCGATTGACTTGGCCAATGGGATGTAATCATACTTGAGAATGTTTGCAAAGTTGACCACACGTGGCCCTGCATCTGTGATACCGGGAATGGTTCGTTCACTGTTAAAATCATAAACCGATGCGCAATGCTTCAGTGTGCCGTGTTTTTCAGCCTGATCAATTTCCAGCTTGGTAAGTCCGGCATCTTCGCCTTCCAGCAGATTCAACTCTTTCTTGTTCAGATCCACTGCGTAATAGTGAACCTGTGAATTTTTGAACAACTCTTTCGGGGTATACATCTCAAGTTGGGGGTGAACCGGGGAGAAGCGGTAGGTTTTTTCCCCTTCAACCACATATTTCCCCAAGCCCATGGCTATGGAAGCAAAACCTTCCTCCGGCTTCATATAGGAATACGGATAGAAATTATAGGATTGCGCCACCCCGCTGATATGCGGATAAAAAAAGTTTTCATACTGGTGTCCGACCACTTCCTGGATCACTACGGCCATTTTTTCTTCCTCGATCTTATAGTTCACTGCCTTAAAGTATGATTGCGCTGTGGGTGAAAAGATAGAGGCATAGACAAGCTTTATTGCATCCATGGTCTGTTTGAGTCTTACCTCAGGATCAGGATGGTTGTTGGGAAGCAAAAAGGTATCAAAGATCCCGGCAAATGGCTGCATCAGTGAATCTTCAAATAAGCTGGATGACCTTATGGCCAAAGGTTTCTGGTTTACTGAAAGATATGATTTGAGGCGTTTACGCAGGGTGGGGGTGAGGTGCCCTTCCAGGAAAAGCGTTTTGATCTTGTCATAATCCGTTTCGCCGTAAATTTTGTTGTAGAGCTCATTGTTGTGAATAAAGCGTTCAAACTCCTCGGTGCCGATAATGGATGTGCGGGGCGTGGTAATACGAATATCCGGCACCAGCTCTTTAAAGTCAAAGTTGTTGATGATCATGTTGATAAAAGCAAGCCCGCGCCCTTTGCCCCCCAGTGATCCCGGCGACATACTCACGATGTTGGTGTCGTCGAGAAGGGCTGATTCTTCAAAATTGATCACTTTTCCACGCTGCTTGTCATGGATGCACTCGTCAATGACATCAATGAGGTACTGACGCAAACTGCCCGGAGATTTAAAATCATCTACTTTCAGCGGCTTGATGCGCCGTGCAATCTGGATCTCACCCCTTGCCATAAGCCAGTGTGAAAAATGATCCTTTTTTGCATGATAGAGCAGTGAATTTTCCGGAATGGTTTTCAGGTGGGTGCGGAATTCTTTCATAGAACGGGCCACGGCAATGTCGCGGCGGCCGGTTTCATCCTTATAGATAAAATGCCCGAAGCCAAGGTAGTAGTTGATAAAACTCTGCAGATCCTGCTTTAGCGTGTCTGAGTTTTTGTTGATAAAAGTACTTTGAAGTTTATATGCTTCAGTGGCATTTTCCGGGTCTGATGACTGAAGCACCGTGGGGAGATTGGGCATGGATCGTTTGGCATATTCCATCAGCTTCAGGCCGGCCCGGTTGTCCATCTCGCCATCTTTCTCAAATTTTACATCTGAGATCAGACAAAGCAGATTGTCTTTATATTGATTGAATAGGTTGATGGCCTCAGTATAAGAGGAAGCAAGCAATACTTTTGGCCTGACCCTCATTTTGAGTAGTTTGTATAGTTCATCGGTGTTTACTTCTTCAATCAGATGTTGTGTTTGTTCGATCACAATGGAGTAAAGTATGGGAAGGTAGCGGGAATAGTATTTGGCCGAATCTTCCACCAGCAGGATAACCTGTACCATCCCAATTCTTGTGTCGTTCTCCGCATTTGTTCTGTCCTCATTGTACTTGACCATGGCCAGAAAAACCTTGGAGTCGCCGTTCCAGACAAAGACTTT
>PWGY01000152.1 GCA_003554665.1 Bacteroidales bacterium | reverse complement strand
ACTGCTTCCCCGACCACTGGCAGCTTCCCTGGCTTCTAGCCCATGCGAACCAACAACTGCATTGCCTGTTTGCCAAACCATTGACAACTTTCCCTGCCCATAACCCATGAGAACCAACAACGAACAACTGCCTGGGCCGTTTGCCAGGCCATGGGCAGCTTCCCCGGCTTGTGGCCCGTGAGAACCAGCAACCGCCTGAGCCGTTTACCAGACCATCGGCAGCTTTTCCGGCTTTTAGCCCATGAGAACCAACAACCGGAGAGTGCGGAGCACTCGACAAACCAACAACTGGAGTGGCGAAGCCACGACTAACCGGAGGGGCGCTAGCCCCGACAAACCAACAAACTTCTCACGGACTGCAAAACAGACAAAAAAATGACAATGGAAAATCCTAATTTTGGGGATTATTTTGTCTTTTACTGACTTACGCTTAAAAGAACTGCTACAATGGCCGGAAAACCTTTTGAAAAAGAGTATCAGGTACACATTTATGAAACCGGGATCGACGGAGCGCTGAGGATTGATGCGCTGATGAATTACTTTGAGGAACTGGCATTGCTGCAAAGTGAAGCTGAAGGGGTGGGGTTGGATTATTATCGCAAGCATGGGGTGATATGGTTGCTGCACGGTTTTGACATCCGGTTCGTCCATCCACCTGCATTCAATGACCGGATTCTGATCCGGACAATCCCCACTTCTGTATACCGGTTTATGGGCTTCAGAAACTACCAGGTGCTTGATGCTGGCGAAAAGGAACTGGCGACAGCCCGGTCATCGTGGATCTTTTTGGACACCAACAAAAAAAGACCAATACGTGTTGATGCAAACATGAAAAAGGCCTATGGCCACGATGGTGCACCTGAGGAAAGAATGCATATGGATGAAATACCGTCTTTATCCGGAGCAGACTACATGGCCAGCTTCAGGGTGCTGAGTGCAGATATAGATATCAATCAGCATGTAAATAATGTGGTTTACGTGAAATGGGCCCTTGAGTCGATCCCTGCTTCAATACATGAGACCCACAGAGTGGATCGCTTACAGGTGCAATGGCTCAAAGAAACCTTTGCAGGAAGCAAGGTGGATGTTAAAACACAATGCATTACAAATCAAGACCATTTGCGTTGCCTGCATTCCATATCAGGCAATGATGGCCAGGAAAAATGCAGGCTTGTCACCCATTGGATATTAAAAAGCCCAGCCTAGGTTCAGGTATCCGGTAATCCGGTTTGTTTGCGGGCTGTATGCAAAGGTAAGTTCTAAGGGGCCGACCAGGGAGTCATACCCCATGGATAAAGCACCACCGTACATCAGGTTCTCTGAAGAGATTTCTTCAGGCTTGTTAAGCCTGAAGTCATATAATGCAGCGTTGGTGATCGCAGAGGCAAACAGGCCCCGGCCCACATGGTATTGGTACCCTATCTGGCCGGTAAAAACGGACTCTGTCATTAACTCATATTCATTCAGCCCCCAGAAGGTCATTTGGTTATCAAGGAAGGCCTGGGTTCCCCCCACATTGAAATTGTTGATAAAGCCCTGTTCGTAGTCAAAGTTATATCCGAACTGAAACTTGAACAATTGTGTTAAGGATTCACTAATGGGAACAAAGGATTCCCAATTTATTTTGGCCTGAATAAAATTCCCTATTTCAATCCCCATGTCTTCGAGGGTGGCATCCTGGCCATCCATTTTAAATGTTTTCAGCCTGGGCCTTTGGTTAAAATGGTAAGATGCAGATAGTTCGAAAAGTTGACCTGAAGTTGGGAATGCGTTTGTGTTCAGGCTGTTGAGATTGTATCTGGCAAAAGCATCAAAAGATCTGATATTTCCATCAATTGTAATCCTGCCCCTCAACTTTGGGGATAGTCCCTGGAAGGTGAAACCCGATCCCACGGAAAAATAACCATTTTCTCCGGAAACGCTATTAAATGAAAGTTCGCTCCGGAAATGCCTTTGCTGGTATTCTGCAATGGCTTCAAAATCTTCATACAGGGGAAAATTGAAGATCCGGCCCTCGTTGACCAGGTCAAACCATGCACGTCGCCGGTCACTGGTGTAAAACAATAAACGGTTTTTGAAAGCCGGATTTTCTCCGGCCAGGATGGCCAGTTCACCCATGGCATTATATGTAAACAGCCTTTCGGTGCCAAGTCTTCCGATCAGCCCAACACCGGAAAAGGAGCTGAAATGAACGGCTGCTGCCAGACTGGAGAATGGCCTTTCTTCCAGGTTTAGCTGCAGAATGACTCCGTCACCTTCCTGGCACGGTTGTATATTGTAGTGCACGCGCTCAAAATAACCGCTTGCAAAAAGCCTGTTAATCCCCCTGGTTAAATCCGAAGGGGTGATGGTATCACCGGGGGCAATATTCATTGAGTTCCTTACAAACCATGGACGGACATTTTCCAGCCCGTTAAAATGCAAACTGTCTACAGTGATCTGCATTTGCTCCCTTTGTTCGGCAATGTTGTCTTCCCTGGGTTGGCCATTTCCTGGCAGCTCAAGCAGTTGATCAATCACTTTTCGGGCGGCAACCTTGCCCTGTTCAATGATTTGTTCTGTGTTTTGAAAACTGGCCGCAGTGTAACCCGTCAGTTCAGGTTCAATATACAGGTCGGTGAACTCCCTGTTTTCCATGAAAGATTTTGCATCACTGTAAAACCCCATCTGATAGATGATGTCAATGGGGTTGGTTAGCTCTTCAGCAGCTCTTAAGCCTTGTGATACATTTACCCCGATCACAAAATCAGCGCCCATGTTTTTGGCTTCAACCACGGGAAAGTTATTTACCACCCCACCGTCAATCAGTTTCATCCCGTTTCGCTCTACCGTTGTAAATACTGATGGGATGGCCATGGAGGCGCGGATTGCAGTAATGAGATTGCCATCTTTCATGACCACGGGTTCGCCTGTTTCCACATTGGTGGCAACACAGGCAAACGGGATGTCAAGCTGACTGAAATCATCCACTGTATGTACATGCAGGAAAACCTCATTTAATGTATTCCACAATTGCTGCCCTTCAATGGCTCCGGTTCTTAGTTTGATTTTGCGATCCTCTACGGGAACTTCAAGAAAATATTTCCGGTGGTCATTTCTCCTGGCCGGGTGAATGTAACTCAGATCACTGGATCTGGCAAACAAAGCGTCCCAGTTCATCCCGATGGAAAACTCCTCAATTTCCCGGGCAGAATAACCTGAAGCGTACATGCCCCCAGCAATACTCCCCATACTGGTACCGGTAATGTAGTCAATTTTGACCCCAATGCTGTCAAGGACATGGAGCACCCCGACGTGGGCAAGACCGCGGGCACCACCGCCACTGAGGGTAAGCCCGACGGATATATCCTCAGGGGAATGGTTTTGATCCTCTTTGCTTCCGGGAAATCCGGAGTGGGGGAAGAAAATGAATAAAGATACTACCAGGGAAAAAGTTAAGCGGTACATTTCTAACTATCAAATATTTAAGAAGTATGCAAAGTTAATAATAATCAAGCTGCGAAATGAAATAAATATCCGTGTGCAGTATATTGATGTCTCATCAAATACCGTGCAGGACTATGCAACTTCAGTAAAAAAACGATTACCTTTACACCGCTTTTTTTGACAAATTCTGATTGGTTACCATGCTTCGTTGTGCTTGTCTTGTTGGTGTATGGTTTTGTTTGGCTTTCCTTATTCCGCCGACAGTGTCCGGTGAAGAGGATCCCCCCTCTGTTGTACCCTGGTTTACAGAAGCAGATTTGTTAAACCCATATTTTGACGGAGATCTTTATCTCGATACCACACTTTCTGAGCTTCAGCATTATGATTACTATACCGGCGATCCCTATTTTTTTGCAGGTAAAGGGAATGTGGGGCACGTAAATCGCTCACTGGCATTTGATATCAACCGCAGGCAGCATTTTTCCTTATACCCCGAAGAGATATATCCCGGTTACACATTTTCCATCAGCGACCTCAGGTTTTACAGACCGGATTTTGTGTATTCCGAGTTGTTTTACCTGACTGGATCAGAAAACGAGCAGTTATTCACCGCAAAGCATAACCAGCGCTTTGGTGAAGATATATATGGGGGCATGGAGTACCAGGTTGTGCACTCTCCCGGGTACTATAGCCGGGTAGCGTCAAGGAATGCAAGTTTGCAGCTTACCCTTGATTATGCACCTTCAGACCGCTACCAGCTTTTGGGTAGTTTTGTGGCAAACCGGGTTAAAAATGAAGAAAGCGGGGGGCTGCAGAATCATCTCGGGTTTGAAGAGGATGAGGTTCGTGACAGCGTATTTCTGTATGATGCAGATTCCCGTTACAGGGAGCTGGCATTCCGCATCCATCAGTCATATGAGCCTGGAATTGAGCTTGGAAATGATACCCTGGACAATGATCGCTTTCTTAGCTTTGGTGTGTTCAGGCATTCTGCAGAGTACCGGCGGGAGGCCTATGTTTTTGAGGATGGCGGGATGCCCTCCCGGGTCTTCTATCCCGGTGAACTCCCCTATAATGAACAGTTTACCTATGATTCAACCCTGGTCCATGTGCTTGAGAACAAGGTCAGCTGGTCGAGTCAGGTCGCAGGGAGCGAAGGAAGACGCTTTCCATTAAACCTGACTGTCTTCCTTGAGCACCGGCTGGTTAATATTTCGCAGCCGGCTCTTTCTGAACAGGGAGCAGAGGAAATGTTCGCAGAAGAACGGTTTTCTCAGTTTGAGCCCGGGGTTGAAGTCCGTTCTGATCCTGAGTTGTTTTTGTCATTGGACGGGTTTGCCAAATATACCTATGGCGGGTACAATGATCAGGATCTGAGTATCATGGGAGGGCTCAATGCAGGAAGGAAATCGGATGCATCCCGGCTCCGCATTGAAGCCGCCTACCTGGAACGGCAAACCCCCTATTTCTACAGCCGGTTTAACAGCAATTACGTACGCTGGGATAACGATTTCCGAACCTCACGTACACTCAATCTCAATGTCGGCTATTCGTGGAATAACCTGTCAGTCAGAGGAGACTATTATTTACTTAGCCGGCCGGTTTTCCTGAATGCTTCAGCTTATCCCGTACAACATGATCATGATGTGTCCGTATGGACTGCACGCCTTTCAGCAGGATTTGAGCCGGGTGTTTTTCGGACAAAGCATGAATTATTGTACCAGTTTACGGGCGAACGGCACTTTGACCAGTTCCCGCAATGGATCAGCAATCATTCATTTTATGCGGCATTCAGCCTTTTTGATGAAGCGCTGTTTACCCACGTGGGTTTTGATTTGAGATATCATTCCCCTTATGAGCCGATGGCATATATGCCGGTATTGAGGCAGTTTTACCGCCAGTATGACTATGAAAGCGATCATGTTTTTCTTGTGGATGCGTTTGTCAATGCCCGCATCGGCCGTGCAAGGCTTTTTGTGAAATATCAGCATCTTGCCGATTTGGTGTTTGATCATGGTCCGGTTTACGACATTCCTTTTTACCCTTTACCCGAGGCCATGTTCAAGTTCGGGGTTTCGTGGATGTTTTTTGATTAACAACCCCGGATCACGACTTAGCTATAATCGTTATAAATAGGCGGATTTGCTCCATATAGTGGAGAATATTTCGTAAATTTGTCGCCTCCAAGAGTTGGTCTAACTCCCTATAAATAAGACCTTTTGAAATCCTAACAAACTATAACTATTATGACCAGAGAGAAAAAGTT
>PWGY01000090.1 GCA_003554665.1 Bacteroidales bacterium | reverse complement strand
CCGGCATATCATCGTAAGATTCGAGCATGGCAGCACCACGCCCGCCCAAAGATCCGTCGGCAAACATTTTTACCCAGCGAACCGTATAACGGTCATCGTAAAGACCTTCAAGCGGAGCTCCCAGCTCCCTGGCGGCTTCAACGCTCACCGCATCCATCAGACGCACCTGAAGATACCCCTGGTCAAATGCCTCCTGCCTGAGTCTGATCTCATCTGTGCCAATGCCTGTGGCACAGTGTACGGTGGTAATTCCTGCTTCCAGAAGTGCATCACTCCCCATTTGCAGTGCTTCCAGTTCCTCAGCACTGGAAAGTGACGGGGTAGGGGGAACATGCTCAGTTACAAGGACACCTGCAGCGGAAACCAGCACACCGGTCGGTTCACCTTGTGCGTCACGGATAATGCTGCCTGCATCAGGATCTTCTGTGGAAGCAGTAACGCCGGCCTCTTCGAGGGCCCGGGTATTGACAAAGTGGGCATGGCCGCAATATCGGCGAAGAACGACCGGATTGTCCGGACTTACGGCATCCAGCTGACGACGGTGGGGATCTTCATCCCAAATGGCATCATTGTAGCCCCTGGCAATAATCCATTCTCCGGGGTCAGATTCTTTCACTGCGGTTTCGATTTTTTCTGTGAGTTCGTCAAGGGGCAGCCAGTAAACATCCAGAGGAGCCATCAGCAGATTGCGCCCCAGATTGTCAAAATGCATGTGACTTTCTGTGAGCCCGGGTATGACTGTCTGATCTTCAAGGTCGATGACTTCAGTCTGGTTGCCCGCATATGTCATGGCACCATCCCGGTCGCCGACAAAAATAAATTTTCCGTCACGGACAGCCACAGCAGTTGCCTGGGGCACGTTCTCATCCAACGTATAAAAATTGCCATTGACATAAATAATTTCGGCGTGATCAGATGTGCAGGCATTCATAAGTATAAAAGCAATAAGCCCGATAATAAGTAAAGGACTGTGTGTGAAAAAGGCAATTCTCTTCATGTTTAATTCATTAAGGAAAGATGGATAGATAAACCAGTGTTTCGTATGCAATAATAACAAAATTTCGGAGGATTCGGCGGCTAATTCACTTAAACGAGAGGTGAAAAAGATTAAATGGTATCAATAATTTGTTTTTTCATCACAGGATATGTAGATTTAAGGTATAAAATGACTGACATGCATCTTGCCAGAAGAAATATCATCCCGGTAACCGGCATTGTAATTTTGTTGATTATTATGGTGTCCTGTGACTTTTTCAGAATTGGTAACGGAAAGGATCCCGGACTGCCTGATTTGCCTGAAATCAGGGAAAGGGGCGAACTTGTGGCGATAACAAGTTACAGCCCCCTGAGTTATTTTATTTACAGGGGCGAAGTCATGGGTTATGAATATGAACTCCTGCAACTTTTCGGAGAGCACATCGGATTACCTGTGCGCATTAAGATTGCCCGTGATTTCGGACAAATGATGGACATGCTTGACAGGGGAGAAGGTGACCTGATTGCATATGGTCTGACTGTAACCTCAGGCCGAAGGGAAAGGCTTGCCTTTTCGGAGCCATTGAATATGACCCGGCAGGTATTGGTGCAACGGAAACCGGAAAACTGGCGGCAGATGATGCTTCATCAGATCGAAAATGAGCTGATCAGGAACCCCATTGAACTTTCAGGCAAAACTGTGTATGTGCGCCGCGGGTCAGCCTACCTTGACCGTCTTATCAATCTTTCACAGGAAATTGGAGCAGATATTGACATTGTGGAGGCAGAAAAGGGGGTGACCACCGAAGAATTGATCAGGTCGGTGGCAGAGGGAGAAATCGATTTTACGGTTGCCGATGAAAATATTGCGGGAATCAAATCGGCCTACCACCAGAATCTGGACGTGGAAACGGCCATCAGCATGCCGCAGCAGACTGCCTGGGCCATGAGGCAGACTTCACCTGAACTGCTTGATACTGTGAATGAATGGCTGGAGAAAGCCCGAACCCAAACCGATTACTATGTGATCTACAATAAATATTACGAGAACCGCAGGGCATTTCGCTCCAGGTATTCCAGTGATTTTTTCCCGGTTACAGGAGGAACAGTTTCACCATACGATGAATTGCTTCAGCAATATGCGGATGAACTGGGTTGGGACTGGCGGCTGCTTGCGGCATTGATATACCAGGAATCACAATTTAATCCATCAGCACGCTCCTGGGCCGGTGCTGTCGGCCTTATGCAGTTGATGCCGGCTACCGCCCGTGAATTCGGAGCTGATGATCCGCTGGATCCCGAGGATAATATTGCCGCTGGTATAAAGTTCCTGCAATGGCTTCAGGGTTACTGGAAAGATCATATTGAAGATGAATACGAACGCAGGAAGTTTGTGATTGCTTCCTATAATGTAGGGCACGGTCATGTTCAGGATGCCAGGCGTTTAGCCAAAGCCGAAGGAGATGATCCGGATATCTGGCACGGTCATGTTGCTGAACACATGCTGAACAAATCCAACCCTGAATATTTTAACAGGGAAGAAGTCAGGTTTGGATATGCCTCAGGGCTGGAGCCTGTGAACTATGTAAACTCCATCCTGGATCTTTTTGAACATTATCAGCACCTTGTTCACCTTGAGGTGAGCACGCGTTGATCAGGTTTCAGGGCCTGCTTTTCTGTCCCGGTGTGGGAAGAATTTACTATCTTTCGCAGCAAATATTGTTCAACACCTTCAACCAAAATCTTTATTGTTATGTATTCTAGCCTTTCAAAAAGCAGGCAACCGCTGTTGTTTGCAATTGCCTTCATTATGCTGATCTGCTTTTCGTCCTTTCAAAGCGTCGTGGAAGCCCAAACCCTTTCCCCGGTTGAATTCAACCGAGAACAACTTGTGAAAATGCCGGTGGTGGGGTGGATCGCTGAAGCACGGCTGGGAAGTACCCCATACAGGGTTGGCGCAGACGGGTCCATCAGAATGGTGCCGGCAACCGGAAGCATTACCTATGAATTTCGCACAGGCGATACAGCTGTGAACCTTGCAGGAGACCATGTGGAACCCGCGGTTACGCTTTATAATCCCGGCAGTAGCAACAGTCGTTCCAGCGGGGAGAGCCGTGCCTTCAATGCGCTTTCCTGTATCGGCAACCAGGTTAGGGTCCTTAGCGGTGATGCCAAAGGAGAAACCGGCTATGTGATTGGTAAACACGGGGGATCCGAGCATGTGATGGTTGACTTTAAAGATCAGGAAGTGCTTTATAAAATGACACCCGGCGATAAGATGCAGGTTTATGCTTTCGGGGCGGGCATGGAACTGAAAAATGCCGGTGATGTGAAGGCATTCAGCATGAGCCCAAGGCTCCTTGAAGCACTGACTGAGGCAGGTATGGGAATTACCCCCGGAGGTAAGCTCCGTGTACCGGTGGCCCTGACGGTGCCGGCCAAAATCATGGGTTCCGGACTTGGTGCAGATCAGGCTTATACCGGCGACTATGACATTCAGCTTTTTGATGAGAAGGTCATCGAAAAATACGGTCTGGACGCCTTGCGTTTTGGTGATATAGTTGCCATCACAGACGCTGACCATTCTTTTGGCCGGATATTCAAGACTGGAGCCATAACAATTGGTGTGATAACCCATAGCAACAGCAATATTGCAGGGCATGGACCGGGTTTTACCACTTTGCTGACTTCCACAAGCGGGAATATAGAAACATTTACGGACTCCAGTGCAAACCTCAAATACCTGCTGTTTGAATAGTTTACCGGCTGTTTATTTTGATTCAGAAGCAACGATCAGTTGATTTTTCAAGTGTCCGGTTTGTTTCGGAGGCTGAACATTCCTCCTTGTGGCCTGTTTCCTTATTGTGAATGATCACGCTTGAAAGATGGATGCGCTGAAAAACAACCTTATTGGGGGATTGCACCACATCACGGTACTGGCCGACGATGCCAAAAGAAATGTGGAGTTTTACGCCGGAGTACTGGGGCTTCGGCTTATCAAAAAGACTGTGAACTTTGACGACCCCGGGGTGTACCATCTGTATTACGGGAACCGGATTGGGAGTCCCGGAACAATTCTGACATTCTTCCCCTACAGGGGCCTTCCTCCCGGATAAAGGGGCATCGGGCAGGCCGTGGCCCTGTCCTTTTCACTACCTTCTTCATCCCTTGCTTTTTGGGAAAAGCGACTGAAAAGGCTTGACATACCTTTCGATAAACCAGTGGAACGATTCAACCGGGAAATCATCATTGGCCTTGAAGACATTGACGGCTTAAAGCTGGAATTGGTATTTAACGAACAGGATAAGAGAGAAAGTCTTACCGGTACGCATATCCCTGCAGAGCATGCCATACGCGGTTTTTTCGGAACAGAGGTGTGGGTTGGGGATGACACTTCAACAACACGTCTGTTGACCGACGTATTGGAACACCGCCTGATTGCTGAGCAGAATGACCGGATGCGGTTTGCTGCAGAAGACGTTCCCGGTAAATATGTAGATGTATTGGTGCCCTCGGCTACAGGTCGGGGAAAAAACGGAAACGGAAGCATTCACCATGTGGCTTTCAGAACCCCCGGAAAGCTTACTCAGAACCTTATTTGGGAGAAACTACGGGTAGAAGGCATTCAATCCACACCCGTGATAGACAGGCAGTATTTCCGTTCTTTGTACTTTCGGGAACCTGGAGGTGTTCTTTTTGAGATTGCCACTGATGATCCCGGTTTTTTGGTTGACGAGTCGGCAGATACACTGGGACAAAATCTGATGTTGCCTCCTCAGTATGAAAACCGCCGCCAGGAACTGGAGGAAGTGCTACCCAAATTGGATATGGATTTAAGCAGGTATTACTAATGCACAGGAAAAATATCATTACCAGAGATAAGTCCCTGGCAGAAACCGGTAAGGCCATTGTACTGCTTCACGGAAGGGGTGGGAGTGCCGGTGATATGCTTCAGGTGGCCGCAAAGCTTTGGCTGGATGGGTTTACCATTCTGGCGCCGCAGGCCACAAGAAACACATGGTATCCTTATTCTTTTCTTGCACCCGAAGAAAAGAATCAGCCGTGGCTTGACAGTGCGCTCCAACTTTTATCAGATGTTGAAGAAGAATCAAGGAAAGAGGGCGTGTCAGCGGATTCGCTGTATTTTGGCGGGTTTTCACAGGGAGCCTGCCTCACCCTGGAATATACCGCGAGAAACGCAAAAAAATACGGAGGCATTCTTGCTTTCACAGGTGGTTTGATCGGCAGTACCCTTAATAAAAACAAATACAGCGGAGATTTTCAGGGAACGCAGGTTTTTATAGGCTCGGGTGATCCGGATTTTCACATCCCGGTGGAAAGGGTCAGGGAAACTGGCTCTTTACTGAAAAACCTTAACGCCGAACCTTCTGTTTATATCTATCCGGGAATTGGCCATGCCATCACCGATGAGGAAATCGTGACGGTCAATCAACTATTTTTCCGATAAGCTGTTGCATCATCTGTAAGTTTTTTCTGTATTTTTGCCGACCACTTAAGCCTTCCCAGACAAGGCTTTCATCATATGATTATTCAGGAAAAACTTACGTAAATGGCCCCTGCATTGTTGGTTCTGGCTGCCGGAATGGGCAGTCGTTACGGAGGAATGAAGCAACTGGACCGGATTGGACCTTCCGGTGAAACCATTATGGATTATTCCGTGTATGACGCGATTCGTTCAGGTTTCGGAAAGGTTGTGTTTGTG
>PWGY01000223.1 GCA_003554665.1 Bacteroidales bacterium | reverse complement strand
GAAACAGCAATACTTTTTTCATGGTGGGTGACCTTAAGAAAAAAGCCACAGCAATTGCCGCTGTGGCTTTGGTTGTGGGACGTGCTGGAATCGAACCAGCGACCTCATGCCTGTCAAGCATGCGCTCTGAACCAACTGAGCTAACGCCCCTGTTTGTGTTTTTTGCCTTTTCCGGGTTCCCTTTTAGAAAAATATCCTGGTTACGATATTTTTTCGGTGATAGGGGTTCGCAAAGGGCTTACAAAAATATAAAATCTAGTTGTATCAGGGTTGTTTTTTTGCAGAAATTTTCAGGCGATATGCAGCTGGAAAACTGGTAAAGCCAGCGTACAGGATTATTAGTCAGAACGCCTGGTAAGCAGAAGTGGCAGCACCGGGTTGCAATAAGCAGGGCCGGCAGGGGGCAGGTCGAAGTAAACAGAACCGGCAGGAACAGGTCGAGTCCCAGACCCCTTTACCCGTTATGATAGGGTTCGTTTTTTAAAATGGTGAATGCACGGTAGAGTTGTTCAGTAAAGAAAAGCCTTACCATCTGGTGGGAGAATGTCATGGCCGAAAGGGATAGCTGCATCTGTGCCTTCCTGTATACTTCGGGGCTGAAACCCCAGGGCCCGCCTACAATAAACAGCAGCTTCCGGGTTGAACGGTTCATCCTCTCCTGAATAAATCCCGCAAACTGAACAGAGCTGAAAGCCTTACCCTTTTCATCAAGCAATACAGTGTAGTCGCTTTCCTTTACTTGTTCCAGCAGTAATTTACCTTCATGCTCTTTTCGTTGTTTGGGTGATAGGCTGTTCCATTTTTTCGGGACGGGGATATTATGGATGCTAAAACCTGTGTACCTGTTGATGCGCTGCATATAAGTTTCAATGGCGTCTCTGAGCCACAGATCATCCGTTTGTCCAATGGTAAGAAGTATGATTTTCATCCGGCTAACCTGTTGGTTGTTTCGATTATCGCGCGCATACACCTGCAAAATTACGCATTTTTGGTTTTTGTCTTTTGATCTGATTTCGTAGGTTTGTGGTTGATTCAGTTTGAAATTGCCACAAAAAGTCGGGCAACCTTGGTGATTGGCAGGTTTTTGGTTCAGTTTTTGATGTGCTTTAGGTTTGGGGATGTGTAATTGAATATATCTAATATTTCCGGCTTTTGACTTTCATTGCCATGAGGCTAAAACGCAATTTATTGTTCTTGGTTTTTTTGTGGCTATGTCCCTTTTTGGGGAATGCCCAGGAAACCGGGCAGACTGAGCGCAAAGACAATACCGCCGAGGAGGTTGTTCAGGCCATTGTCTCAGCCATTGAAGATGGAAGTTCCCGTCGGATCGCCCTTTATTTCGGATCCAATGTGGATCTTTACCTGCCCCGGGCCGAAGGAACATTCAGCCGTTCCCAGTCAGAGATCATTTTTAAAGATTTTTTCGCCCAATGCAAGCCAAAATCCTTTATGATCAGTTACCAGGGAACCTCCATGGATGGAACTTTATTTGTGATCGGTATGCTTTCTACGGAATCAGGGGATAACTACAGGGGGTACCTGTTGCTTAAAAATGTGGCCGGCTCTTTTGTTGTACAGCGGGTCAGGTTTGATTAATATTCTTTGATTCATTACAGAAGGGGTTTGTGAATAAGTCATTTCCTGGCCCGCCGAAAATTATTCCTTTCATTTCGGAAGAGTTTTTCCGTTTTTTCTATTCCCCATATCTTTGTACTTTTAGGGTTTCGTAGCGTTCAACTTAATCTCACTCCTGGATGACCCTTGAGATTGGTATTGTGTTGATTGTTTTGCTGGGTGCAGTGGTGATGTTTGCCACGGAGCGAATCCCTGTAGATGTGGTTGCCATTGTGGCTATGTCTGTGTTGGTTGTAACCGGGGTGCTGACGCCGCAGCAGGGGGTTTCCGGATTCAGCAACTCTGCCACCATTACGGTGGCTTTCATGTTTATTCTCAGTACGGCATTGTTCAAGTCGGGCGCGGTGGTCGGCATCGGAAACCGGATTGCGGTGCTGTTCAAATACAATTTCTGGATAGGGATTCTGGTCACCATGCTGACTGTAGGGGTAATATCTGCCTTCATTAACAATACCCCGGTGGTGGCCATTTTTATTCCCATTCTGGTCGGTGCGGCTGCCCAGTCAAAATTAAGTGTCGCCAAGATGCTTATGCCTTTGTCTTTTGCTTCCATGTTCGGGGGTGTTTGTACACTGATCGGTACTTCCACCAATATTCTGGTCAGCGGGGTGGCTGCTGAAAATAACCTCGAACCTTTTTCCATGTTTGAGATGACCCGGATGGGCCTGATTTTTTTCGGGGTGGGATTACTTTATATGATGCTCATTGGGATCAGGCTGATTCCTGACCGGGGAATCGATGACGGGCTGATGAAAAAGTTCGGGATGGGCGACTACCTGACGGAAATTGTATTGCTTGAGAATTCTGCTTCAGTGGGTAAATCCATTAAGGAATCTCCGCTTGTGAAAAAGCTGGATGTGGATATCCTGGAGGTGAACCGCAAGGGCAATGCTTTTATCTTGCCATCTGAAGATCTGATCCTGGAGCGAAGCGATGTGCTGAAAGTCCGCTGCAATGTGGAAAAGATCAAGGCACTGAAGGAGCGGGAAGGGATTGCCCTTAAAAGTGATGCCAAGTTCCGGTCGATTGATGAATTGGCTGAGAATAAAAAGGCGGACAGCCGGGTTATTTTTGTTGAGGCTGTGATTGCCCCCAATAGCAGCTTTGAAGGTCAGACAGTTAAAGAGTTAAGTTTTCGCCAGAAATACGGTGCCACGGTGCTTGCCATCCGACACCGGGGCGATATTATGCGGGATAAAGTAGCCAATACACAGTTGCGGGCTGGTGATACCCTGCTTATTGAGGTGGACAGGGATCATTTACAAAACCTCCGGCAACTGGAGCTTCGTGGAAGAAATACCTTCCTGATTGTTTCCGAGGTGGACCTGCCCGGATACCGAAAGGATAAAATGGTTACGGTTGTGATGACGCTTGTGGGAGTTATTTTGCTGGCCTCTTTAAATATTTTGCCGATTATGATGGCTGCCATAATCGGGGCTATGTTTCTGGTGCTGACCCGTTGTATCAGCATGGAAGAGGCTTACCTCGCCATTGACTGGAAGGTGATTTTTCTGTTGGCGGGGGCAATCAGTATGGGAGTGGCGCTTGATGTCAGCGGAGCTGCCAAGCTGCTAAGTGTGCTGCTGATTGATGTGGTCGGGGCACTTGGTCCGGTGGCTGTGGTATCATCACTGTATATCATCACAAGTTTGCTGACTGAGTCAATGAGTAACAATGCCAGTGCCGTACTGTTGGCACCAATTGCCATTGCAACTTCCGTTGAGCTTGGGCTGGATGCCCGTCCGTTTCTTATGGCTATAGCTTTTGCTGCCTCTTCCAGCTTTATGACCCCCGTAGGATATCAGACCAATACAATGATTTACGGTGTTGCCGGTTTTCGCTTCTCTGATTTCCTTCGGGTAGGAGCTCCCCTGAACCTGATTTTCTGGATTCTGGCCACGTTCTTACTGCCGGTTTTTTTCCCTTTTTGATTTTGGGCTGCCCTGCTTCTTAGCTGCCAGGCCGAAAGCAAAGCGGCTTATGGTGCAATGCCAGCCATTTGGTCCAGGGTTATTGAGAGTTTGCTGGTGAGTGTTCTCCTGTTATACAGTTCGCCCAGGTGATTTTCAGGCTGCAGGTCTCTGCCCCTGAATCGGTCAGCCCACTGCAATAATGTTTCCCGGCAAGTTTCCGCATCATTAAAATCCACGGTTATTCCAGTTCCGGTTTCACGGATAATTCTGGCTGCATCTCCCGCTGGAGGCCCAATGCAAAGAACCGGTCGCCTGAGCCCCATATATTCGAACAATTTTCCTGTGGTAATTCCCAATACGTTTGGGGTGTTGTTCAGCGGTAAAAGGAGGATGGCACTGTCTGCTGCATGGACCAGTGCCTCACGGTGGGGCAGGGGTGGAGTGAAAACGGTATAGGGAATGAGCCCTGATTTTTTCAGGTCCTTTCTGACTGCAAGGTCTGTTTTGCCCGTCAGCCGGATCCGGAGGTTTTCACGGAAAAAGGGATCTGTGTTTACCAGGTTCTGCAGAACTTTCCAGAGTACAAAGGGATTGCGGTCGGCATTCATGGAACCCAGATGGGTGATGCTGAATGTTTTGTATTGAAACCCGGGCAAATCCTTAAGGTCATCTGAATCAAATCCATTGGTGATCACTTCGACCTTTCTGTTTCCGATGATTTCCAGGGCGCTTGCACAATGGGGGCTGACGGTCACCACCCTGTCGGCCTGGCGGAGAACTTTCTTTTCCAGCTGCTGATGTTTTCGCGCGGCTGCTTTGCTTAACATCAACTTGTCATGATAATCGATCTGGGTCCAGGGATCGCGGAAGTCGGCCAGCCAGGGAATTCCTGTTTTGCTTTGTAGCTGCAGGCCAATCATATGAAGGCTGTGGGGAGGGCCGGTTGTAACAATGGCATCAACCGGATGTTTTGCCAGCCATCGGCTCAGGAAACGGACAGAAGGTTTGATCCAGAACCTGCGGGCGTCAGGGATGAACAGATTGCCTCTGATCCAGGTCGATATTTTATCTGTAACAGAGGGCTTCCGGTTTTCGTTCAGAAACCCGGATTGAATTTTATCCTCTTTTTTCTGCCCCGTGATCATTTTGTAGAAACGGTAGGGTTCCCATATGGGACGGCGGATCACCTGAATTCCGTCCGGGAGTTCTTCTTCCAGTGTGGGATCATGGCCTGGACTCTCGGGGTTGGACGGAGTGTAAATCACGGGTTCCCATCCGTATTCGCGGAGGTATTTGCAGAATTTCAACCAACGGAATACGCCTGCCCCGCTGCCGGGTGGCCAGTAGTAGGTGATGACCAGGACTGTTTTCATGGGTCAGGTTTGCTGGCTGTTTGCCTGATTCCTGCGCCGCCGGATTTTTTTGAACTGCAACCAGGCATAGGCAACAATCCCGGCCGCCATAATAAGACTGAATGCAAGTGCGATGTATTGTCCTGTGTAATAAGATTCGGGACGGAAACTAAAGGTTATATTGTGTGTGCCTTCCGGAAGTACCATCCCGCGAAGGATATAATTTACCCGGAAATGGTCTGCCTCACTGCCATTGATCCTGACTTCCCAGCCGTCTGGGTAGTAGATCTCTGAAAACACGGCCAGCTGTTCACTGTCTGCATGGAATTCGTATTCCAGTTTATTTGGCTGATAGTGTGTCAGGCGAATGAAAGCGTCCGGGTCAGGCCGGAATGTTTTTCCCTCCACAAACCCGGCAAAACGCTGGTCGACCAGCGCCTTGTGGCCCGGATCCAAATCCTCCAGGGCCATGATCTCCTCATCGGCGTTCTCCACAATATCAAACTCATTCACCAGCCAGGCATTACCCAATGCATGGGGATTGTATAAGGGAGATCCATCCGGATTGTATATGACATACCTGGTGTTCAACATATTGAGTACCGGCTTGTTTTCCATCAACTGGGTGGCTTCAGCCTCATTGGTCATGGTGCGGAGGCTTTGAACATCGTCCTGAAGATAGAAATCGATCAGATCCTGGTAGCGCTGCAACTTGGCGCCGTGATAACCGCCAATGGCGTGATGATGGTAAGCGGTTCGGGCACTGTTGAAAGTATTCTCGCTGATGTCAAGCACGCGGAACTGATCGTCGTCCTCAAGGATAT
>PWGY01000114.1 GCA_003554665.1 Bacteroidales bacterium | reverse complement strand
GGAAGGATCGTTGAAAGGGGCAGCCACGAAAGCCTTATTAAAGCCAAAGGGCGTTATGCCAAAATGTACGTTCAGCAGATGGAGGTGCTGCCAGTGTAAAGCTCTCCCCGGCCATCTTTGATCTTGCAAGTGTTTAAATGCCGTCAACATGTCAAAACGTCGAACTGTCTGCCCTTGGCTTTCAGCTGCTGGGTTAGCTATTGGTAAGAAGACCCCCGGACGGTCAAAACAACCTGTTAAACTTTTTTGCCAACAGCCAATGGCCAAAAGCCAACAGCCAATAGCCAAAAGCCAAAAGCCAAAAGCATTGTTACCCTCAGCACCCCATAATTATCCCGGTTTTTTGCCAGCCTCCTTTCGCACTTTTTTTGGATATTTGCTCAATTTCATTACTTTTATCAGTGTTCAGAATAAATGCTTTACCTATGGAGTTGGCTGACATCGACATATTGCCCGCCGGACCTGGGGATGTACCTGCATTGGTGGAGGTTGGCCGGCAAACATTCCATGAGACGTTTCGCGATACCGTTTCGGAAGAGAACCTGTTGCAATACCTGGACGAAAGTTTTCATCCCGACCGCATTCGCAAGGAAATGAGTCACCCGGAGTCCCATTTTTACCTGGCCCGTATCAATGGGAAGGTGGCCGGGTACCTGAAGGTAAATACCGGAAAGGCACAAACTGAGCCACAGGACAAGACTGCTCTTGAGGTGGAGCGGGTTTATGTAAAAAAGGAATGGCACGGCAAGTCAGTTGGGCAGGCTTTGATGGATCTTGCCCTGGAGATTGCACGTGATAAAAAGGCTACTTATGTATGGCTGGGCGTATGGCCAAAAAATTTCAGGGCGGTGAGATTCTATCGTAAATATGGCTTCGAGGTTTTTGACACGCATACCTTTCATACCGCTGGGGAGTATCAGACTGATTACCTGATGAAGCTGCAGATGAATGGTTGATGCGGCGGATTATTTTTTCACCGGTCAGGGCACAGGACTGCGTATACAATGCGCGGCGTACTCCACCATATAACTTCTGCTGAGGCCAGGACAGACAGAGAGAAAACTCGGCTGGCCATTGAAAAGCTTCTCTAAGTTGACGCTTTCCGCTCTCCCTGAAAAGGATAGGACATGCAGGATGTGTTAGGCAAGGTGCGCGAAAACCGGCTTTGGCTGACTGATCTCCGGATAAAGGGTTATATATCCTCAGACAATCCAGCGTTGATTTTGCTTACGGCCCGGATCATGGTTGCTTCATCATTTATCCGAAGATTATGCTGCGCTGCTATATCCCTGACTCTTTCCTGTTGTTCTTCAGGGAAAGCCCCCATTAAGGATCGCTGATTAAGTCGCCGGATTCTCGTGGTATTGCCATGGCTGTCTTGCAGATAATATTGAGGCCGTGGCTCCAGTACAGGGATTGAAACCATTCCCGTACCTGTCGATTCAATATGTTCTCCGGTTTTTTCAATGTTTCTCCATGCAAATAGTTTGATCTCATCATCCACGAGACATTCGGCAAAAATACTTTGGTTGCCGGGAGATACACGCAAGCGCTCGAAGTGGATGGTTCCTGTTTCCAGGGGCAGGCTAAAGCCCTTAATGAGCTTATCGTCCAGGCGAATATGGTTAAACGTTTCGGGGTCCCGCCAAACAAGGATGTTTCGGAAGCCGTTGTACCTGAGGCTTACATCACTGACAAGTTCCCCGGAATACAACATAACCTCGCCGTATTTCCAGTCCTGGTATGCATATTGACTGCCCCTGGCAGGCATGCTGAGGTTTACGATTTCGCCGGATAGTCTTGAAGAGAATATGGGGTTCTCCCTTCCTCCGTCTGTCTCCGGTTGCCCGGAATACGCTGACGAGGTGATTGTCAGGGCAATGGCCAGTAACAAATGTCTGATCATCGGATACAATGTTTATTGTACTTCAATGTATTGTTGTTCAAACACAGGTTTTCCCTGTGTTGTCATCCCCTGAAGGGTAATGACGTATCGCCCGCTGAGATCGCTGGTGTAGAAAGGCAGCTGTATTGTCTGATGCGCTCCGAAGGTGATATCCGGCTCCCACAAAAGAACTTGCCTGGCATCGGGTTTTGCAGATTCTCTTTGGTCGTTATCTTCATAAACCGGTGATTCAAAATACAGCGGAATTGCCGGGGAGTCCACATCAGTGGTTATGTAGTCATCTTCCAAGGGTTCAAAATGCAGGGCAGGATCTTTGGTGAAAATGCCAATGATTCCTGGGAAATACATGTCTCCGTGTTGCCAGTGAAAGTCGTGGGTTTCTATTCTTAGCAGGTCATCAGATGCAAGGTCAAGGTAGGGAACGATATTACCGGTTAATATCCCATCCGCAAAAAACACAGGTTTTTCGCCCATTGGTTGCCTGCGCGTATCATCGGTCATCAGGTGGTTGGCATTTTCACCCCGACCCCTGACCCGCCAGGCTGGGATCAGTTCGTTGGCGATTTCATACACGTCATTCAGGGGGATATAATCACCCGGATTGTATATGTAATTGGCTTCAGCGTAAAGCAGGGGAGGAAAGATCTCCCGATCTGGATCACCTGTTTTTGAGTGATACTGAAGGTTGTAAACTCTTTGTACGCTTACGATATCCTGACTTTTGGAAATATAATCAACCTGGTTTAGGTTCAACGGGTCAGGAGGAAGACTAAACGGGAATTCAACTTTTGTTTTGTCAAACAGGTAAATATTCTTGTATGCATGACCTGCTTCCGGGGCCAGGGAAAAAAACAGGGTGGCATCATCATAATAGGGCCCCAGCAGAAAATGAAAAATCCCATCTTCAGATGTATCGGTGTATTTTAGATTGACCAGTGTATCCTGTTTGTTTAAAATCACCCTGCTCCCTGCGACTGTTTCACCGTTTGAGTCGGTCACTTTTCCGCTGATGATTGTTCCCCTCGTTTCCATGAAATAAGGGAAATGCTGTGCGGTAGGTGTATGCGGGTTGCTGCCATCCCATTTTTGCAGGGTGTAATCAACAATGGACTGATTATGCGCGAAAGTTGCTTTATCAGGTACGATAGAAAGGGAAAATTGCCCGTGGATCTGTTCAGGATTCGTATTTTGAATCTGAATCGATCCTTTTGTCCGCTGTCCGATGATGCTGTCGCTGGCACTCAGGTTGAAAGAGGGCAATTGGATCTCTGCAGGGTATTGTGACTGTCTGCCAGGGGATGCTTTTGGCGAAGCGCCATCATGATATGGAAGGTTCAGGTCCTGGTCAAAACGATTGGCGATAACCACATGCTTCCGAAATATGGTTGAGGGTTCCTGGTTGCGCATCCAGTTGGTGAATCCCAAAAGCTCATAATGCCCGGTTGACAGGGTGTCTTCCAGGTAAAATCCTCCATGTGCCCTGCCATCGTCGAGTTGCACACGCTGATGATCAACGGTCCCATGTGCATTGCGCAATACCAGGTAGGCATAGTTGCTTTTGTCAACCTCATTGCCATTGAACAGGTAGAGACTGAATAACAGGTGCTCTCCGGCAATCAACAGGTCCCGGTCGGTGTGTATATAGAGTTTTTCCTGCATGGAGGGGTTTTCCGGGACGACCTGTCCGTGCAGGCTGAGAGGGACAGCTGCCAGCCAAAGGCAAAAGTAGGAAGCAAGAAAAAATTTATGGTGCATGGACATTCGTTTGCTGATTGTTATTCTGATTCTACCCACCGATCCAGAACGGGGGCTTTACTTCTTGCAGACAGCCATGCCTGGGAATATCCTCCAATTCCTCCCAGGTGGTGATTTCTGCATGGTTTTCACCGTAATTCATGATGACGCGAAACCCTTGCCTGGTAATGGATGAGGCTTCAAACAGTCCGATGGCCTGAAGCTCAGGATTGCTGATGCATTCAATATTGCTTGGCAGCTGGGCGGCAATCGGATCAAAAATGTGTCCTTCATTGCTCAACTGCTCGTGTTTTTTCTGATAAAAGTGGTGGCTTTCTTCATTCAGGGAATAGATCTCCATGATCACCACCCTTGGGCTTGCATATTGACGGACAGGAAAGTTATAAAACTGCATATACTCCGCATGGCGCGGGATAAATGCAGCCCGGATCCTGTTGGATTCAGGGCTGGACACGTCGCGCCTTACCAGGTTGGTAATCTCTCTGTATTGCCAGCAGTATTCAAGAAGCGGGGGTGCGGAACCCAAATCTACAGAGCTGGTATATTGCAGCAGCAGATTTGTTCTGAAGCGGAAGCGTGCCGGATCGTTCTCATGGTTGCCGGTTTCAATGTACAGGTGTTTGCCGGCGAACTCCCTTTGGTAAAGGCGTCCAGAAACGCCGGATTCAAAATACTGGAAGTCACTTCCTGTAACTGCCTCCACTTTGCTTAGGCCCACCGGGGGAGGGACTTCCTGCGGTGAAGAGCGGTATTCTTCGCCCTCGCTCGTTACGATATGCAGCACGTAGCTTTCACCCACACGGGCTGAAAAACTGACCGGCGTATGGTATTCTCCTGTGCCGATATCCCACAGTTCGGTTACTGTACCTTCCGAATCAGCAATGGTCAAGTTGGCGTTCCTGGCAGGCCTTCTGTGCCGGCCCTCTCCGAACACCCCTGTATAACTCAGCCGGATGGTATGCGGCCCTGAACCTGTGGAGATCAGGCCTTCTACCACGAGATGCTCCTGGTCAACACGGAGATCCGGTTCGTAAATGTCCTGGCATCCTGGCCCCAGAGTCAGGGTGAGGAGGAGAACCGGTATCAGGTATCTTATGTTTAGATATGATCTCATTCCATGTGTGTTATATTCCGTCGTCAGGAAATTAAAAAGTAAAATTATATGTTATCGTTGGCAGTGGCCTGCCAAGAATATATACTTGATAAAGATTGAAAGAGTCAACGGGGTCGAGTTGTCCGTGATTTCTCTGATAGAAAACAGAGTAAGGGTTTTTCCTCCCGTACAGGTTCATCACAGAGAAGGTCCAGCTTCCGCCCCGCCCTTTGATCCCTAGGTTTTTCCCGATATGCAGGGAAACGTCAAGCCGGTGAAAGTCGGGAAGGCGATACTTGTTACGGTCTGAGAAATGGACCATGATATCACTTCCATGCCAGAAAATGTATTCAGGAAGGGTAACAGGACGTCCGGTACTGTAGGAAAAGGTGGCTGAAAACCGCAGTCTCCTGGTCATTTCATAAGAGGCGTTCAACACCAGGTTATGCGGCCGGTCGTAATTGGCCGGGAACCAGCTGTTCATGTTAATCTGGTCCTCCTTGTAGCTATGCTGGGTCCTGCGTTGCGAGGAGGAATAGGTATAGCTTGTCCAGCCCGTGAGGGCGCCGCTGTTTTTGCGAATGTATAACTCGGCTCCGAAACTGTATCCTTCGGCCCGGAGCACATCGGTTTCAAGGTATGGGTTCATGACTACTCCGGCACCGCTTCGGTATTCAATGATGTCATTGAGGTTTTTGTAATAGACCTCCAAAGAAGTTTCCAGGGTATTGTCAAAAAAATTATGAAAATATCCCAGGGCAAACTGGTCACTTTTCAATGGGGGAATGTGGGGGTCGCTAAGTTTCCAGATGTCTGCGGGTGCCATGATCGATGTGTTGGATATCAGGTTGATATACTGATAATTCCTGTTGTAGCTCAGTTTCCAGGAACTGTTTTCGCGCATGCTGTATCTGAACCCGATGCGGGGCTCAAATCCGCCGTAGTCAGATATGACATCGCCGCTTCCGTAGCTGAGACTGTCGGGAATATTTTCCACGCG
>PWGY01000012.1 GCA_003554665.1 Bacteroidales bacterium | reverse complement strand
TGGTCTTGGTAATGGCCTGGTATAAAATATCGGCGTCAATGGAAACGGAAGATGCCTCCTCGATGGGCGGCACCTGGGGGTACTCCTCCCCGTTCTGACCGGCAAGCCGGTATTTACCTTCCCCGGCCGTCAGGGTTACACCAAAATTACCGGAATCAATATCGATGGTCACGGGAATGTCCGCGAAAGTTTTCAGGGTGTCAATCAGGATTTTCGCCGGGATGGCCACACTGCCCTCCCCTTCAGCCATATCCACATTAATGCGGGATGTCATCGTTGTTTCCAGGTCAGAGGCAGAGATCCTGATCTCTGAATCCGCCAGTTCAAACAAGAAGTTATCCAGAATGGGAAGGGTGTTATTGGTGCTCAACACGCCACTGATGGCCTGAAGCTGTTTAAGAAGCGAAGAACTGGATACAATAAATTTCATATGTCACCTGATTTTATGTTGTGAAGCAAAGATAACTTTTTATTAAAAATATTCCCCGATATATGGACAATTTTGGGGGTTGGTCTGAATTTTATCCTTCAGCGGCCGGCTCACCGACAAAACGCCCCGGCCCCGACCACATGGCTCACCAAACCGCTTCAACCGGAAAACGTCGTGGCCCGAACCCGGCCTCATCATACCGGGTCATCCAGAAAATAAGACAAAGTACGCCTGACGGGATGAAACACGTAGTACTGGGCAAGGGCAAAATCCCCTTCGTTCACCTGCAGGTAAAAGCGGTTGGGGTCATAATCGCGGAACTCAGAAACCAGGGTTCCGTCATCCGGTAGCTCGCGCCGGAAAAAGTACAGCCTGGTTTCAAGGCCGGTGTCATCCAAAATATACACCCTGGCATATGGCTCATCCGATATCACATCACCGGGCGGATCCCCGGCCGATCCCGGCAAAAGGCGTTCATAATACAGGTTGGAGAACGAATTCAGATATCGCTGCAATCGATCGCTCCTGATCAGAGTCAGGTCAATCGCTGACCCGGAGCGGTCATACAGATGATATTCATCCGGGGCAGACTGCTCGAGCACAAAACCCGCTTCATCACCTGCGTAGGAAGTCTCCACCCGCATGATCCCCGATGGTTCCAGATCGACAACCACCGGATCGCGCCAAATATGGGGCGCCGGGCTGAACGTCTTTTTCAAACCTCCGCCCACACCGGGCACATACACCTCAACAGCTTCATCTCTCCCGTCATGCCGGAGATAACTTCCTTCTCCGCCAGGGCTGTCCTCACCAATAAAAAAATGTCTTATTTTTCGCTTCCGCGGGAACAATCCGCGATCGCCGGGCAAGGGGATCCAGTGACCCTGTACAAACACCTCCACCTCTACCCCTGTGTCGTTCAGCTGTGCATTAACATCCCCCATGTCAGAAAAAGGCACCGGACGGCGCACTTCCAGGTTGCGCAATACCGAACGCATATCACGGACGGCCGGTGCATTGGCCATGAACTCCCCGTCGAGGAGCCAACGGCCTTCCTCATCGATTTCCAGATTTACCCCTTCGCCCTCAGCCCCGGTCAGCCGGACAGCCACAATCTCTTCTTCAACACCCGGCGGCCTTTGCCCGGTCAGCCCGGTGGTTTCAGAAAAATACATGCGCAGACCCAGCAAAAGGATCAGCAACGATACAAACAAATACAGGAAATTCTTTCTTTTCATGGGAAAAAATTAGCGGGTAAAGCGCCGCCTGCGCCAGATCAACCTCAACACACCAAAAACCAGTACCACAAGCACCGGCAACCCGGTGTTGGCGACCTGGATCAGAAGCTGGTTACGTTTCACAGCCGCTTCGTCCAGTTTACGCATGCGAAGTTCCTTTCTGCGGGCCTCAATCAGGCCGGTATCATCGGTGAGGTAATTCACGGCATTCATGATAAAATCCGCATTCCCGAAATATTCCCTGGCATAGCGGTCGTAACCCAGCGGGAGGGGTTTTCCTTCGCTGTCGGTCTGGTTGCGGATCAGGTTGCCGTCGGCGGCCAGAATCATTTTTGCCGGCTCACTGTGTTCGCGTACTTCAAAGCCTTCAGGAAGCTCCACGCCCGGGTTGAGGCGGTTCCTGAACAGTGACTCAAAGCGGCCCTCAAGCAGTACGGCCGCCGGCTGGGGCGGACCGCTGAACTGTGTTTCATCCGGCGGCCGCTGGAGGATATCCAGGCTGATCCTAACCGGCACAGGCATCACCCGCGAATAGGGTGATGTTTTCAGCAACACCCGTTTGTCCACCCCTGAAGCACCCACCGTATCAATGCTGCTGACAAATTCACCACGGACCGGGTTCAGCCTGCGTACAATTTCATGATCGCCTTCAGGCCGCATCAGGGGGTAAAAATACCAGGGCAACAGGTTGATCTGCGGATTTCCTCCCACGTAGCCTGTGATCACGGGATGGGGAGCCGCCTCGAGGTCTTTGATCAGCACGGGGTTCAGCCTGGCACCGTATCTGAAAAAGAAGTCATCCATATTGATGTCCCAGGCCATTCCCAGGGTTTCACTGGCATGCCGCAGACTGTCCATGTCAGCAAACACAGGATCGACCAGCCACAGCATGGATCCGCCCTGCATCAGGAATTGATCCAGTACAAATTTTTCCTTCTCGGAGAAGGCTTCCCGGGGCCTCGCGGAGATCAGGGTACGGTAGTCCTGCAGGTTTTCAATCCTGTTTCCGGGTTTCACCCTTTCCACTTCATAGAAGCGTTCCAGCGATTCCGTGGCAGAGACCACTTCACGTGCCGGCAACTCACCATGTCCTTCCAGAAATGCAATGCGGTCCTTTTCCTCCAGGCTGACCTGACGAATGGCAGAGGCCAGGTTATATTCCAGGGCCAGTGAAGAATTGTGCAGCGCTTCGGGGATGGGTATCCCCCGCTGATCCTCCAGCAGCTGCACAGCCACCTCGCGACCTTTGTGCGACACCAGCGCACCGGGAAAGATCACACGCTGGGAGGTCCCGTCACCGGTGCGCATCTGCACCTGTGCCGGCTCCAGTCCTTTTTGGGCCAGGGATCTGTAATGCTGCTGAACCCTTTCATAGTCCTCCCCTGCTTCTTTGGAGGGGTCCACAAACTCAAACTGCACATAATCGGACCAGGCCCTGAACTCATCCAGCATTTCACGGGCATCATTACGCAAACGGCGAAACTCCGCGGGAAGGCTCCCTTCCAGGTACACCTTCACATACACCACGTCATCTATTTCGCGCAACATATTGCGGGTAGCCGGGGTCAGGGTGTACCGCCCCTCGCTGGTGAGGTCAATCCGGGCAAAGCGAACCGATCCGATCAGGTTCAGGGCTACGACCAAAACAAATACCGACAACAAACGGATCAGCACCTGCCGGCTCCTGCCGGCTGTAATGACCACTGCATGGGTGAAACTCAGAAACAGCGCAATGACTCCGCCGAAATACAGCAGATCCCGGCTGTCGACCACCCCACGGCTGATGGAGGTGTAGTGGGCCTGCAGGCCAAGATTCCGGACAAACAGATCCAGGCTGCCAAACAGATCCAGTGAATGGATCATCTCAAAACCGATGTACAGGAAGCCACACAAAAACAGGGCGAGCATGAAGGCCACAATCTGGTTTTCCGTCAGTGATGAGGCAAAAACCCCGACCGACACAAACACCATCCCGATAAACAACAACCCCAGGTAAGAACCCCATATGCCACCAAAATCCACACCGGGCGGAGTTGCATACAGATGAATGGTCAGCAGGTAGATCAGTGTCGGAAGCAGGGAAACCAGCACGAGCAAAACCCCGGCAAAAAATTTGGCCAGCACGATCTGCCACGCCGTAACGGGCTTGGTCATCAGCATTTCAAGAGTACCTGTGCGCTTCTCATCGGCAAAAAAGCGCATGGTAATGGCAGGCACCAGAAAGAGAAACACGAAGGGAGCCAGCACAAACAGTCCGTCAAGCCGGGCATCTCCTGTTTCAAGGACGTTAAACTCCACCGGAAACACCCATACAAAAAGCCCGGTAATGACAAGAAAAACAGCCACCACCACATAGGCGATCAGGCTGTTGAAAAATCCATTAAACTCCTTTGTCAGCAATGCCCACATAGATCCTCACTTACTGCGAAACAAATTCCACGGTTACTGTATCATTCAGCTGCAACCCCAGCAATGAGGCTGCCTTGCCCTGGTTGATGGCGATCTCCATGAAGCCGGTGGATCCGAAAAGTGCGATCTTTTCACCGGGAACCACATCCGAATAGGAATGATGCAACTGGCTGATGCCGTCATCGGGCGAACGGAAATTGATCAAAAATGAACGCCCCCTGCCCACGTCACGGAAAAGGGGTTCATCGATATTGACAAACACATTCTCATAGGCATCAATAAAGATCACCTTTCCGGTGATACGTTCCTCAAACACGACCGGCCGAAAAGGGATCCGTTCGTTCAGGGCGGGATGGGGATGTCCGATCTCCTCCAGGCTTTGACCGGAAGCCAGTCCGGCAGCTGCCTTCACAAAAACATCCCGGGTGGAAAACGTGAAGTAATCAGAATCCTGCATCACATTCAGCTCCACCACCTTATCAGGCTCTTTCCCCAGGAGCAGCGGAAAGATTCCGTTGTCTGCACCAATAAAAAACTGACCATCACTCTCAACTGCCACATGCGGGCTTTCGATGCCGGCCTCTGTGTTGACACCAATCAGGTGAATGGTGCCCTCCGGAAAGGAAGGAAAGGCATTTTTCAATACAAAGCTGGCCTGCATGATGTCGTAACTGGCGATATCATGGGTGATATCCACAATGTTGGCCTGCGGGAGCTGCTTCAGCAAGGCGCCCTTTACGGCCCCCGCATAGTGGTTCCCTTTGCCCCAGTCGCTTGTCAGTGTGATGACGGTCATGTGTCGGCTCCTCGAATATTTTGATACAGGAAAACAATTCTACCACGCATTTGTGGCAAAAATATTGTTATTTTGCATTTCAAAAGTAATGATTTAATGGGGGAAAAAACAATCAAAATTGAAGGCATACACCCCCCCGATATTTTCGGGCTGCGGGAAGAAAAGCTGAACTTGCTGAAAAACATCTTCCCCAAGCTGAAACTGGTTTCCCGGGGCGATGAGTTGATTGTGATCGGCGACAGCGATGAAACAGCCTTTTTTGAAGGGAAGATGCAGCTCATGCTGGCGCATTTTGAGAAGTACGGGAAACTCACCGAGGAAAACATCCTGGAGATCATGGCCCACGACACCGGGATCGCCGATGCCGTGTCCAGCGGTGATGGCGAACTGCTGCTGTACGGGAAAAACGGCATTGCCATCAAGGCCCGTTCGCCCAATCAGCAAAGGATGGTGAGCAGTTTTAAGAAGCACGACATGCTTTTTGCCATCGGGCCGGCGGGTACCGGGAAAACATACACAGCAGTTGCGCTGGCCGTAAAGGCCCTTAAAAACAGGGAGGTGAAAAGGATCATTCTCACCCGTCCTGCCGTGGAGGCCGGAGAAAACCTGGGTTTTTTGCCGGGCGACCTGAAAGACAAGCTGGATCCCTACCTGCGGCCGTTGTATGATGCGTTGCGCGACATGATCCCCCCGGCCAGACTGGCTGCCTACCTGGAAGACGGGACCATCGAAATTGCCCCACTGGCCTTCATGCGCGGAAGGACGCTCGACAACGCCTTTGCCATTCTGGATGAAGCACAGAATGCCACAGAGAACCAGCTGAAAATGTTCCTGACCCGCATGGGGAAGTCCGCCCGCTTCATCGTAACCGGCGACATCACCCAGATTGACCTGCCCCGCAACCAGATATCGGGGCTGCTGGCCGCCATCAAGGTGCTGAATCACATCAAGGGGATCGATTTTGTGTTTCTCAACGAAAGGGACGTTATCCGCCATGAGCT
>PWGY01000040.1 GCA_003554665.1 Bacteroidales bacterium | reverse complement strand
TGCCCTCCTACCAGGTGGTAGATATGAACCTCAGGTACAGGTTTCAGATCAATGACCTGAACGCCTCCATGTACGCCAACGTAAACAACCTGTTTGATACCAGGTATATTGCGGATGCCACAGACGGCGCATCGTTTGACTATGATACGGCTACTGTATATTATGGATTCGGAAGAACCTGGAGCTTGTCTTTCAGGGTAAATTTCTAAATGATTAACATGACAAATCAAATAAATATGAGAAATTTAGCTTTATTCAGCATAATGGCCGGAATGCTGTTCACCTTTGGGTGCGAACCGAACCAGGATTTGTACGATGACCTGGATGAAAGGCAGCGGCCATACAGCAAAGCCATTGAATATACCATTGCTGCGTCAGACTATAATAGCGTGGGTGGCGAGGTGGCCGACTACCACGCATTTACCGAAGCTGAGTCCGCATCAGATCATGTGCCGGGAATCCTTGCCGGCAATTTCATTGCCCTTAACCTGGGCAGCAGTGCCATGGTAACCTATAACCAACTTATCGAAGATCCGGAATGGTACCATGCAGGCTTCGGGTATGAACTGACCGAAGAGGATTACCAGCAACTTGGAACCAGCGATGCGTTTACTCCCGGCAATCCGCCTGAAAACAACCTTCCTTTTTTTCTTATCAGAAAATACCCTGATGCTCCTGAAGGAGAAACAGAAAAGCTGATATACAACTATAGAGATGGTGATACTCAGCTAAATATTGACACCTATGAGTTTGACGGCAGGGATTGGAATCTGGAGGAAAGACGTGAAGATATCCCCTTTGTCGGCTACGAATTCACCGGTGAGGACTATGACCATTTCGGGGGTTCCATTGCCCGGTTTAATAATTTTTCGGATGATGTTCCTGCAGATAAGCATGTGCCGGTTTGGTTAAAAAACAACCATCCTTATGCAATTGATGGAACAGAGAAGGTGGTTAAATATACGGTTTTTTCAGAAGGAAGTGCCAGCCCGGAAATAGCTCACTATATCTTTGACGGCCAGAAATGGCACAGAACCACCTACATTGAGGTTGTTTCGGAACAATATGTGTACGGTGAAATCGGCTGGGCATTTGATCCCACCACCCGGTTTATCATGTCCCGGAGCGACTACATGCATCTGGCAGAAATTGACCACATTCCACATGCACAGTTCGATGATTTCGGTTATTATTACGGGGCCAGTGCTTTTTATGAAAACTTTGATATGCGTCTGGTTGCCAGACGTGTGGAAAAGGATGATGACGGAAATTATATTGACCCTGAACTCGGAGAGATCTATGATAATGAAGGATCGGATGCCACTGTGGATGAAATGTTCAGGAGGATTGTGGAAGAAGGTCTGATCAAGGTACTGCAAAACCGTTACCCCAATGCCACTCCTCAATCGGGAGGCATTGATGTACACTACATCGTTGGTTTTGAGACTTACAATGACAACTTCTCCCGTTCTTACCTGGAGGCTGAGTACCGCTGCACAGAAGCCGGGGAGCCACCACAGTTTGAGTTGATCGAAGGCCCAAGAGAAAGAGAGTGATCTCTTTGGAGTGTCTAAATCTTAACAACAAGCAAAAGGGAGCGGCAAAGGCTGCTCCCTTTTTTACAGGAAATATTCTCCCTATTTTCTTATTTTTGCGAAATTGCTTATTATTCAATCCTAATAAATAGTTAAAAATTCCTATACATGAAAACCACTGTTTTAAAAGATAAACATGAACAAATGGGAGGCAAAATGGTGCCTTTTGCCGGTTTCTATTTACCTGTCCAGTTTGAAGGTGTGACAGCTGAACATGAAACTGTCCGGAATGCCCTGGGGGTATTTGATGTATCCCATATGGGTGAAATCTGGGTAGAAGGCCCCAAGGCCCTGGATCTTATTCAGTGGGTCAGTTCCAATGATGCATCTGTTTTACATGACGGAAAAGTTCAATATACCTGTTTCCCAAATGACAAGGGAGGGATTGTTGATGACTTCCTCATATACCGCTTCAATGAAGAGAAATACCTGCTTGTGGTCAATGCTTCAAATATTGAAAAGGACTTTAACTGGCTGACCAAACAAAATGCAAACATCGGCGCAAAACTCACCAATGCTTCCGATGAAATCTCTCAGCTGGCTGTACAAGGTCCGCTTGCCCTCAAAGCCATGCAGAAACTTACAAAAGAAAATGTGGAAGAAATGCCGTTTTTTACATTCAGGGAAATTTCATTTGCCGGGGCCGATAATGTAATTTTTTCCATAACCGGTTATACGGGCTCTGACGGGTGTGAAGTTTATGTCCGAAACGAAGATGCCCTGAAAGTATATGAGGCTGTGCTGGAGGCAGGGAAAGAGTATGGAATCAAACCCATCGGACTGGCAGCCAGGGATACTTTAAGGCTTGAAGCCGGGTTATGCCTTTATGGTAATGATATTGACGATACCACCTCCCCCATTGAAGCAGGGCTTGGATGGGTGACCAAATTCACGAAGGATTTTGTAAACCGCGACAACCTCCAGAAGCAGAAAGAAGAAGGTGTAAGCCGCCGGCTGGTCGGATTTGAGTTGTTGGAAAAAGGAATTTCCAGGAAAGGTTACCAGATTGTTGATGAAGACGGACAACCCATCGGGAAGGTTACATCGGGTACGATGTCGCCCACCCTTAATAAACCCATCGGTATGGGGTATGTGAACAAGCCACATACCAAGGCCGGAACCATCATCTATATCCAGATCCGGGGGAAAGCTTATAAAGCACAGGTGGTGAAGATTCCATTCTATAAAAAACCCTGATCAGGGCCACTTACTGAATCAATTTATCCAATTCAAGATATGATGTATTCTGACCAGGGAGATCATCAGGTTGAGGTATGCTTCTCCCCCATTTCATGGCCTCTATTTGAAAAAGAGAACGCTGTTGTTATCGTAACAGACGTTTTCAGGGCAACTACGGCTATTTGTGCGGCATTTGAAAATGGGGTGAGTGCAATTATTCCCGTAGAAAATGTCAGTGAAAGCGAATACTGGAAGAAAGAAGGATATATTACCGCCGGAGAGCGCAACGGAATTACACTGGAATGTGCTGATTTCGGAAACTCTCCTTATAACTTCATGGATCCGGAACTCCGTGGCAAGGTTATCTCAATGAACACGACCAACGGAACCAGGGCCATCCGTATGGCAGCAGAGAAAGAAAATGAAATACTGATCGGGGCGTTTTCCAACCTGTCGGCGGCATGCCGGTATGCGGTGAACCACCAAAAAGACATTTTGATTCTCTGTGCTGGCTGGAAAGACAGGTTCAGCATGGAGGATGCATTGTTTGCAGGAGCTGCAGCCGGTGAAATTATTGCCCTCGGTAAGGGCAGTTATTATTCCGTATGCGATTCAGCCATTGCAAGCCATGAACTATGGAAACTTGCCGAACCTGACCCGGTTCGCTTCATTGAGAAAGCCGCTCACAGACACCGCCTGAAGAAAATGGGTCTGGATGAGGTGATCCCTTACTGTCTTCGCCGGGATGTTACCCAAAAAGTCCCCCGCTTTCAGTCCGGACGTCTTGTGGTTGAAAACGCTTAGCCAAAGAACCTGGGAATTAACCAGAGAAACAGGTAAAGAACCACCTGGACCGTCCGGCCCCCGATAATAACCTGTGACAGGATATCCCTGGCGTTTAATCTGCATCGTGCATATATTTGTTGTGTAATAAACCGCAATAATGCCCGTACGCATGATACCCGTACGCATGACAAGGCCAGGAAGAGAGGTATTTACCGGAAGGGTTATACATCCATGGTGCATGTTGATAATATGGATGGCTGTTTTTCCTTTTGAAGGAAAAAGTTTTGGCTTTCATGCTCACCGGATTATTAACCGAATGGCTGTTTACACCTTACCTCCGGAGATGATTGGCCTCTATAAATCACACATTGAATTCCTGGCTGAACGCTCCATTGACCCGGACAGACGGGCCCATGTGGTGGAAGGAGAGGCACCCAGGCATTATATTGACATAGACCATTTCGGTGAGCAACCCTTTCAGTCTATGCCCCGCGACTGGAGTGAGGCAAGGGCAAAATATTCCCGGGATACCCTCATGGAATACGGTGTTCTTCCCTGGCATATTGATGAAATGGCACAACGTCTTACTTTGGCATTTCAAAAACGGGATCTGGACCAGATACTAATCAATTCTGCCCATCTTGGCCATTATGTCGCAGATGCCTGCACACCCCTTCATACTACCCTGCACTATAACGGCCGGACTGAAGCAGAACGCGGAATCCATGCTTTATGGGAAAGCCGTTTGCCTGAACTATATGCCCATGAATATGATTACCTGACCGGCAGGGCGGAGTATATTCCGGACCCCCTGGAAAAGGCCTGGGAGCTGATAGAACAAAGTCATCATCACGTAGCGAAAATTTACCAGGTGTATGACAGTTTGCACTCGGTGATCCCCGCAGACCAGATATATGTGGTTGAAATGCGTGGTCAGGCAACGGGGCAGCATTTTTCCCGTACATTTTCTGCTGCATTTCACCGGGGGCTGGAAGGCATGGTTGAACAACAAATGCAGAAAGCGGTTAAAACAATCGGGGATTTTTGGTTTACCGCATGGGTTGATGCAGGGCAGCCCAGGCTGGACGACCTAAGCAGGCAGTCAATCAGCCAGCGTTTACTGCAGATGATCAATAACCAGGAGTCTGTCTGGGGAAATGAAAAGGAATCTGTTGAAAGACCGGTTCACTGAGTTGTTTTCGCATACGTTTGCGTGCTTTCTTCGGATTTTTATCAGTTCTGTTCTGAATAATTTTTAGTAATTTCACGTTCCTTTTTCACAAAGTTGAAACCCATAACTCAATGACTATGAGCAAAAAAAAGATTAAACAACCCGACTATATTTTTGAAACCGCATGGGAAGTATGCAACAAAACCGGCGGCATTCATACCATGATCAGTTCCAAAGCCCGGATGCTTGCAGAAAACTTGTATGATCAGTATATCGTCATCGGGCCTGATGTCTGGAAAGAAACCCATCGAAACCCCGAGTTTGTTGAAGATCAATACCTTTTCCGGTCATGGAGGGAGCATGCTGCCAGTCAGGGCCTGCACTTCAGGGTTGGTCGCTGGCAGGTGCCGGGCAATCCGGTGGCAATTCTGGTGGACTTTACCCCGCTTTTCGGTCAAAAAAATGAAATCTTCAAGGATTACTGGGATAAATTTGAACTTAATTCCCTGAGTGGCCAATGGGATTATACCGAACCGGCATTGTTTGGTTATGCAGCCGGCCAGGTGATTGAAAGCTTTTATCACTACTACATGACTGCCGGCGATCATTTCATTGCACACTTTCATGAATGGCTAACCGGCACAGGAATATTGTACCTGAAGGACAGGGTGCCGCAGGCATCTGCCGTTTTCACCACTCATGCCACGGTTCTGGGGCGATCGATTGCCGGCAGCGGGCATGATCTTTACAGCCTGGAAAATGAAATTGATCCTGAAGCCAAAGCTGCAAAAATGGGGGTTGCTTCAAAATGCAGCCTGGAGAAGATGGCAGCCCGTCATGCAGACATTTTCACCACAGTCAGTGATGCAATTGCCGGTGAATGTAAAAAATTTCTGGGAAGAGAGCCGGACCTGATCACACCCAATGGATTTGACAAACAACTCCTTGATACAGGGAAAGAAAATGCCGGTATCAGGGTTAAAAGCAGGCAGCGCTTGCTGTCTGTGGCAAAGGGTCTGCTGAATACGGATCTTCCTGAAGATTCTTTCCTCCTTTTACACAGCGGACGATATGAGTTTCACAACAAGGGCACTGATGTATTGATCGATGCCCTTGGTGAGCTAAACAAACAACCCGGCAAAAAACCGGTGGTTGCCT
>PWGY01000201.1 GCA_003554665.1 Bacteroidales bacterium | reverse complement strand
GGAGAGCACCCCCGGGGAGGGGGCCTGTTTTATGATTAAATTGCCCGCTTATGAATGAGGTCAGGATTTTATACGTGGAAGACGAGCCTTTTTTGGCCCGCATTGTCAAGGAAAGCCTTGAGAGCAGAGGGTTCGAAGTACATCTTTCCACCGATGGCCTGCAGGGCCTGGAAATGTTCAGGGAACTCAATCCGCACATATGCGTGCTGGACATCATGCTTCCGCATAAAGACGGGCTTGACCTTGCCAGGGATATCAAGCAGGAAAGCCCGCAGACCCCGATCATTTTTCTGACCGCCAAAACCCAGACAGAAGATCTGATCCGGGGCTTCAAATCGGGGGGCAATGATTACCTGCGCAAACCTTTCAGCATGGAAGAACTGATCGTCCGTATCCAAAATCTGTTATCCTTCACTTCTCCTGCTTACAAAGGCAGCAACAATAATTATATACACGGTGAACGGATCGTTCTGGGCAAATATGTCTTTTACCCGGCCAGGTATGAGCTCCACTTTGGCAAAGAAATCCGAAACCTTTCCCACAGGGAAACCCAGTTATTGACACTGCTTACCCAAAGCCCCGATCAGGCTGTTCTGCGGCGCGACCTCCTTTTAAAGATCTGGGGTGACGACTCTTTTGCCAATTCACGTAATCTCGATGTGTATATTTCCAGGATCCGTGATTACCTTGCCAAAGACCCCTCCATACGCATCCACACCCTGAAAGGGGTGGGATACCATTTTCAGATGCCGCAATAATCGCCGGAGTAAACACCGGAGTAGCCAAAACCAATTATTTTTAGGTTAATTTATTGGCCAAAGAGCACTTGGAGCCGATTGGTATATTTTGTATTTTAGCCTACTTATTTGGCGATGAATCATCACAATCATTCACTAAAACAATAATCACATGAAAAAGTATTGGTTTTTGCTGATTATTCCGGTGCTGTTCCTCGGATCTTGTGCACCGGAAAAAGACAACCCGCTGCTGGAGGAGTTTGACACACCTTTCGGGGTTCCTCCGTTCGACAAAATTGAGAATGCGCATTTTGAGCCGGCCATTCTGGAAGGAATACGCCAACAGGAAGAAGAAATTGCCGCCATTGTGGACAATCCTTCTCCACCCACATTCGAAAATACCATTGAGGCCCTGGAATACTCCGGGGAAACACTTGGACGGGTCATGCGTGTTTTCTCCAATTACAACTCCACGATGACCGGACCTGAACTGGAGGAAATTGCCAGGAATATGTCACCAAAACTTTCAGAACACAGTGACAATATCCAGTTGAATCTGGATCTTTTTGCCCGGGTCAACGAAGTATATGAACAAAGAGACATGCTTGACCTGAATTCCGAACAGATGCGTTTGCTGGAAGAAACCCACAAAGGGTTTGTCCGTAGCGGCGCGGATCTTCCCGCCGAAGAACAGGAGCGCCTGCGGCAAATTAACTCGGAACTGTCTTCCCTTACCTTGGCTTTCGGGCAAAATGTGCTTGGAGATACCAATGATTTCAAAATGGTGATCGACAATGAAGAAGACCTCGAGGGCCTCCCGGAATCCGCCATTGAGGGGGCAGCCGATCGCGCGGAACAGGAAGGTCTGGAAGGCAAATGGGTATTTACCCTGCACAACCCCAGTGTGATGCCTTTCCTTTACAATGCCGACAACCGGGAATTACGCAGAAAAATGCAGCAGGCATACATCAACCGCGGCAACCGCGACAACGACTACAACAACAGGGAGATCCTGGCCAAAATTGCCAACCTCCGCCTTGAAAGATCCAGGCTGCTTGGTTACGAGAACTTTGCTGCTTTTTCACTGGAAGAAACCATGGCGGGAGATATCCCCACCGTTATGGAGTTTTGCGATGAAGTCTGGGAACCGGCACTTGCCCTGGCAAAAGAAGAAAAGGAGCAGTTACAGCAAATGATCTATGATGAGGGCAATGATTTTCAGCTGGAGCAATGGGACTGGAGATATTACACAGAAAAGGTGCGCCGTGAAAAGTATGCCCTTGATGAACAGGAAGTGAGGCAGTATTTCGAATTAAATACGGTTCGCGACGGCATCTTCATGATCGTTGACGAGCTCTGGGGGCTGCAATTTGAGGAACTGCATGACATCCCGAGATATCATGAGGATGTACAGGTATTTGAGGTACTTGAAGCAGATGGGTCACATCTCGGCGTACTTTACATGGATTTCCACCCCAGAGACAGCAAACGTGGCGGTGCATGGATGAGTAGCTTCCGCAGTCAGCGGGTAGACCAGGACGGCAATTTTGTGCACCCGGTGATCACCATCAACGGCAACTTTTCTCCACCAACCTCAACCCGTCCTTCATTGCTCACCTATGATGAAATGACCACCTTCTTCCATGAATTCGGTCATGCATTGCACGGATTGATGTCAGATGTACACTATCCCGGCCTGGCAGGAACAAATGTACCACGTGATTTTGTGGAACTCCCTTCGCAGGTGATGGAAAACTGGGCCAATGAACCGGAGATCATGCGGACTTTTGCCCTCCATTATGAAACCGGCGAACCCATGCCGGATGAAATGATGGACCGCATTGTTGAAAGCGCCCACTTCAATGAAGGATTTGCCAACGTGGAGTATCTTGCCTCCACCTACCTGGATATGGAGTACCACACCATTACAGAGCCTTTTGATGAGGATGAGCTGGATGAGGTCTCCAAAATCATCGAAGAACGAACCATTGAGAACACAGGTATGATACCGGAGATCCACTTCCGCCATGCCAGCACACATTTCAATCACATTTTCTCAGGCGGGTACGCAGCCGGGTACTACAGCTATCTCTGGTCAGGGTTGCTGGATGCCGATGTATATGAGGCATTCAGGGAAACAGGCGATCTGTTGGACCAGGAAACCGCACAATCGCTCAGGGAGAATATCCTGGAACGTGGCGGCACAAAAGACGCCATGCAGATGTACATTGATTTCCGTGGCCGCGAACCGGTGATTGAGCCCCTGCTGAGACAGCGAGGCTTAATGGATTAAATGAATCCCTGATCACATGCTCTTGGCTAACGCTTCCAACTGTCAAAGAGCGTTCGGAACTTTCACCCTATAGTTATTGCCCATGCCGGGCACACCAAAAAACGGGTTGCAGTTTTTAAGCTGCAACCCGTTTTTTGTACGGAGCGTAAAAAAACTGGGGTTATTTTTTCGCCTCAAAATGTTCCTCCAGCAGTCTTGCCACATATTTCCCGATAATATCAAATTCAAGGTTGACCACTGATCCGGGCCGGAAATTCCTGAAGTTGGTTACATCATAGGTATAGGGTATAATGGCTACAGAAAACATGTTTGGTTCAGAATCCACCACTGTAAGGCTGACTCCGTTCACAGAGATTGAGCCTTTGTCGACGGTAATATTTTTCGGGCCCGGGTCATACTCAAAATAGAACTTCCAGCTTCCGTCCAGTTCTTCAACTTTTGTACAAACAGCTGTCTGATCCACATGCCCCTGCACAATATGTCCGTCGAACCGGTCATCTGCACGCATACATCTTTCCAGGTTTACCTCATACCCTTCCTCCCAGGTGCGCATATTCGTCTTATCCAGTGTTTCCTGAATGGCTGTAAATGTATATTGGTTCTTTTCCCTGTTTACATCCACTGTTGTCAGACACACCCCGTCGTGGGCAATACTCTGGTCCACTTTCAGTTCTTTGGCAATGGGCGTTTCAATTGTGTAATTGATATTTCCCCTGTCGCGCTCAATTTTGACAACCTTACCGGTTACTTCAACGATTCCTGTAAACATAATGCTATGGTTTTCTGGGTGTAAAAATTTCATCACAAAGGTATAATTTTTAACTGTTTCCTTCAGCACATTGATTCAGTCACGAAAGCCTGCTTTCCCCATCCGGACCGGCAGATCCGTTCACGGTTTGGTCTCCCGGACAGGTATCTGACGATGAAACCCCTTCTCAAGAGAAATAAAGGTCTCAGTGGAGTTCACTCCATTTATGGTCTGAATTTTCTCCACGATCACTTCCTTCAGGTGTTCATTGTTCAGGGTAAAGATTTTGACAAAAAGGGAATACTTGCCCGATGTATGGTGACATTCCACAATTTCCGGAATTTCCATAATGTGATCAAAAACCTCCTGATGAGTAGTTCCATTGGTAAGGCTGACCTGAATACCGATAAACGCACAGGTATTATAACCCAGCCCTTTAGGATTCAAAGAAAACTGTGATCCGCTGATCACGCCGGCATCTGCCATTTTCTGAACCCGCTGATGCACAGCTGCACCACTGATACCTACAATTCGAGCCACCTCCAGGTAGGGCATACGGGCATTTTTTGACAAAATTTCCAGAATCCTCCTGTCTGTGGCATCCACCAAAAAACCTTTCTCCATGAGTGTATTGATTTGAAATAGAATAATTACAAATTTAGGGCTTTTTGCTTACATATCGTAACCGATATCAGGATTTCAAAAAAAATTTTTGCCTCAGGCCGGGAATATTTAAAAATTTTAATATTTTTGCATCAGTAAAACACAATAATCCGTGTGAACTGCCCAAAAAAATTCGATGCCATGAAATTTGATCCCGCATCCAACATCCAGGACCTTTTGCAATTTGGCGAATTTGGAGACGTCAACCCCTCCATCACCGATTCTGCCACCTACACCTTTATGGAAGCAAAAACCATGGTGGACACCTTTACCGGGGAGGAAGAAGGCTGTTTCCTGTATTCCCGCCACTGGAATCCATCCAACCGCTACCTGGCCGATGCCATGGCAGCCATGGAGGGAACAGAGTCCGCCTGGGTCACTGCCTCGGGTATGGGGGCCATTACCACTACAATCCTGCAGTTGTGCAACAGCGGTGATCACATTGTTTCAAGCATCACCACCTATGGCGGCACCTTTGCCTTTCTGGCCAATTACCTGAAAAAGTTCAACATCGATGTAACTTTTGTGGACATTACCCGCCCGGACGAGGTTGAAAAAGCCATTGGCCCGAATACAAAGATGATTTATACAGAGTCAATGACCAACCCACTGTTGCAGATCTCGGATCTGCCCACGCTGGCAAACATTGCCAACAAGCATGAGGTTAAGCTGGTTGTTGACAATACCTTTACCCCAATGATGATTGCCCCCGCAAAACTGGGCGCACATGTGGTGGTATACAGCCTGACAAAATTTGTCAACGGCAAAAATGACTGCGTGGCAGGAGCCATCTGCGCCGATGCGGAATTCATCAATGCCCTAGCAGATGTAAACACTGGCTCAGCCATGCTGTTGGGCCCGGTTCTTGATCCGCTTCGCTCATCAGGCATTCACAAGAATTTACACACACTTCATATCCGGATGAAGCAACATAGCCATAACGCAATGTTTCTTGCGGAGAAACTTGAAAAAAGCGGGCTGCGCGTAATTTATCCCGGATTGCCTTCACACCCCCAGCATGAACTGATGAAAAAACTGATGAATCCTGATTACGGATTCGGGGGAATGATTGCCATAGATCTGAAAACCAGCGAACAGGCTTCCAGGATGATGGAGGCCATGCAGTTGAAAGGGGTCGGATACCTGGCTGTAAGTCTTGGTTATTTTAAAACATTATTCAGCAATTCCGGAAAGAGCACTTCCAGTGAGGTGCCGGATGAGGTCCAGGAAAAAATGGGTCTTTCAGAAGGACTAATACGTTTTTCAGTCGGATTGGATCAGGACATTGACCGAACCTGGGAAAAGATCCGGGAGTGTTTGAAATCACTGAATTATCTGTAATATTTTTTCATAGCTCAATTCTGTTTTGTTTATCCCGCTCGGGCCTTTTATTCGGTGTTTTGGGGTTTAATCACGGCCCGAGCGGTTTTTTTCCGGTCGCATCAGACGATTCCCGGTCGCATC
>PWGY01000120.1 GCA_003554665.1 Bacteroidales bacterium | reverse complement strand
CTTTCAATGGGATGGAAAAAACCGACAGCGCATTGGTGTATTGTAAAAAGACCTACGAGTTGAAGCCTTATTATTTCCGGAACATTCACCTGATGACAAACCTGCTGCAGCGCAAAGACCGGGAAGACGAGGTGGGTCCTTACCTGGACAGCTTCCTGGCCGAGGTAAAAGATGATGCCAACGCCTATCTTTATACAACGAGTTTTTATGGCCAGCGCAACAACCTGGACAAGGCCTGGAAACACATCGAGGAGGCCTACCAGCGCATGCCCAACGATTCACTGATCGAGCGGCAGTACAAATATATTGAGCATCAGAAGTTCATTGCTCCTTATCAGGATATTTACCGGGAAGCCGCCAACCATTACAACAACGAGCGGTATGAGGAAGCACTGCCGTTATTGAATGAGTTTATTGACAAAACACCCTTTGATCCGAATGTATACCGGATGCGGGCCTTCTCACATTACCACCTTGGTGACCATGAGGCTTGCCTGGAAGACATCAATCAGATTTTTGACGATCAGGGCGAGGAAGATGCCACACTGCTAAACCTGCGGGGAGTATGCATGCAGGCCCTGGGCGAACAGGAAGCGGCTTGTGAGGACTTCAGGAAGGCTATGGAGATGGGGAATGCCAGCGGAGAGCGGAACTACAGGAATTTCTGCGAGGAAGGAGATTAGTCGGGGGCTAAAGCCCCCTCCGGTTGATGGTTCTCATGGGCAAAGTGATGGGGAGGCTGCCAGTGCTTTGGAAACGGCCGATGTGGTTGTTGGTTATCGTGGGATAAGTGATGGGGAAGATGCCCATGGTCTGGGGAAAAGCCAGGGCGGTTGTTGGTTTGTCAAGTCCTTAGGGTTTTTAGTAACACCTCCGCGATGCGGTTGCGGTCGCTTTCGGTCAGGCTGGAACCGGACGGGAGGCAGAGGCCTTGCTCAAAAAGTTGCTCGGAAACACCTGTGCTAAAAAAGGGATGGCCGGCGAATACCGGCTGCAGGTGCATGGGTTTCCACAAGGGGCGTGATTCGATGTTCTCCTTTTCCAGCCCCTGGCGAATGTCTTCGCGGGTGACCCCACCGGTGAGTTCCGGATCAACCAATATGGTGGTGAGCCAGCGGTTGGAAAACATTTCGGGGGGCTCAGGCAAAAACCTGACCCCATCAAACCCTTCCAGTAGTTCACGGTAAAAGTCAAAATTGGCACGCCGCTGGTGGATGCGTTGGTCGAGCACCTGCATCTGGCCACGGCCAACAGCTGCCAGAAGGTTGCTCATGCGGTAGTTGTAACCGATCTCCGAGTGCTGGTAATGCGGAGCCTGATCGCGGGCCTGGGTGGCCAGGAAACGGGCTTTACGGATCATTTCGTCATTGTCAGACAGCAGGGCTCCGCCACCAGAGGTGGTAATGATCTTGTTTCCATTGAAAGACAAAATGCCAAAGTCGCCAAAGGATCCACACTGACGGCCACCGATATGTGAACCCAGGGCCTCGGCCGCATCCTCAATCACAGGTATGCTGTATTTGCCGGCCACTGCCATGATTTGATCCATCCTGGCGGGCATGCCGTACAGATGGACGGGTATGATGGCCTTTGGTGATTGGGCTGGCAGTGGACTTTGGAAGCCCGAAGCTCGAGGCCCGAAGCCGGAAGGTGTGAGAGTTCCGTTGATGCAGCCTTTAATGGCTTTTTCCAATGCTTTAGGGCACATATTCCAGGTTTCGGCCTCGGAGTCCACAAAAACGGGGATGGCCCCCATGTAACGGATGGGATTGGCAGTGGCTGAGAATGTGAAGCTCTGGCAGATTACATAGTCACCGGGCTTCACCCCCGACAGGATCAGGGCCAGATGAATTGCGGCTGTGCCTGAACTCAGTGCCGCCGCATGCATAACTCCCGTATAACTGGCCAGGTCATGCTCAAACCCATCCACATACGGTCCAAGCGGGGCAATCCAGTTCGAATCAAAAGCTTTGTTGATGAATTCTTTTTCCAGGTCTCCCATGTGGGGAGGGGAGAGGTAGATACGGTTCATTTGGCAAAGAGTTGGGTCGATATAACGTTTTAAAAGGCTCCGGGGCCACTTCAGGGGCACTCCTCCCGGCAGATTCCGGGCGTGTGGCTGGCAGCAGCATATGCCTCCAGCAACTTCAGATCAATCCCCCGGCCGGTTCAGCGAAACCGGGGATCTCCCGGTGTTCTTCTCAGCAATGTAAGAAAAATGAATTTCAAATCCAGCCAAAAACTGCGATTTTTAAGGTATTGGCGATTGATACGGACCTTGTCAGGAAAAATCACTTCATCATTATATTTTACGGGGTCCTCCTGTTTGGCAAGTAATTCTTCCTCATTGGCATATTTCAGGCTGGCCGGCCCGGTAATCCCGGGTTTCAGCCTTAAAATCTCCCTGTCATCTCCCTTAAGTTTGTCAGCGTAGCCGGGCACATCCGGCCTCGGACCCACAAAACTCATGTCGCCGGTCAGCACGTTCCACAGTTCTGGCAATACATCCAGCTTGTATTTACGGAAAAAAGCACCCAGGGGTGTAATGCGGCTGTCCCCTTTTACTGAAACAAAGGAACCCCCGGCGATCGGTACCATGGTCCGAAGCTTGTAAATTGTAAAAAGCTTTCCGTGTTGGCCTACCCGTTTTTGTTTGAATATGGCTGGTCCATCCGGCATCCTGACCCTGATCATCAATACAAGGATTAGCAGCAATGGAGAAAGAATAATCAGGCCAAACAAAGCAGCCGTGCGGTCAAATATGGATTTAACAAACACCTCTAAATAGTCAATTTAACGTTGAATTTATCTGGGAATTAGGGCATGACTCGTGTTGCACCTTTGTAGATTGATATTATGAAATGATCCGGGGCCGCACCTCTTTATCATGGAATTAAGGCATGACCCAAGGGTACACTGCCAGCCGGATTATTGACCGGTGGCCCCTCTTGATTCAGGAATTAAGGCATGACCCGGGGTACACTGCCAGCCGGATTATTGACCGGTGGCACTTCTGATGCGGGGGTTGATTTTATTCTGCAACTGGTAAAACCACTTGTTCAGCGGATAAGGAAGCAACGATCTGAAAAAAGGAATCGTCACCCCCACATAGGCAAGGGGGCCGAAGCCCATCATCCTGTTGCCTTTAAACCCGTTTTTCAGCTGATGAAACCCTACACGGAAATCATTACGCCGCATATTGGAATAAGTAAAACGATACAGCAGCAATGGTTCAGGGATGTTGCGAAACTCATATCCTGCAAAAGCGCAACGGAACCACAATTCATAATCATCCTGTCTGGGGCCTGCCTTCGTATCATAACCACCGATTCGCAGTATTTTATCCCTGTTAAAGCAAACTGAAGGATGGATCATCGGACACGTCCATATCAGTTTGCGGATCCTTTTGGGTTGCACGGGAACCCTGATCTGGTCAAGGATCTTGCCGTTTTCATCAATCCGGGTTGCGAAAGTGCCCACAATATCAACAGTGGGATGCTTTCGGATGAAATCGGCGGTTTTTTCAAGCCTTTGCGGAGTACAGACGTCATCTGTGTCCATCCTGGCCACCCACTGATGGGCACATTCCTTCAGCCCTGCATTCAGGGCATGACTCAATCCTTTGTTCTCCCGGAGAATCACTGATTTCAGAGGAAGGCGTTTTTTGAACCCGGCAATGACTTTCTCCAGTGCACCCGTAATTGGTCCGTCCTCCACCAGAACCACCTCCCGGGGGGGGAGGGTCTGGGCCAAAAGACTGTCCAGGCACTCTTCCAGGTATCCAGGCTTTTCTCCCTTATAAACTGACAGCAATACAGAGAAATCCATGCATCAGGTCCGCAGTTCACGGTCAATTAGTTGGACTACATCTTCATTTTGGTCATCAAACTTTCTTGCAAAAAACGGTCCGGTATTCAGCCCTCTTAACTTTTGATCGGCCTGTTGTTCTTTTAACAGGCGAACGTGACTTTTGGTAATTCTTGCCGGGCTTGATTTCTTTTCAGACCAGTCGGTGTAGGTCAGGCTTCCCCGGCATCTACTTAAAAAAGGAGAGTTTCCAATAATTGTATGAAAAAAAGATTCATCCGGGCACCAGCTTGTTTTATAAAATGCGATGCAATCCGGATGATCCTGAATATAACTGGTCACATATTCAGCACATTCACGACTTAATGCCCACCAGGTGGGTCCAAAAAAAATATGATCAAAAGGATACTTTCGTTTTCGGATAAACTTTATGAGGTACTGCATCCTTTCAAGTGCGAAATAAAATAAGGTTTTCAGGCTCTTTTTATTCCACCTATTGGCGCCGTCAAAATGGAAGTATTTGATACGAGACTCGGGTTTATGCGGCAGAAACCCCTTGTAGAGGCTGATATACTCACCCCCTTCTTTAAGTTTTGAATAAAAGACCCCCCCCGGTTTTACCGGGTAGTCTGCTCCGCTAAGCAGCACAAAATAATCGGCATCTGTTCTAAGAGCAGTTTTCAACAAATTGTTTATTGCGTTTTGAACGGACCAGCCACCCCACCAAACATTTATTCTTTCTATAAACTCAACTTTATCTTTGAGTTCAAGGTGATCCGGCATGCGGGATTTTTTGTCAACATGCAGAAAAAACCTCACATTGTCATCATCCAATGCCAGCAGTAATTTATTCAAATGTTTGTAGTTGCCATGGGTTAAGATCAGATAGGCAACCTTCGGTTTTTTTTGGGATGAAGTCATTGAAGAAACCGTTGTGTGTTCGAGCGCAGAGAAAAAACTCCTCCGGGCCAGAGGAAGATCGCAAATAACTTCAGGAACTCATAAGGATGCCTTGATAACATTGCCACCCTGAACTGTTTTTGGGTCGCTGCTTTGTATTCTTTCCGAAGCAATGCCTGGAAAACTTCAGATTGCAGTTTCCCCTTCAAGAAAAGGTGACGGTCATCAGGACTCAACCTTTTGTACGCTCCGGCAAATTTTTCAAGCAGCCTGCGGTAAGACCGTTCGGTTTTATCAGTATCCTTTGTGAGGCTGCCTGCTTGGCTGTCATGAAAATAGCGCGTCAGCACTTTGTTTAAAAAGAAAAACCTGCCTTCGTGCGCGGCCACCCGGATCCACAGATCCCAGTCTTCCATGGCCGGCAGGCTTTCATCAAATCCGCCAAGGTCAAGAAGTATTTTCTTTTTCAGGATGGTCATGGAGGTTCCGCCAACCAGGTTCCGGATTAACAATTGCCGGAAAACATCACCGGATTTGTTCAGGTCGCGAACTCCAGAGCGGTAACGGGTGCTTTCCCTGACCATATTGATCTCTGCCGGATGATATATCAAATCCACTTCAGGGGCTCTTTTAATCGCGTGGGTTATGGTTTCAATCTTCTCGGGTAAAAATGCATCATCATCATCCAGGAAAGCCACCCAACTTCCTTTGGCTCGTTCAACCCCCAGGTTACGCGCTTTTGCGGCGCCAACGGGGAGCTCATTGCGAATCAGCAGGGTCCGGATCGAATCTGGGACCTCCTGAAAAACATCCCTGCCAACCCGCGGTTCAGATCCATCGTCCACCACAATCAGCTCCAAAGGCCAAAGGGTTTGGCCGGCCACACTTTGAATGGCTGCCGCCAGACCAGCAGGTCTGTTGTGGGTAGGAATGACCACGGAAATGAAGGTGCCGGCCATTATTCAGGTTTTTCGTGGTTTGAAAGGCAATGAAACCAGAGAAGTCAAAAACCCCGCATTTTTCACAAGGCCAATAATTACAGAAACAGACAACATCTGCAAAAACAACAGGGCTGATTTTCTTGAATAACTGGTTTGGGTTCGCAGAATCCGGCGGGGGTTGGAAACTGGAACCAAATGGAGAAGCAGCATTTTCCACCTGTTGCCATAAACCAACGGACGTTTTAACTCCCTGCTGAG
>PWGY01000091.1 GCA_003554665.1 Bacteroidales bacterium | reverse complement strand
CTGAACCGGCGCGACCAGGGTCGGGACTTGTGCACTTGCCAGATCCGGTTGAATGACTCTTCGATATTGACCAGCAACATGGTGATGGTATACAGCAGAATCAGCAAGCCGACTGCCGCCACTGTTCCCCCATGGGTTTGCATAAAGAAAGAGTTGACAATTTCCATTACCCAGTTGAAAACCTCTTCCCTGCCGGCAAGTGCGGCCTCCAGTTGTCTTTCCACGTACATTTCCAGGCCAAAGCCTTTGGCGATCCCGAAGGCAAGGGCCACAACCGGCACGATGCTGAACATGGAGTAGAAAGTGAGGGCAGGGGCTCTGAGCAGAAGGTTGTCTTCCCGTACACCGCGTATTGCCAGGATCAGCACACGCAGTTGTTTGACCAGGAAACTGTCGCGTGGGGATAACTCCCTCATGGGTACACGCCATATATCTGTTTTGAGAAAGCGGATCGCTTTCTTTGTGAAGCGCCTGTAAGCGGATATTTTTTTCTTCATGACCGGTGGAAGACAGTGAAAATTAATGCAATGGCTTATCCCAAAAATACAAAAAAAGGACTGCCCCAACCATGGGTGACAGTCCCTTTTCTGCGCCAAATAAAAACTTAGTCAATCACAAAGATCGCTTCTTCCAGTCCCTGATTGATTTCAACATTATCCACAGTGACTTCTATGGTCTGGGGGCCTGCTTCCTGGATGATCGAAAACGGGATTACAAAGCCATCCACTTCCCTGTAATCATCATAGGTGGAGCTGCTCTCATCGCTGACCGTTTTTACCTTCAGCCCACTGTCCGTACAATAATAATGGCGAACGGTATTTCCTGACGGATAGGTGGCTTTTACCTTGTAGGATTCCTGCCCTTCAATGACTTCGATGCCTAGCAGTTCCTTTTCAATGCCGAACTCCTTGTAAGACAGTTCGGGAATGATGGCTGACTCCATTTTGAATTGTTCAAACTCGTCACCTTCTGTAAATTCCTGCCGTCCCATCTGGGATACGACCACACCTTTGTCCCCATCAAACAACTGCTGAGAAAGGGTCGTGCCCCCCATCGCTGTTTCCTGCAGCAGAAAATGCGGTTCTTTCTTATAGGTGGTCATTTGTACCTCCTGTCCCATAAGCCGGCCTGTCATTTCCTGTTTAATGTCCCGAATATTTTCCAGCCTTTCACGGCCTCCGATTGCCTCAAGATACTGTTCCATTACTGTTTCTGCAGTATATCCTTCAGGAGCCGGGTGGAGTTCCTGTTCTTCAATGGGTCTGCCGAATGCATCATACAATTCAACCTGTCCGGTGGCGCTGAACGGGATGAGGTTTTCCATCACCTCCTCCTTGCTTCCTGCCACCACAATATATGCATTGTCCGGATCCAGATACTTATTGGCCATTTCATGCACGTCTTCCACGCTTACCTCTTCAAGCCTTTCCAGGTATGTTATGTAGTAGTCCTCAGGCAGGTCGTAACGAATGGTGTTGAGGGCAAAGTTGGCAATGGTCCGGGGGCTTTCCAGGGAACGGGCAAAGCTGCCGGTCATAAAGTTTTTGGTCAGTTCAAGGCTTCTTTCCTCCACAGGTTCCTGCCGCATTCTCTCCATCTCATAAAGGATTTCGGTTACCGTACTGTCGGTTACCGCATTTCGTACTTCTGCCCTGGCATTGAATCTGCCCACGAGACGGTCGGTAGACAGGTTGGAGCGAGCCCCGTAGGTATATCCTTTGTCTTCACGCAGGTTTTGCATCAGCCTGCCCGAAAAAGCGCCGCCACCCAATATTGAATTCATTACTCCGGCTTTGATTGCATCCTCATGACCGGGGGGCAACTCCACAGGATGGGTCACGGTGACCAGGCTTTGAACTGCACCACTGCGATCTGCCAATGCCACGCGCCTTCCCTCGGGAGGTGCCGGTGTCGGGAAGGTTCTTTCGGGTACATCACCGGGTTCCCAGTCTCCGAAATAGGTTTCGGTGACTTCCCTGGCCTCTTCAAGGCTGATATCCCCTACGATCACCATATAAGCCACATTGGGCTTGAAATGATCTTCGTAATACTGTCGGATCATGTCAAGATCCACATTTTCAAGACTTTCCTCGGTTGTAACTTCCCCATACGGGTGGTCAGGCCCGTATACCACTGCGCGGGACACGTTGGTAACCATGGAGCTTGCATCGTTGCGCGCTGTGGCCAGACCAGACTTTGTCTGATTCATCAGGCGATCGAGTTCTTCTTCCGGGAATGACGGATTCATCAGAATATCCGACATGAGTTCCAGGAGTGTTTCCTGGTGCCTCGTGAGTGATGAAGCGAACATTCCGGTTGATGAAGTTGACAGGCTGGCACCGATGAAATCGATGGCTTCGTCAATCTCCTTTTTGGTGCGATTGGTTGTGCCTTCCTTCATCAGGGATCCTGCAAGGCTTACATAACCTTTGGCCTCCCCCTCCAGTATGGGGTCAATGTCCAGGCTGAGCTGGAAGGAAACCACCGGTACCTGACGGTTTTCCACCACAATCACAGTCATCCCGTTGTCCATCTCAAAAGATTCAAAGTCACCGATCTGAATGACGGGTGCCGGACCCGGCTCCGGTGGCTGACTGCGGTCAACCTGTGCATCGGCTGAATAGAAGGTAAAAATGCTTATTATGAATGATATCAATAGCTTTCTCATAACTCGGGTTTTTTTCTGTTAGCGATCGGGTGATTATTCTTGTTCGGGAAGGTAATACAAAACAACCCTGTTGTTGTCGCGCAGGTATTTGCGGGCAGCTTCCCTGATGTCTTCTCTGGAAACAGCCATATATCTGTCTATTTCCGTATTGATCAGGCTGGCATCGTTGTGGATCAGGTGATAGTTGGCCAGGTTTGTCGCTCTGCTTGAAATGGTGGTATTGTTGTTGACCATCCGGCTTTCCACCTGGTTTCGGAGCTTCTGCATTTCGTCTTCAGATATCAATTCTTCGCGCACCCTGCTCAGCTCTTCATTGATCGTTGCTTCCAGGACCTGTGGGTCGGTGCCGATGTTGGGGATAGCAAGCACAATGGTGAGCCCGGGATCTTCCAGTCCCAGCGGCATGGCCTGAACCTGCATGGCCGTCTGGTCTTCCACCACAAGCCGCCTGTAAAGCCTGCTGCTTTGTCCCTGCGACAGCAATGTGCCGAGCATCGACACTGCATAATAATCATCTGTACCCATGGCCGGGATATGATAGGCCTGGATCAGTGCCGGGAGCTGGATGTTGTCGTATACCGTGTCACGGACCTCTGTCATTCTTTCAGGTTCCTGCACGTCAGGGCGCCGGATCTCTTCTTCTCCCGGCGGGATGTCTCCGAAATATTTCTCCACCAGCTCTTTCGTTTCATCCGTATCGATATCTCCTGATACCACCAGAACTGCATTTTCGGGAACATAGAACATGTCGTGGAAAGAGGTGATGTCATCATAGGTGGCATTGCGTATGTGTTCATCCTTGCCAAGCACATCGGTCTGGTATGGGTGCACCGTGAAGGCCCGCTTGATGGTTTCGGTGAGCACCCGTCCGTAAGGCTGGTTGTCACGGGTTTGTTTCATCTCTTCTGTAACCACATCCTTTTGTGTGGCAATCCCGGTTGAATCAATCACCGGGTGAAGCAGCCGTTCAGATTCCAGCCACAGCCCCAGTTCCAGCTGGTTGGACGGCAGCAGCACAAAATAATTGGTAACATCGAAACTGGTGAAGGCATTCAGCGAGCCTCCTGCCTGTTCAACAATCTCGGCAAATTCTCCCCGTCCGATGTTTTCTGAACCTTCGAACATCAGGTGCTCAAAAAAGTGTGCAAAACCGGTGCGCTCAGGGTGTTCATTCTTGGCTCCCACATGGTACATGATGTTCACCACCACATTCGGAGTGGTGTTGTCCTCATGCAAAATCACATGCAGTCCGTTGTCCAGTGTGTATTCCGTAAAGGCAATCCGCTGCTCCGAGGCCTGTGCAGTCCCGGCCAGTAAAATACACACAGATACAATGAAAAGTTTCAGTGAAAACTTCATGTTCAGTAAATTTAGAGGTTTGAAAATATAATTAGGCGAATTCGATTAAAGGCAGGAATATCCTGACAACAAAGGGAAACAAATGTACAAAAAATTACTTCGGGCTTAAGCAATGAGCCATACAATGATTGTTAAATATTGCAAATAAATGGTGAAACCGGTTTTAAAAAACGGGTCTCAGTAAAGGAGGTCAAGTCCCATTTCCTTTTGCAGGTGACGGATGTCAGGGTTTTTCTCCAACAGCTTCTGAAATTTGTCTTTGGGCAGGTATGCTTTCCGGCTTTTTTTGCTTTTAATGATTTCTGTCCGGATGTCAATGGCGTAATTCTTTAGTTCCTTATGCAGAAAACTTAGCAGTGCCTGTTTTTTGTCATGGATCAGGTCTTCCTGGATGGTGTTGTCGAGCGGGAGGCTGACAACATTATCCGGTAATATTTTAGGCTCGTGACCAGTTAGCGCTGCATAAAGGGCAGGACTTTCTTCCTTATGTGAAGCAGCAAGCTTGTTCCAGGCCTGTAAAAATGCTTCCCTGGTAAAGATTGTAACCGGTCTTTCTTTGTGATCTCCGGATTCGGAAATATCTTTTTGCCGGGCCTTTTTCTCTTCATTGATTTTCAGGCTCAGTTTACTGATCGGACTGCCTTTTTTAGCAGATACAGCGGGTTGTTTTGGTGTTGGGGATGTTGCAGCCTGATCGGCGGAGGTTTTCTTTTCACGGGTTGGTTGGCTCCTGGTTCGTTCGCTCCGTGTTGCCGGCTCAGAGCTTATTGGTCTGTCTTCAGGTACAGGGCCTTTGGGGTGGGTGCCGGATGAACCTGAGGGATGTACTGTTTTTTCCGGGGCTATCAGTTGCCGGGGTGGCCCTGCTGCTGTTTGGTCAGGGCTTTTTTTTTTACGAGCGATGCCATTTGCAACAGTGAAAGTTCCAGTAACAACCGTTTGTTGCTGCTTGCTTTGTACTGAACGTCAGCCTGGTTATTGATCTCAAGGACCTCAAGTAAAAGTTCCCGGGAGCATTTTTCTGCCTGCTTCACATATTTTGCCCGGATATCATCACTGGCTTCTACCAGTTTTGCCGTGGCAGGGTCCTTACAGACCAGCAGGTCGCGCAGATGTTTGCCGTAGCCGGTGATAAAATCATCACCCTCAAAACCTTTTTGCAGTACTTCGTTAACCAGCAGCAGGATTTCCGTTGGCTTTTCTTCCAGGATCAGATCCGTCATCCTGAAAAAATAATCGTAATCCAGTACATTGAGGTTTTCAATGACCTGTTCGTAAGTAATGGTATTGCCCGTGAAACTAACCAGCTGGTCAAAAATGGATAATGCATCCCGCATGGCACCATCAGCTTTCTGACTGATAATGTGCAGGGCATTGGCATCGGCCTGAATGGACTCCTGCTTAGCCACATAAGCAAGCTGCCCGGAAATATCTTCCACGGTAATCCTGGCAAAGTCAAAGATCTGGCAACGCGACAGGATCGTGGGAATGATCTTATGTTTTTCAGTGGTGGCCAGGATGAATTTCGCGTAGGCAGGAGGTTCTTCCAGTGTTTTCAGAAAGGCATTGAATGCCTGCTGGGACAACATATGAACCTCATCAATGATGTATACCTTGTATGTGCCGACCTGGGGAGGGATTCTTACCTGATCCACCAGCGAACGGATGCCGTCTACCGAATTATTGGAGGCTGCATCCAGCTCGTGTACATTGAATGAATGACTTTGGTTGAAAGACAGGCAAGATTCACATTCATTGCATGCCTCAATGTTTTCCGTAATGTTTTCGCAATTGATGGTCTTGGCCAGAATGCGTGCACAGGTGGTTTTGCCCACACCCCTGGGCCCGCAAAACAAAAATGCCTGTGCCAGGTGGTTGTTCCTGATGGCATTTTTCAGGG
>PWGY01000016.1 GCA_003554665.1 Bacteroidales bacterium | reverse complement strand
TTTAGTCGGCGCTGGCGCGCCTCCGGTTGTTGGTTCTCATGTGATGGGTGATGGGGGAGCTGCCAATGGTTTGGTAAACGGGCGAAGTGGTTGTTGGTTGGTCGGGTGCTACGCGCCTTCGGTTGTTGGTTCTCATGGGATGAAAACGGTGGGGGTTGTCTGTGGCTGTTGAACGAGGCTGGCAGGTTGTTGGTTCAGGGGGTTAAAGATGTATCTTTGTGGTTGTTTTTACGGTACCTGTTGTCGTGGTTTGGCTGTGGGTGCCTGGTTGGTGAATCGTTGGAGCGGGTAATTCCGGATCTCCAGAAAATATAAAAAGATGAATATTGAAGGCCGTATTGCAGAAGTTGTTACTCAATCAATTGAAGAATTGTCGGGTCAGGCGCCAAAGCCCGGGCAGGTGGTGCTGCAGCGAACAAGAAAAGATTTTGAGGGCGATCTCACCCTGGTGGTTTTTCCATTTGTGAAGCTGTTGCGCCGCTCACCTGAAGAAACCGCCCGCCTTATCGGCGAGCTTTTGGTGGAGAAACTGGATGAAGTGGAGCAATATAATGTGGTTAAGGGATTTCTAAACCTTTCACTCAGCAACAATTCCTGGCTCGAGTTTATCAGGAAAAACACAGGTGATCCTGATTTCGGGCTTGTAAAACCATCGGCCATGCCCGAAAAAGGAGATGAAAAACCGGTGGTGGTGGAATACTCTTCACCCAACACCAATAAACCATTGCACCTGGGGCATGTGCGCAACAATTTACTGGGGTATTCGGTTTCCTGCCTGTTGCAGGGTGCCGGGCGTAAGGTCGTGAAGGTGAACCTGGTAAATGACCGTGGGATACATATTTGCAAGTCGATGCTTGCCTGGATGCGTTTCGGCCGGGGAGAAACCCCTGAAAGCACGGGAAAAAAAGGAGACCAACTGGTGGGCGACTATTATGTGCGGTTTGAAAGTGAATTGCGTGCCCAGCTCAGGCAGCTGATGGAAGATAAACAACTTGGTGAAGAGGAAGCCCGCCGGGAAGCACCCCTGATGAAGGAAGCACAGGAGCTCCTTCGTCGCTGGGAGGCCGGTGACGATGAGGTGGTAAAGGTCTGGAAGCTGATGAACGGCTGGGTATACGAGGGGTTTGATGCCACCTATAAGCGCATGGGCGTGGACTTTGACAAAATCTATTATGAGTCGGACACCTACCTGCTTGGGAAAGACACAGTTTTAGACGGACTGCAGCGGAAGGCCTTGTATCGCAAAGAAGACGGTTCGGTTTGGGCTGACCTCCAGGACGAAAAGCTGGATGATAAGCTTCTGTTGCGCGCAGACGGCACCTCTGTGTATATGACCCAGGATATCGGCACGGCCCAGCTTCGCTACGATGATTATCGGCCGGAGCTGATGGTTTATGTGGTGGGCAATGAACAGAACCATCATTTCAACGTGCTGAAAAAAGTGTTGCATAAGTTGGATAAGCCTTATGCCGACGCCATCTATCACCTGAGTTATGGCATGGTGGAACTGCCCCAGGGAAAAATGAAATCTCGCGAAGGCACGGTGGTGGATGCCGATGAACTGATGGATGAAATGGAAGCCACTGCCCGCCGCATGACCGAGGAGCTGGGGAAAACCCAGGATTTCTCCGATACGGAAAAGAAGGAGCTGTATCACTTGATCGGCCTGGGCGCCCTGAAGTACTTTATCCTGAAAGTGGATCCCAAAAAGAATATGTTGTTCAACCCGGAAGAGTCCATTGACTTCAACGGGAACACAGGTCCTTTTATCCAGTACACCCATGCCCGGATCCGTTCGGTACTGCGTAGTGCGGGTGAGGAAAGGCTTTCCGGTGCAATGCAGGGGTTGGGAGCAATAAGCCTGCAGGATAAAGAGAAGCAACTACTGAAGACACTGTATGAGTTTCCGGGGGTGGTGCAGGAAGCTGCACGCGAAATGAGTCCTGCGCGGATGGCCAATTACGTGTATGAGCTGGCCCGGGAGTTCAACCAGTTTTACCATGATCACTCCATTCTGAATGAACCTTCGCGGGAGGTCAGCGACTTTCGTTTATGCCTTTCACAATTGGTTGCAGCTGCAATCAGAAATGGCATGGGGCTGCTCGGGATCCGGGTACCGGAGCGTATGTGATGCCCGGGGGCAGTGTTCACCGCGCCGGGTCTGTGAGGAGCAGCGACATGGTTCTTGCAACAATGTCGCCTGCCAGTTGCCACAGCCCGTTGTTTGCTTTCAGCTTGCGGCCTCCAGTCCATTGCCTGTCCAAAGCTCGTTGCCTGCCGGAGGGATCCGTTATTCATCCCTGATACACCGGATGCTGAATCCCCTTTCTTTCAATTCATTATTTCTGGCACTCTCTGCACTGTTATGGTAAAGAATCCGGCTCCATGCTTTATGATCGCCGGGGGCTGAACTACTCCAGAATGCCGCACGCTGACCGGTGTACATATAGTTGCCATCCTCATTGCGGATTCCGCCAGGTCTGGCGGTGAACCCACTTTCATTGGTGGCACCTTCGTTGGGGTGCTGCCAGCGGATTGTGCCGCTTTCTTTCATTTTGCCTCCGGCAGATGCACTTCCTCCCAGGTCGCTGATCAGCTGATCCAATTCGTCATCGGTGGGAATCCGCCACCCTTCGGGGCAAAGCCCACGGTCGTCTTCTACGGCATACCAGTTATAGAGGGCTCCATATAAACCGGCCTCGCCGGGGTCGTTGTCATACCATGCATAAGCTCCTTCGCTGGCTCCTGCCCATGAGGTGTGATCCTCGCCGGGATATTCTATGGGGTCTCCGTTTTTGTAAACGGTGGTTCGCAGGTTTTCAGCCATCCAGCATTTTCCGTCTGCCATTTTGATGGTGTTGTACTGATTCCCCTCAGCATCAGTAATGGTTTCAAGGTCGGTACAGGGGTTGATGCTCAGGGTGGTAAAACTGACCTGTTCTCCGTAGTTGGTGCCTGCCTCATTGGTGGCATAGGCACGAACGTAATAGGTGGTGTTTGGCTGAAGCCCGTCCATCTCGCTTTCAAAGCTTCCGGTTCCATTGCCGTCGGTGGTGAACCCCTCGTTGTTGTCTACGGTAGGGTAGCCGGTGGTGTTCCAGCAGATACCGTAAGCGGTTACCGTGCTACCGCCATCGCTGGATATGTGACCGCCCCCGGTTGCGGACTCCTTGTCTATGGCTGTAATGGCCTCCGTACTGATGGTGGCACGGCTTATTTGCTCCTCTTCCTCACGTACGCAGCGTACGCTCATGCCGTTACGCTGGGGTTTTTCAAAGGGTTCAAACTCTGAGTCATCGAATTTTAGTCTGCGCGCAAGGGCCTGATCTTCTGTATTGGAGGTTGAAGACCACCAGTAAGCACGCTCCCCATCCTCCCCATAATGTCCTTGATGGTTTCTCCGGCCGCCGGGCCGTCCATTGAGTCCGGATTCATTGGTGGCCCCTTCGTTGGGTGTCATCCAGCGGGCAGTGCCCGTTTCCTTGATCTTTCCGCCGGCTTCGGAGTCGCCCCCGAGGTGTTCGGCCAGCACCTCAAAATCTTCCTCAGTGGGCACCCGCCATCCTTCCGGGCAGAGCCCGCTTTCGTTTGTTACGGCGTACCAGTTGTAGAGGGCGCCGTATTGATCCCGGTATGCAGCCTGGTTGTCGTCATACCATGTGTAGGCACCGGAAGAGGTGGTTTGCCATGCAGTAAGGGAGGATCCTCCAATGTGCGTTATATCGCGACCGTCCCTGTAAGTCGTGGTTCTCAGGTTTTCAGCCATCCACACCTGGGTGCCGACTTTTACTGTCTGGTACACATTCCCTTCAATGTCTTCGACGATGGCATTGAGCCCGGCATTGAGCAGTTCATTGTAGATGCTTTCCTTGATGGCGTCAACGTATGCCTTGGTGGCGGCATCCTGCGCGTTGACCGGGTCGGCAATGTTATGGATGTTGCGGTTGGCGGCATTCATGTCAAAATCACTGATCTGGGTGGGCTTGTTCAAAATCTCCGTGCCGCTTCCCGGTTCGGCATTCCAGTCGGGCTGGCGGGTGGTGGTTTTGCCTTCGGCATCCACCTGTAAAAACCCATCCTCCAGCGCACTAAGCGTTAGCTCCCCTTTGATTTCCGTATCTTCCTCCACCCGGACAGATCCATCCACCTGCAGGTCTTCACTGAGATGAAGCTGGGCCTCCGGGTCCTGGGTGCCAAGCCCCGTTTTTCCGTCGGGCTTTACCGCCAGGGCCGTAAGGGGGTGCTCCTCTTTTTCTTCGCTGCTGACTTCTACCAGCAGCAAAGGTTCAGCTTCCGCTTTACCCGATAAGTGCAGCAGGGCGGTGGGAGAGGAGGTGCCGATGCCGGTATGGCCGGGGTTGTTCGTGAATATATCCCCCTGGTATTCGCTCCATGGACTGTGCAGGGTGGTTTCTTCCCAGCTGAGTCCTTCTCCGGCGTCAAACAGTTCCGGCCCCAGGCCGGTACCGAGGTTTCCGTCTGCATCAACCCTGAGGTATCCATCTGAATAATTGGCCAGGCGTACTGTGCCGTCGGTATGAAACTGGGCTTGCGGACTGTCGGTGCCGATGCCTATATAGCCGTTCTTTAAGATTGTGAGGGCATTGTGGCGGTTTTCTTCGTCTGTTCCGGCGCCAATAACAAACAGCCGGTCGGCCGGGTTCCACTCTTCGGTGCTTTCGGGAGAATATTCGGTATTGAACCGGCCCATCACCGTTTCATAAGCTGATGGGGCAGTGGTTTCATGCCCCCATGCCACGGCATGTTCTCCTTCCGCCAGGCTAGCATATCCGAAGGCGGTGGAATAATCTCCCATGGCGGTTGTGTTTTCACCCCAGGTGGTAGCAAAGTTTCCTGCAGCGGTTGTGTTTTCACCCCAGGCGGTGGCAAAGTTTCCTTCAGCGTGAGTGCTTTCTCCCCAGGCCGTGGCAAAGTTTCCTTCGGCATGAGTGCTCTCTCCCCAGGCCGTGGCAAAGTTTCCTGCAGCATGAGTGCTTTCTCCCCAGGTGGTAGCAAAACTTCCTTCGGCATGGGTGTCTTCTCCCCAGGCGGTGGCAAAATCACCCCCGGCGGTGGTTTGGCTTCCGAAGGCTGTTGCATAGTCGCCGGAGGCGGAGGCTTCTTCACCGAAAGCGGTGGCGTAATCACCCCCGGCTGTCGTATTTATGCCCCAGCTTGTGGCAGCTGTTCCCGTGGCGGTTGCCTGCACTCCCCATGCAGTGCTGTAATGACCTTCCGAAGCGGTGTTGTTGCCCCATGCTGTGGATCCGGTGGAAGATGCAAGGGCGTTTAAACCCCAGGATGTTGAATAGTTATCGCCAGCGATGGTGGAGGTGCCCCAGGCCATGGCTGCTGTGCCTTCAGCAGTGGTTTCATTTCCAAATGCAGTAGCGTAGTTGCCTGTTGCAATGGTTTTGTATCCCCAGGCCGTGGCAAGGCTTCCTTCGGCATGAGTGCTCTCTCCCCAGGTGGTAGCAAAGTTTCCTTCAGCGTGAGTGCTTTCTCCCCAGGCCGTGGCAAAATTACCCCCGGCGGTGGTTTGGCTTCCGAAGGCTGTTGCATAGTCGCCGGAGGCGGAGGTTTCTTCACCCATGGCGATCGCGGAGCTGCCAGAGGCAACAGTGTTGTATCCTATTGCAAATCCGTAACTGCCGGACGCAACGGTATTGTATCCCGTGGCAAAGGAGTGGGGTCCTACGAAGTCGTCATCCCATTGGTCGTCATCAACACTCCCTGCCCTGAATGCCCCTCTTTCCGGAACCCACATCATACGACTTCCGGTGCCTGAAACGGGGAGGGGGATCGTCTCATCAAAAACTCCCTGGAAAAGAACCCCGCCTGCAAGGTTTTCATCTCCCTCCACATGCAGGAGACTTTCAGGAGAAATGGTACCAATGCCCACATTGCACGGTGTGTTGGCGAAAATATGCTCTCCTTCCTGC
>PWGY01000196.1 GCA_003554665.1 Bacteroidales bacterium | reverse complement strand
TAGGCAACATGGACGGAGCACAACTGGACGACATGTACCGGCAGTATCTTGAGGATCCTCAGCAGGTAGGACCGGACTGGCGCCGTTTTTTTGACGGGTACGAATTTGCCCGGACCCGTTATCCTGATCAGGAAACTCAACCGGCCAAAGACGATCAGGCGGTCGAAAATGAATTCAATGTGATCAACCTGATCAACGGTTACAGAGAGCGGGGCCACCTTTTCACCGAAACCAACCCGGTTCGCACCCGCCGCAGGTATTACCCCAGGCTTGATCATGAAAATTTCGGGCTGTCTGACCGTGAGTTGAAAGCCACCTTTCAGGCTGGCACAGAACTGGGAATTGGCAAAACCACCCTTGAGGAGATCATCGGGCACCTGCAACAAACTTACTGTCGTGGTATCGGGGCGGAATTCATGTACATCCGCAATCCGGAGATCGTCGGGTGGCTCAAAGAAAAGATGGAAAGCCGGCGCAACACCCCCGATTTTGACAAAGAGAAAAAGAAACAGGTTCTTACACGGCTCATTGAGGCTGTCGGGCTGGAGCATTTTATCCGCAAGCGCTTTCCCGGCCAAAAAAGGTTTTCCCTTGAAGGTGGTGAATCCCTTATTCCGGCATTGGATGCCGTCATTGAACGTGGCGCCGATCTGGGCATCAATGAATACGTGATTGGCATGGCGCACCGCGGCAGGCTCAATGTTTTGGGAAACATCCTGAAAAAGCCCTATCATAAGATTTTCAGTGAATTTGAGGGCAAGGCCTATGCAGAAGAAACACTACTCGGAGACGTCAAATACCACCTTGGCTGTACGCTTGAGACCCAAACCCGGAACGGCAAGCGGATCAATCTCAGTATCGCCCCCAATCCAAGCCACCTTGAAGCTGTTGACCCTGTGGCTGAAGGGATCGCCAGGGCCAAGATCATGCAGAAACACGACAGGGATTTCAGCAAGGTAGCCCCCATCATCATCCACGGGGATGCATCCATTGCCGGACAGGGCGTGGTGTACGAAGTTTTGCAGATGTCGCAGCTTCCCGGCTATAAAACCGGGGGCACCATCCACATGGTGATCAACAACCAGCTGGGATTCACCACCAATTACCTCGACGGGCGTTCCAGCACCTACTGCACCGATGTGGCCAAAACGGTTCAGTCGCCCATTTTTCATGTAAACGGTGATGATGTGGAAGCCGTGGTTTATACGGTCGAACTGGCCATGGAATTCAGGCAGCGCTTTCAGCGGGATGTGTTCATCGACCTGCTTTCCTACAGGAAATACGGGCACAACGAAGGGGACGAGCCCCGATTCACCCAGCCATTGCTATACAAAATCATTGAAAAACATCCTGATCCGGCAAGCATTTATATCGAAAAGCTACTGAAAGAGGGAGCCATCGAAAAAAAGACCATTGAACAGATCCGTGCTGAATTCAATGATCTGCTGGACAGGGAACTTGAAAAGGCACGCAAGATCGAAAAAGGAGACATTGACCCCTTTTTGGCCAACACCTGGAAGGATATGCACAGGGGCAGCCCCGGCGACGTGCTGAAGGAGACCGACACCACCGTTAAACACAGCATTTTGGAAGACCTGGCCCGGAAAGTCACCCATCTGCCGGAAGGCAAAGACTTTTTCCGAAAAACCGTACGCATGATGAAAGAGCGGCGCAAAATGCTACTTGATGCAGGCAAGGCCGACTGGGCCATGGCTGAAACACTGGCCTATGCATCCCTGCTCAATGAGGGATTCGCTGTAAGAATTTCCGGCCAGGATGTGGAGCGGGGTACCTTCAGCCACCGCCATGCCGTACTCAAGATCGAGGACTCAGAAGAAGAATATGTTCCATTGAGTAACCTGAATAACAGCCAGGCTCCGTTTTCCATCTACAATTCATTATTGTCGGAGTACGGGGTTTTGGGTTTTGAATATGGTTACGCCATGGCAAGCCCCAACAAAATGGTGATCTGGGAAGCACAGTTCGGAGACTTCAACAACGGAGCGCAGATCATCATTGATCAGTTTATTGCCAGCGCCGAAGAGAAATGGAAAGTGCAAAACGGGATCATACTTTACCTTCCGCATGGCTATGAGGGGCAGGGTCCGGAACACTCCAGTGCACGGATCGAAAGGTTTCTGAACCTGTGTGCTGAAAACAATATACAGGCAGCCAATTGCACCACGCCTGCCAGCTTTTTTCACCTGCTTCGGCGACAGATGAAGCGCAACTTCCGCAAACCACTGGTGGTATTCACACCAAAGAGTCTTTTGCGGCACCCCGAATGCATCTCACCACTTGAAGAACTCAGCGAAGGCAAATTCCGGCCTGTGCTCGACGATCCCGGAGCCGACCCCTCGAAAGTTAAAAGGGTCATCCTTTGCAGCGGAAAAATCTATTACGAGCTGAAAAAGCGGCAGCAGGAAGGAGATTACCGCGAAACAGCAATTGTCAGGATGGAACAGCTCTATCCCATCCCGGTTAAGGAGCTGGAGGCCATCCGGGCAAAATACAACCAGTCAGCAAGGTGGATGTGGGCACAGGAGGAGCCACAAAATATGGGCGCATGGCCTTTCATGAAACTGAACCTCCAGGGGTATAACCTGAGTGTGATCGCACGCCCTCCCAGTGCCAGCCCGGCCAGCGGATCCAGCAAGTTCCACCAGATGCAGCAGGATAAAATCATTGAAAAAGCTTTTGAAGAGTGTGATTGCGACAATGTTTGCAGGGAGTGTAAGCAGCTATGCATCAGTCATCTGGAAGAGTTTGCATAAAGAAGCTCAAACGTTTTCCGGGCTGATGCAAAGTTTAAAGACATTCCGGAAGCACCTCCCGCGGCAAGCGCAGCTATCCGGAAACAGGAAACACAACATGGAAACCCATCATCCGAATAAAAACATAATAATCTCATGGCATTAGAAATTAAAGTACCGGAAGCAGGCGAATCGATCACCGAGGTAGAATTGGCCAAATGGCTGGTAGCCGATGGTGATTATGTGGAAAAGGACCAGGAGATCGCCGAGATCGACTCCGATAAGGCCACCCTGACAATCAACGCGGAAGCGGCCGGACGGATCAGCATTGTGATGGAAGAAGGCACAACCACCGAACCGGGTCAGGTGATCGCCAAAATCGATACAGACGCCGAAGCTCCCGCTGAGAAGGCAAAGGACAAGGAGTCCTCAAAAGAAGATGCAGCAGGGGAAGAAGCGGCCGGGAAAAGTGAGGAAAAGGCGGCCGAAAGCCAGCCTGACCGTAAAAGCGAAAGTAAAAGCAAGACGGCCGACAGCAAGGATAGCAAGCCCGTTGATCAGGAAAAAGGGCATTCCGAAACCCGGTCCGGGAAGGACAAAGAGAGCAGTAACTCACGGATCACATTCAGTCCACAGGCCAAAAGGTTGCTCGATGAGGAAGGTATTCCCGCTGATCCTGAAGCCCTGCATCCCGGAAGCAAACGGATTACCAAAAGGGATGTACTGATGGCCATCGCCGGAAAACTCAGGGAGGATTCACCGGAAGGCCAACCCGCCCGGCACGCTGTAACATCCTCATGGGGTGGCGGTCGCGGTGAAGACCGGCAAAAAATGTCCACACTGCGGAAAAAAGTGGCCGAACGACTGGTCGCAGTAAAAAATGAAACCGCCATGCTGACCACCTTCAACGAGGTGGATATGACAGCCATCATGAAGCTCCGCAAAAAACATCAGCAAGCCTTTGTGGAAAAATACGGTTTCAAACTGGGGTTCATGTCATTTTTTGTGAAAGCCCTGACCGAAAGCATCCCGCACTTCCCACTTGTCAATGCCAGGATCGACGGCGACCATATGATCGTACCGGAATACGCCGATGTGGGAATTGCCGTGAGCACACCCAAAGGATTGATGGTGCCGGTCATCCGCAATGCCGAACAAATGACCCTGGCCGACCTTGAAGGATATATCAACGATATGGCCGAAAGGGCCCGGAACAACAAAATAAGCATTGAGGAACTCAGCGGCGGAACCATTTCCATTACCAATGGCGGGGTATTCGGATCCATGCTGTCCACCCCCATCCTGAACCCTCCGCAAAGCGCTATCCTGGGTATGCACAAGATCATGGAACGGCCTGTAGCCATTGAAGGCAGGGTTGAGATCCGCCCCATGATGTACCTGGCTCTTTCCTATGACCACCGCATCATCGACGGAAAAGAATCGGTCAGCTTTCTGGTAAAGGTCAAAGAAATGCTGGAGAATCCAACCATGCTGCTTACCGGCGGGAAAGATCCGGGAGCGGCACTGACCGGACTTTAACCATATCGTTTAAGGGCGTTTTTTAACCAGATTTCCGCTGTTTTAGCGGCTTGTTCGACCGAAAAACGTATCAACCGGCAAAAAACAACTCATTAATTATGGCACTGATAAAATCAATCAGGGGGTTTCATCCCCGTTTTGGAGAGAATTGTTACCTGGCAGAAAATGCCACCATCATCGGAGACGTCGTCACCGGCAACAACTGCAGTATCTGGTTCAATGCTGTTGTCCGCGGCGATGTTCATTACATACGCATCGGCAACAATGTAAACGTACAGGACGGAGCCATTGTCCATTGCACGTATGAAACAGCACCCACCAATATCGGGAACAAAGTATCGGTTGCTCACAGGGCAATAATTCATGGCTGCACCATTGAAGACAATGTCCTCGTCGGGATGAGTGCAGTGGTAATGGACAATGCCGTGATTGGCAGCAATTCCATTATCGCCGCCGGTGCTGTGGTACTCGAAAACACGGTGGTTGAACCCGGAAGCGTCTATGCAGGCATCCCGGCAAAAAAAGTGAAAGATATCAGCCAGGAACTTACCAGCGACCTGCTGGAACGAATATCGGAGAAATACGTCAAATACAGCGGCTGGTACCGGGAAGAAGACAACCCATAACAAATGCCTGTGCAGCAACTACCATGACGACCATGGCAAATTGCTGCACAAGCACTCATAGTTGGAAAACGTTTCTGCCGGGATAAACCCAACGCGGGACAGTTTCCAGGCAGGGTGGCCTATACCGGAGACTTTTACCGGAAAACCACGACCAATAACTGAGACCTACTGGGGTCCGATGTCCAGGTCAAGGTCTTCAACCGGTTCCATGTCATCCGGGTCAAGATCCAGCTTATCCTTCACAAGCGGCATAACGTCATCACCATTGTCCCAGAATACGAGCGAACCGCCACTGGTGTCAAAAATATAGGTATAACCATGTTCATTGGCCACAGTCTCAATGGCTTCCCTGGCTTTTTCAATAATGGGACGCAAGAGGCTTTCCTCTTTCTGCATAATGTCCTGCTGGGCCGACTCTTCAAATTCCATGATCCTTTCCTGCAGACTTTGCAGTTCACGCTCCCTGGATTGCCTTACCAGCTGAGAAAGAGACTCCTGATTTTCCATATAGTCCTGGTATTTGGTCTGAAGCTCATTCTGCATGGACATATAAGTTTCTTCCAGATCCTGGGCATATTCCTGCAGTTCCGTCATGGCCTCCTGCCTTCCGGGCATCATCTGCAGCAACTCATTGGTGTTGACATGACCGAATTTGGCATCAGACGAAGTGGCTGCCTGCGCCTGAACAGTCAGGGTAGAAGTTCCGAGCAGAAACAACGACAGGAAAAAGATTTTAATCATTTTTTTCATTACAGTAATCACTTAAGGTTAATATTGGGTTGATGGTTTAGCGCACAAATTTAATGAATCTATACAAAACGAACGCTTTTTTAACAGCATTTATGAAGATCTCCGGTCTTTCGCCTCAGAGGCTTCTTCTGCCCCGGCACCTTCCACAAAAAAGGCAAAAAAAACTTGCGTGTTTTAAAAAAACCGTATATTTGCAACCGCAAACGAATCACAAGCGGAAATAGCTCAGTTGGTAGAGCACGACCTTGCCAAGGTCGGGGTCGCGGGTTCGAGTCCCGTTTTCCGC
>PWGY01000293.1 GCA_003554665.1 Bacteroidales bacterium | reverse complement strand
GGATGCGTTCCACTTCCCGCTCCTGTGCCGCTTTTGTGCTTTCCAGCGAAGCCGTTTGGGCCTCAATGTCAGGGATTGAAGCTTCCAGTGCCCGGATTTTTGACGCTGTTACCTCCAGCTTAAGCGACAGCGGGATGGTGTCGACCAGCCCGACCACTTCATTGGCCTCATAGGTCTTGCCTTCTTCAATATCCAGCCACATGATTTTCCCGCTTCCCTCAGCCGGCACCAGCCACTCTTCTGCCTCAAAATTGCCGTATATGACGTGGCTGTCTGTATCGTTGCATGCGGCAAAAGCTATCAGAAACATGCATGCCAGTATTTTCAGGCTGTGTCTTTTCATGGGTTATCATACTTAGGTTCGCGGATGATGGCATTGTTGCGCTGCAGGGAGAGCCTGATTTTTTCGATCTGGTGACCAGCCTTTCTGAGTTTTGCACCCGACTCCTCTGAAAGCGCCTGCAGCAGGTCAGTCATAGAGGCAACCCCTTGATCATGCATCGCTTCATATTCTTCCCTGATCTGCTTGTTTGTTTCAATCAACTTTTCATCCTCTTGTATCAGTTGCTTGTATTTCCTGATTTCCCCCTCCAGTTCGCGCAGCAGCAGCTCTTCTTCGCGGCGCATGTTGTCGTAACGGATCCCGAGCTGGTCTCTTTCAATAGCAAAGAGCCTGGATTTTTTCCTGTGATCGCGCCAGTCCGTAATCGGTATGCTCACGGAGAGACCTACAATCCAGTAGGTGTCGAAGTCGCTGGAAAAAAGATTGAGCCCCGGGCGGGCATATCCGGCTGATCCTGCGGCCTGGATGTTGGGCATGGCTGCTGAACGCGAGAGTTTTTCGGATAACGTGCTTCTTTCCATCTCCAGCCGGAGTTGTCTGAAAAGAGGGTCTTCTTTCCGGGTGTTGTTTTCCTCCGTTTCAGGCAGAATCAGAGAATCTTCAGGGTTCACCGGAATGCCGGTGAGGGTGGATAACATGGCCCGTACTTTTTTTTCACTGGCCTGCAGCTCCTTGATTTCAGATCCAATCCTGATCAGTGCAGCTTCCGCTTCCAGCAGCTCCACCCTGAACACTTTCCCTTCTTCGTATAAAGCCTCCAGTTGCTTTTGCCGGTTTTTGAGGATGTCTTTCTGGTTAAAAAGGATCTGGTGCCCTTTATTCAGAAGAATGGCCTGAAGGAAAAGCTCATCCACCCCGTTCTCAATCATTCTTTGCTGTCGCTCAAAGCTTGCTTCCTTAAGGTTTTTTTCTGTTTCTGCCAATGCACTTCGCTGCTGGTACACGCCGCCGTCATAGATTTGCTGCCGGGCATAGATCCCGGTTCTATACTGGTCTTTTACCATGGGCGAGAAGTCCGCGGCGAAACCGTCCTCGGCCAAAAAACGGGTTACATCAGATTGGTAGGAGGCAATGGCAAACCCGCTTATTTCCGGGGTGATCAGCTTACGGAGCACGTCCTGTCCGGCTCTGCCCGCGGATTCCAGGAGCTCCATCTGTTTGCCGAAGGAGTGGCTGCTGCGTGCCGCTTCGCGGCACTCCGACAGGCTGATCGTGCTTTGTGCCAGAAGTGCCTGCTTCCCGTCCGGACCTGTGATCAGCAAAAGGACGGCGAGCAAAAAAGAACAGCTATAAATTTTATTGTTCATGGATCCCTGAATTTTGCCGAACCTGACTGATTGCCCTGCAGGTTATACGCTGCATCCGAAGGCTTGCCTGATGCTGTATCCAAAGGCTCGCCTGGTCTTATGAAGCGTACTCTTGTCAGGGTGCCGAACATGGCTGTTTCCATTACCATGACGCTGTCGCCCAGTGACAGGATCTTTCCCTGAAAATCATCAAAATCATAATCGTCAAACCATACGGTAAAATTCATTGCCCGGGACTCCCACTCTCCATCCGAATAAGTGTCTTCGCAGGCATCATAAACGGTAATTTCACGGTTTTCGTAAATCCACATCCAGCTACCCACGTAACAACTGTCGACTTCTTCGGGGGGAGACGCCTTATCATATTTCCATTGGCCGGAAAAATCCGGGATGCTGTCACCCTCATCACAAGATATCCCTGTCAGCAGGCCGGTTATGGTCAGAAGGATTGGTAACAGCCGGGTATTCATGGCGTCCTTTGTTCAGTTAATGGTGCAATATAATAATATAATCCAAAAATCTCACAAATAATTATCGTGGCTTCGCCACTCCGGTTAGTCGGCGCTGACGCGCCTCCATTGTTGGTTCTCATGGGCCATGGATTGGGAAAGCTGCCTGGAGTCTGAAAACGGCTCAGGAGGTTGTTGGTTGGTTCGGGGCTGGCGCCCCTCACGGTTGATGGTTCTCATGGGCCATGGGTAGTGAGGCTAGTCCATAATCACCGGACGGGGCTGCCAGGTTGTTAGTTGTTGGTTTCCATGGGCTAAGGTGTATGGAAAACCAACAATTAACAACCACTCCACCAGTTTCCCGGAACACAGGCAGCTTCTCCACCCCCTGGCCCCGACCCAACCAACAACTAGGTGGCTCCGACCACGGTTTATGGGCTATACCCACCATCCCATGGCCCCGAACCAACCAACAACCGCCTAGGTTTTATACCAGCCTACAGGCAGCTTCCCCATTACACAGCCCATGAGAACCAACAACCGGAGTGGCGAAGCCACGACCAACCAAGGGTGCGAAGCACCCGTTAACCGGAGGCGCGAAGCGCCGACTAACTGTGAGGGGCGCCAGCCCCGAACAACAACTACCAGCTGGGTTGAATCAGTGCATGCTTCGGGTCGTATCGCCAGAAGTTGTTGAAAAAGCCGGCCTGTATCAGGGCGGCAAAACCTTTTTCCAGGATGCGCTCATCGAATACCAGGTAGTCGGGGAGGCCGTCGGCCGAAGAGATCATGGCGGGCTTTACAGACAGGGCCTGTGATGACAGGCTGGCTCCCCCGTTCACCTGAATGAGCCGGTCCGGGTTGCGGGGGTTCGGATGAATGAATTTTACCGCCAGATCTTCCGTGTAAACCTCCCGGTGGCGTCCCACGGCAAAGGAGTCTTTTGGATGCAATTCGCCAAGTACCACACTGTCGGGGTAGAGGGTAACAGGCAAATCTTTATTGACCTTTCCGTAATAGGCATTGGTAACAGGGCTGCCAAAAAGGATCAGGTTGTAGTTCTCTTCAGTGTCTGCATCCACAAGGGTGTCGGGAATGATTACGGTGCGGCCGTTGCCCCTGTAGTACCAGCTCCGGGCCAGATTGCGGGCCTGGCCGTAGGTCTGTTTCTCCCATTCATCCCCGCCGAGGGTAGCATAAATCAGGGCAAAAGGTTCGTAGAACACCTGTTTGATGGTGCCTGCCTGCTCCGGATACTTGATGTGTTCGGGAATGGGCTCGGTCGGGGGGATTCCGATGGGTTCCAGGTCAAAGACCATGCTGTCCTGCTCGCGCAGCACTTTCTCCCTGCCGTTGAGCAGCAGGGTGGTGTTTTCCACATCAAAGGGTGCCTCATTAAGGTGAACTTCCAGCCGGCGTACATTGAAGGTTTCGATGTGTACCGTATGACCGTTTTCACCGGGTTTCACGTCGGCGCGTACGCGGGAGTCATCCACAAAATTGATCCGCTGCAGCACAGAAACCCAATAGGCCCGGTGGCTTTCGGCCAGGCCGGCTGTTCTGAACCTGATGTGGTTTTTGGTCGACGGGTCTTTTTGTTTCCCGCGGAAAAAATCCATGAGGCCGGCATGGTTCACGCAATCGGCCCCGTCGGTGTCATCAAAGCCCCACCAGTGACCCTTGCCGGGCACTTCATTGTAAGTCACATCGTAGCCAAGTTGAGAGAGACGCTGGTAGAACATCCTGGGGTGATCCGGAGGCACACTTCTGTCGTCTGCACCGTGAAGGATGTACACCGGGGTGTTTTGCAGGTTCTCCACCAGGGAAAGGGTGCGCGTGGGTTGCAGCACCGAATAGAGCAGCTGCAGGTTGGCCGGACTGCCTGTCAGGTGATCCATACGGGAAACAAAGGGGGTGTAAATGTCGAAGGAGGTCCAGCCGGCACTGGGACCCACCGCTGCAAACAGGTGCGGGTGGGAAGTGGAGAGCACCCAGCTTCCGTGCCCGCCCATGGAGTGTCCGCTCAGGTATATGCGGGAGGCATCCAGCCCGAAAGTCTCTATGGCATGGTCAAGGGAGTTCAGGGCATTGACCTTTCCCTGCTTTTCCCAGTCAAACCCGAAACGGCCCCGGTTGGTCGGGGCGATGATCCAGCACCAGTCTTTCTGTGTATAGCCGTTGGATCCGGTGGCGTCTACCCCGGCTCCGTGGAGGGTGAAGATGGCCGGGGAAGATTTGTCCGGATCCATTTCGGCCGGAGGAAATGCGCTGTAGAACTGCACGGAATTGTCCGAATCCAGAAAAGTAACATTGAAGGGTTCACCGGGGTCCATAATCTCCAGGTGACTTTGATAAAGATGCTCCTGGTTGCCTTTGCGGACAAGGATTTCCAGGGGAAGCGTTTCTGCATCGTTCAATGCATCCCATTGCAGGGGGTGCATGTTGAGCCGGTGGGCGGATTGCTGAAATGCCATGGGCCCAAGGGGCGGGAGTTGTTTTTCTGAAACCCGGTGATTGTTGCCCGCCGGGTCAGTGAAAAAGATATCCACTTCTACGTCATTTTTCCATTGGTTGGTATGGTTGGCCACAGGGAGGCCCAGGTGCAGTGTATCATAATCGTGGCCGCGCACCAGGTGGGGGTCGGTCATGTTTTCGGTGATCGCCTGAATATCGTTCTGAACCGGAATAAGGGAGAATGACGCCCGGGAGTCCGGGCTCCCGCTGATGCGCAGGAGTATCTTATTGGTGCCGGCTTCAAGCTTCACCGGAATTTTCAGGTGGCCTTCATTGTAGAAGTCGCCCCCGTACTGCTGGTCGTTGATGCGGAAGCTGCCCACGCCTCCGGCCAGCACCAGTGCACGCGCGGGTTCCTCCATTTCAATGGTTGTCCAGGCATAATTGCTTCCCCTGGTGAAGGTGCGGCCTTTGTAGTTTTGCCAGTCTTCCCAGGACGGCTCGGAATCGGGGTGTTCAATGCGGATGCTTCCGGCTTCCTCCATGGTGGTTTGTATCCAGCTCACCTTGCCGTGGGTGCCCAGGAAAGAGTGATGCTCCATGCCCGCTTCGGGCGCAATGCCCATAAAACCGCCATGCTCATGCAAGGGATCGGTAGACGATTCGCGGGCGCCGGTGGGAAACAGCCCCACCGTGAGCCATGTGCCGGGCCGAATGGTGTCCTGTATGGATGGTGGGATGGGGTTTTCGGACGGCGCCTGCACCGGGTTTTCGCTCAGTGCCTGCACGGGTGCTCCAGTGGCTGAGGTCATGGGTGCTTCAGCAGCGGGCAGTATGGTCGCCTCAATCTCGCAGGGCAAGTGTGTTTCACTGGCTGAGGTCGTGGGTACTCTATCAGCGGGTAGCATTGTTGCCCCTGTCTTGCCAGGCAGGAATGTTTTTGCGCTTTCATCGGGCAAGGGGGAAGTCAGAATGATAACACTGAAGATGGCTGAAAGACAGAGGGTGATGGGATGTGCTTGTAGCATGGGGAAGGTGCTTTTGGGATGAAAACTGTTCGTAATAAACTGTAATTCATCCATAAATATAGGGTTTTGTCAGATAAATAACGCAACTTTTTCAGACATTTGCACCCACGGGGCTGTAAGCAGGGCGTCCGGGTTGCAGTGTAACCGAATCGGGCCCGTCTGACGAAAAGACGGATCCGTCTGATGGAAACCCCGGGCCTGTCTGACGGAATTCTGGAGTTGTCTGGCGGAAAACTGCGGCAGCAGTTTGCCGGCAAGTGGTCCCGGTTCCGGAAAAACAGCGCCGGAAACTGATGGGGCAGGCTTACTGAGCATGAAATACAACAAAGCAATTTATTGTTACACCAACCAAATACTACTCTGATGAAAAAGCGCGGTTATTTTTTTGCTTTAACACTTTTGACATTACTGATGGGG
>PWGY01000249.1 GCA_003554665.1 Bacteroidales bacterium | reverse complement strand
CGAAGGCTCGTCCTCATCAATGGTTATACCGTTGATTTTCTGTTGCGGGTACCCCACAAAATTGACCACCAGGTAATACTCCCCCGGCGGAACTTCTTCCACCACAAAATGACCGCTATCATTGGAGATGGCACCGGTAACCATAGCCGAATCTGCCTCTGCGTGAAGCACCAGACTGGCATACATCAACGGTTCACCGCTTTCCTCATCAATCAGGCGTCCGGTAACCTGACCCTCAGGCCCGGAACTCCGTCGACCGGGGCCTTGCTCCTCAGTTTCAGCAGCTATTAAAATCAATGAAGAAAATATTCCTGTCAATAAACCTGTCAGTACGAGTTTTTTTAAGCACATAGTATACATTGAATTATATTAAATGTTTGCAAACAACACAATGATGATAGGTGACCATTGTTATATAGTCCGACAACCGGTGGGCAGAAAAGTTTAATCGCCAGGAAGCTTTTTAACAGGCAACACCCTGATTTTAACAGAGTTTAACACCCTGCCGGTTCTTTTTTCCCTTTTTCCGCTGATCCTGCAGGCGATAAAAAAGAACCATGGGATTTGATAAAAATACCCCATGATGACCGATTCAATATTTGTATCTTTGCAGCAAAATCTGCCACAGAACAATGATAGAGAACTATTCGGAAGATACCATCCGTACCCTCGACTGGAAAGAACATATCAGGCTCCGGCCGGGCATGTACATCGGTAAACTTGGTGATGGCGCCTCACAGGACGACGGAATCTACGTCCTGATCAAAGAGGTCATTGACAATGCCATTGACGAGTTTGTGATGGGTTTTGGCAAAACCATCGAAGTAACCATTGACGAACGACAGGTTACTGTACGGGACTATGGCCGGGGCATTCCCCTTGGCAAGGTCGTTGACTGTGTATCCAGGATCAATACCGGGGCAAAATACGACAGCAAGGTCTTTAAAAAAACCGTAGGGTTAAACGGAGTTGGCACAAAAGCAGTGAATGCACTCTCCAATTCCTTTACCATTGAATCCATCCGCGAAAACAAGGCAAAAAAAGCATCGTTTTCACTGGGTAAACTGATTGAAGAGGAAGAAACAGAAGCCGGGAAGCACCGCTCCGGAACCAGGGTTACTTTTGTGCCCGACGAAACCATTTTCGGAAAATTCCGCTTCATTGAAGAATATATAGAAGAACTGCTCTGGAACTACGTGTTTTTGAACCGTGGTCTTACCATTATTTTTAACGGCCGGAAACTGCAGTCGCAGAACGGGCTGATGGATCTTCTATCCAGGCAGATCGACGGCCCGGTCTGCTATCCCATAATTCACATTCATGAAGAGGAACTGGAGTTTGCCTTCACCCACAGCAACAGCCAGTACAGTGAGGAATATTACTCTTTTGTAAACGGTCAGCACACCACCCAGGGAGGCACCCACCAGGCTGCTTTCCGTGAAGCACTGAACAAAACCATCCGTGAATTCTACAAAAAAGACTTTGATGCCAACGACATCAAGACTTCCATCATGGTGGCCGTGAGCATCAAGGTGCAGGAACCTGTTTTTGAGTCGCAGACCAAAACCAAACTTGGCTCACAGCATATGGAGCCCGGCGGTATCACCATCAGAAATTATATTGCTGATATTTTAAAAAGACGCCTGGACAACTACCTCCACATGCACACCGAGGTGGCGGAAGCCCTGCTGAAAAAGATCCTGCAATCAGAGAAAGACCGCAAGGAGATGGCCAACATCAAGAAACTGGCCAAAGAACGGGTAAAAAAAGCCAGCCTTCACAACAAAAAATTGCGTGACTGCAGGGTTCACTACAACGACAACAATCCGCAGCGCCTCGAAACAACCCTTTTTATCACTGAGGGTGACTCTGCCAGCGGCTCCATTACCAAAGCCAGAAACGTGAATACCCAGGCAGTATTCAGCCTTAAGGGAAAGCCGCTGAACAGTTTCGGCCTGAGCAAACGGATTGTCTACGAAAATGAAGAGTTCAACCTGTTGCAGGCTGCCCTGAATATTGAGGACAACCTGGAGGATCTGCGATACAACAACATAGTAATCGCCACCGACGCAGATGTGGACGGTATGCATATCCGTCTGCTGCTGCTGACTTTTTTCCTGCAGTTCTTCCAGGATCTGGTCCGCAACGGTCACCTGTATATTCTGCAAACCCCTTTATTCCGGGTTCGCAACAAGAAAAAAACCATTTACTGCTATTCCGAGCAGGAAAAACACGAGGCAATCAGATCACTGGGTGCTTCACCGGAGATTACACGATTCAAGGGCCTTGGTGAGATCTCTCCGGATGAATTCAGTCACTTCATCGGGAAGAACATACGGCTCGATCCGGTGATACTCCGGAAAGATATGAGTCTGAATGACACCCTGAAGTTTTATATGGGGAAAAACACCCCGGAGCGGCAGCAGTTCATCATCGAGAACCTGCGCATGGAGCTGGATATGATATAAACACTGTCAATGAAATAAGCACTGCCGGGGCACCCGGAGGTTTCATTCACGATACCGGATTTACGATTCCGGATTCACGACTCCGGATTCACGATTCCAGCGAGAAGTCATCCCAGTCAGCCCAGGATTTGAACGTTTTTCGGAAATCGTCCAGCTGGCACCTGGTCATCACAACCGTTTCAGTGGCATCCTGAAACGGCATGATACCGGACAGGTTATCGCCCTGGGGGCTGATCACCGCAGAATCTCCCGAATAGCTGATCCCATTGCCATCTTTCCCGATGCGATTTACCCCGGCCACAAAGGCCTGATTCTCGATTGCCCGTCCCATCAGCAGGACACGCCAGGCATGACTCCTTGCTTCGGGCCAGTTGGCCACATTGAGCAGGCAGTCATATTTAAAGCCCTTTTCACTGCTGTAACTGTTTCTGCACCATACCGGAAAGCGGAGATCGTAACAAACTGAAAGCATGATCTTCCAGCCATTCAGTTCAACAACAAGCTGCTCTGATCCGGGCTCAAATGATTTGTTTTCTCCGGCAAAGCTAAAGAGGTGGTTTTTGTTGTAAAAGGAATAATTCCCGTCAGGGGGCATCCAGATAAGGCGGTTATAAAATTTGCCGTTTTCGCGCACTATCAGGCTTCCGGTCATTACGCTCCCTTTCTTCCGCGCCATTTCCTCCATCCACTGCATACTCCTGCTTTCCATCGGCTCCGCCACAGGCCCGGGTTTCTGGGTAAACCCGGTGGTAAACATCTCCGGCAGAACGATCAGATCGGGCTGACCGTCGATCTCACTGATTGTCCCGGTAAACATTTCCAGGTTCTTCTCAATATCCTCCCAATGCAGGTCAGATTGGATCAAACTGATTTTTAAATGTGGCATAATATTTCTGCAGCTTTTTCAAGGGTAGCATCTGACTTGGCAAAACAGAAGCGCAAGGTTTGATTATCAATTGGTTTTTGATAAAAGGACGAAGTGGGCACTGCGGCCAGTTTATGCTCCGTTACAAGTTGACGGGCAAATTCCGCTTCCGGAAGGTCACTGATTTTGCTGTAATCCAATAGTTGAAAATAAGTGCCGGCAGCCGGGGTATAGCTGAAGCGGGATGACCTGACCGCATCCAGGAAAAAGTCACGTTTTCGCTCATAAAACTGTCCGATCCCGTCGTAATTGTCAGGGTTCTGCAAAAATTCGGCAAGGGCATGCTGCACCGGTGTGTTGGAACAGAATACCATAAACTGGTGGGTTTTCCGGAACTCCTTCATCAGGTTGGCGGGGGCCAGACAATAACCTGTCTTCCAGCCGGTGGCATGAAAGGTTTTTCCGAACGAACAGGTAACCACGCTTCTTTCCGCAAGCCCGGGATACCGGCAAACACTCTGGTGGTTCTCTTCGCCAAATACGATGTGCTCATACACCTCGTCGCTCAGCACCAGAATCCCTGTATTCTTCACAATTCTTTCAAGCTCGGCCATGTCATCGGCTCCAAGCACACTGCCGGTCGGATTATGCGGCGTGTTGATGATGATCATCCTGGTGCGGTTGGTGATATGCCGCCTGACCTCCTCCCAGTCAACGGTAAAAGAAGGGGCTTTCAGCTTGCATGTAATGGGCATCCCGCCATTGATCTTAACTGCGGGAACATAGCTGTCATAAGCAGGTTCAAAGATGATGACTTCATCTTCTTCGCGAACAAATGCCGTGATGGCAGCGAAAATGGCCTGGGTTGCTCCGGGGGTAACTGTAATTTCTGAATCGGGGTGATACGCTGCCCCATAAAGCCTGTGTGTTTTTTCTGCAATGGCTTCGCGCAGGGCAGGCAGACCGGGCATCGGTGCATACTGGTTCCGGCCCTCCCGCATATGTTTCACCACCAGATCAACCAGATCCGGCGATACCTCAAAATCAGGAAAACCCTGGGAAAGATTGATGGCATCATGTTCCTGTGCCAGCTGAGACATTACGGCAAAAATGGAGGTGCCGGTATTGGGAAGCTTACTGGAAATAACGTCTGGATAAGGATTCATTGAACTATGATGATTGATATTTGTTTATGTCAAATGATAATAACCAATAAATAACGCATGATTTAACGAATCATTTTAACGAATAAAAAAGTGTAATTTTGCAGTCATGAAAACTGAACAAAAATAGTGATTTTTTGCCTGCCCGTGTGCTGGTTTTTGATTCTTATTTGTAGAACTTAATGTTTGTGACTTATGAAAACAATCAACGATTATAACTTTTCCGGAAAACGGGCCCTGATCAGGGTAGATTTCAACGTACCCCTCAACAAGGAATTGCAAATCACCGATGACTCACGCATGCGCGCCGCCATCCCCACCATAGAAAAAATTCTGGAAGATGGCGGGTCGGTCATCCTGATGTCGCACCTGGGGCGGCCAAAGGAAGGGCCCGAAGACAGATTCAGCCTGCGCCACCTGACTGGACATCTGGGCAAATTGCTGAAAAAGGACGTACAATTTGCTGACGACTGCATCGGACAATCCGCGAGCGAAAAAGCCGCATCACTGGAACCCGGAGAGGTTTTGCTGCTGGAAAATCTTCGTTTCTATAAGGAAGAGACCAAAGGAGACGAAAAATTTGCAGAAAAACTGGCTCAACTGGCTGATGTATATGTAAATGATGCGTTTGGAACTGCACACCGCGCACACGCTTCCACCACCATCGTGGCAAAATTTTTTCCCAACGACAAGTTATTTGGCAACATCATGACCAATGAGCTGAAAAGCATTGACAAGGTCCTGAACGACACAAAAAAGCCTTATGTGGCAATCATCGGAGGCGCCAAGGTCAGCACCAAAATTGACATCATCCGCAACCTGCTGGATAAAGCAGATGAGTTGATTATCGGAGGCGGAATGATGTTCACCTTCATCAAGGCCAGGGGAGGCAAAACCGGCAACAGCCTTTGTGAAGATGACTACCTGGAAACGGCCCGGGAAATTATTGCTGAAGCAAGAGAAAAAGGTGTGAAGCTTCACCTTCCTTCCGATACAATCATTGCGGATACCTTTTCCAATGACGCCAATACCAGGCAGGCCAAGTCGGACAACATTCCGGATGACTGGATGGGTGTGGATATCGGCAAAGACAGCACTGAGAAATTTTCAACCATTATTGCAAACGCGAAGACCATTCTCTGGAACGGCCCAATGGGTGTGTTTGAAATGTCCAATTTCGCAACAGGCACCAAAGCCATCGCGGAAGCCATTGTAAACGCAACCGAAAAAGGAGCGTTTTCACTGGTTGGGGGCGGCGACTCCGTTGCCGCCGTCAGTCAGTTGGGAATGGCAGACAAAGTCAGCTATGTCAGTACGGGAGGAGGCGCCCTGCTTGAATATATGGAGGGGAAAGTATTGCCGGGTATTCAGGCGATCAACGAATAGCGGGAGTAGTTTCCCTTAAGGATGGTAGGGTTTGAGCAGTTGCACCCGCTCATGCTCCCAGCCTTCGGAAGTTTTTACCTGAAGCACATACAGCCCGTCGGTAAATCCATCCAGCCATATCTGGTAAAGGCCGTCATTGATATCGACGGCCTTATGGACGACCTGGCCCATGAGGTTCACCAGACGCACCTCTTCAATGGGATGGTCAGCCACCACATTGAGCCGCGTAGTAGCCGGATTGGGGAAAACCTTCAGGGCCACTGCTCCCTGAGGGTCCTCTTCAAATACGGCCGTCAGGATCACATCCCTGTCAGGCATCACAAATTCATACCCCGGATCATCCGATACCAGATCAGAAACTTCATCCTTCCAGGCTGAAAAGATATATCCGGCATACGGAACAGCATCCAGGTGAACGACCTCACCCTCAGGAAATTCTCCCGAAAGAGAAACCTTGCCACTCTCTTCAGGCTGAACTTCCAGGGAGAGAATGAATTTTGGCGTACCGGAAAAAACTTCGCGGGTTGTTACAGTTGATTCCCCGTCCTCATATATTGCCTGCACCCCTGCCTGGTAACGCCCGTGGGGTAAATTCTCAAAACGATAAGACGTCTGCTCCACACCCTCTTCATATGGTGTGTCAAAATCATCCAGGTAGATGTTATAACTTAAAGGTTCATCCAACAGGCTGTCATTCTCAAATTTGCCATAATAAGCATCATCATCCAAAGAAGTGAACTTCAGGGAAATATCCTGCAATTCTGCATCTTCCTGTAGTTTCACTAATGGGGCTTCTTTCTGCCCGTGTTCAAGCCGGGGACCAAAATCGTAACCTGAAGCACGAACAAAGAAATTGCGCTCATAATCACTGTCTGCCATATCCTGCAGGTCAAACTGGTCAAAGTCGGATGTAAAGAAGTTGGTTCCGGGCTGAAAACCCACCTCGTCTGTTTGCAACAATACATCGCCACTGCCTCCAACTCCCACGAAAAACCCATAAGGCGCATACACAACTTCGGGCAACTCATGAAAAGTCCAGGTTCCCGGGTTGTTTCTGACCCCTTCAGCCACATACAGCTCATTGTTGCGATCAGGCCGTCCGTCAGCAGTCAGGCCCAGTATGCGAAGGGTCACTTCATCGTCACTGTCATCGCTTGTAACCCAGCGTACATGATCAATCCACGCATGACGAGGATACGCCCCCCCCAGCAAGCTGTTCTGCACATCACGAAACCCCAGCCCGCCGGTTGGCGAACCTGAATCATGGCGATAATCCCCCACATAAGAAGGGGTATCCCAACTCAGATCTATGTAGTCATCCGTTTCGTCAGCCCTTATCTCCTCCACAGGCAGAAAGCCCCGGTCAAGGTAAATATCATCCAGTACATCCACATCTCTGCCCAATTCGATTTCTTCCTGGTAAACAGCATAACCCGGATAAGTAACCATCAGGTCGTAAGTAAACCCGCCCGGAATGTCTTCCACTTCAAAATGTCCATTATCTGTTTTAGCGGTATAATGCTCACCATCTCTTGAAAAACGGAGTATTGCTCCGTCCAGGCCGGTCAACATCGCGTCACGGGGTGCAACAAAACCGGTGATCGCAATATCCACAAGCCTTTCCATGTGAAAATCCTTTTGGACGGTTTCCGCCGGATCAATCTGCACCTCCTCCTCCATGGGGTAATATCCGGGGCGGGACACAGTGATTGTTTGCCCGCCGGCAGGAAGATAAGGAAAGGCATATGTGCCATCCTCACGGGAAAGCATCATGGCGCCATGCTCATTGACTTCAACCGTGGCATCTTTCATCGGCTCACCATGCTCGTCATATACCTGTCCTTCAAGTGCCAGCACATCATAGGTACGGTACTGACTTACCACCTGTTTTGTTTCTCTCAGCGTGCGCGCATTGTCGCCATCTTCCGGATGACCGGTGGCAACACCCTGGAATTTAACTTCTGGATTGGAGAAATAAGGGGTACGGTTATGCCTGACCCCGTCATCAAAATGCTGGCCGCTTTCATAGGTCATTACCGAAGCATAATTCCCCTGGTCATCACCTGTCCACCTCCATCCGGCAGAATAAGGAAATATTCCGGGGCCGGGGCCTGCGTCCTGCTCTTTATGATGATGGGCACCCATATTGTGTCCGATCTCGTGAATATGGGTGTAAGTCCATGAAGCCTGCTGTACCCGGGTAAGTGAAAACCCGTAGTTCGGCCGGCCATCCGTATCCATTAGCTGCCAGCCCAGGCCACCAACACCATCAACAGAAGCAAATATTGCCACCAGGTCAGCCCGGTATTCGTCGCGCCAGTCGTGAACTTCATTCATATATCCGGGGATCGGCACCCCCTCATGAGACTGGCCAAAGGGGTTGAATTCCGGACTTGCCGTCAGCCGCCGGAGGTCAGCACCCGGTTCGGCACTCTCCTCATAATCCACCAGCCGGGAATTAACCAGCCGGTAAGTGATGCCAAGGTCACTGTTATCAGAAACCAGTTGTGCATACTCCATGGCAATGGCCACCGTATTGCTGACTCCCCCCTCATTGTCCCGGGCCCAGTCTTTTGCTGCCGGGGTAAATACAATCATCACATCAACATCAGCAGGGTCTTCCGGACCAAGTTCTTTCTGCATCATCTGTTTTCGGATCCGCTGCTGTTCAAGCTTTTCACCGGGGGTCACCGGTGGCGGGTACTCCACCGGACAGTCATGCGGTACTTCAAGTTTATCATAGTCCAGTTCAACCATATAGTGTTCACCGGTTTCCGGGTCGCTGAGTATGCGGTAAAGCTTACCTTCACTTTCGTTCATGATGGTCGCCAGGCTCCGTCCTTCTGTTGTTGACATCACCAGGTGCCCGGCTCCGGGCTCAGACAACCTGGCACGAATGGTGAAAGTCGTATTGACATTGGTTGTAGCCCGCTCTATGATGGCGTCCATTTCCTTGTCGGGAAAGATATTCAGGGTCAGCCCGGATCCCTTTTCCGGATAACGGCTGCCGGTAACGGCATCCCCGGGCACAACCGAAACATAGCGGATCACTGCATCCGCATCATCAAAAAACCATAGATCCTCACGGGCGTCACCAATTGATTTTTCCTGGCCGTGTGCATCAATCAGCCGGTATTCCTGCGATGTGGCAAAACCGGAAAAAATAAAAATAAAAAACAGGGTAAATAAGGAAATGCGTGCAAAGTACTGTTTAGCTTGAATCATAAAAAAAGAGTCCGGGATACGACAAAACTATTTCAATGGGTAAATATAACAAAAAAACAGGCAAAGAAGTTTCATCCCATATGGGAAACCTGAGGATCAGGCAGGCCTTAAAGTGATGCAGCAAGCAAGATCAATCACCTGGTTACCCTGATGCGCCTGGTAGCCACTCCTTCCCGTGCAACCAGCTGCAGGATATATATCCCGTCGGGTAAAGAAGAAAGGTCAAGCCGGTTTGAAGGAATTTCATCCGCTGATTGTTCATGCACCAGCTGACCATGGATGTTGAACAAGCGGACAAAACGCAACCCAATGTGGGAAGGGGCTTCAATTTCCAGCGGCCCCGAAGTGGGGTTCGGAAACACCGACAGATCAGCCATTCCATCTGTTTCATCCAGTGACGTATCATCTTCTTCAAACAGTGCGGTTATACTGACATCTTCAGAACCCATGGTGAAGGAGTAGCGCGGCTCCGAACCCACCGCTTCCTCCCCGTCATTTTTTCTCCACTCAAGGAAGGAATAGCCATGTGCAGGGATTGCTTCAAGGGTGACCCCGGTCCCTTCTGTATAAGGGGCGGCATCTGTTCTGTCAATCACCCGCCCGCCTTCTTCAGGTTCGACCGAAAGGGTCAGGTTCCATATATCATCGGACAACACCACTTCAACCTCAAGATCCGCTTCTTCCACTGAAACAACCGACCGGTGGCCCGAATACCCGTCAAGGATGATCCGGTACTGGTAAAGCCCTTCAGGAAGCCGCACCTCTGCCAGTCCGTCCTGGTCAGTCACCATAAATTTTTCGTCCATGGATTTCCCGCCGGCCTTTTCCACCCCCAGGGCATCCACCATCAGCATAAAAGAATTATATGACACATTTTGTATGGCAAAGTGCATGGTTTCACCAACAAAGTCTTCGAGTCCGAAGGTATATTCCGTCCAGGTTTCCGGAACTTCAATGTGCGAACCGGAAGAAAGCTGATACCCGAAATCTTCCCGGTTGTCACCCTCTGAGGATCCCAGTACCCTTATCCGTTCCAGGCCGTATTCAGAGGCAGCGGAACGGGCAAAAAAGGAAAGGCTGGCCTTCTCCTCAATGTAAATAGGCGGCGAAATCAACCACTTGTCTTCGTTTCGCCCGGGTGCGTGCAATGAAGCGGCTGAAACCACATACCGGTCGCCACTTACGGCTGGAAAATCAACCGACGGATCGGTCAGGTCCGGATTAAAAGTCATAAAGCCAAAAGGCTGACCCGCACCGGGAAACACAAACTCATCAGCCATATAAGTGACCTCTTCCAGGGGGTCATCTGAACGCCAGGGGGCCAGGTTATGGGTAAAATCCGGGTAATCAGACCAGTCCTCAAAAAACAGGGGAGCGTCCTCCCCTACGTAAGAACTGAGTATCACAGCAGCATTTTCCAAAGGCACACCATCCTGGTCAATGACGCTGAAACGGACATTCCGGTATTGCGGTGGTGCTTCCACACTGATGAGGGCTTCATTGGATCGCTGTGACTCAGTGTTGTCATCATACAGAGCTGTAACATAATAAGAGTAACGGCCCGGATCAGGTAGCGTATCGGTAAACGTCCGGACTCCCGGATCCTCAAGGGTGGCAATTTCCAGATTGTTCCGGAACACCCTGTACCCCAAAAGGCTGAAATCATCCCCCTCTGCTTTGGCATAGCCGGAAACCATGGGAACTTGCGCATCTTCAGTTTCCTGCCGGTCAAATGGGCTTATTCGCCTGACCGGCTGATTCCCGGAACTCCCGTCCGAAAGGAGCTTGTCTTTCGAGCCGTTTTCCTGACCGGCCAGAATGTAAACCATGGTATAAAGTTCCAGATGGTCACCTTCTTCAGTCATATAAGGAGACCAATCACCTGCTTCACCCATGAAAGAGTGGCAGGCTTCCCCCTCATCAAGGATTTGAGCAGCACTGGACGGGTGTCCGCCAGAATCATGCGGAACAACTGCCACATAGAAATCTTCCTCAATAGATAGTACCTCCTCCGGATAATGATAAACAAGCCGGTCTTTTCCGGCTTCCAGCAATCCGGACTCATACAGCACACGCTCACCGTCATCGCCATAGATTACAAAAGAAAAGCGGTCATCAGGCCAGCTATGGTCAGCATGCTCAATAAAATAATGGGCTATCCGGCTGATGTAAACCGGGTAACTGAAGTCAAAATCAGCCGACCTGAAACGTGTGGCCCGTTGCGGTTCCTGCCAGGTCAGATGAGAAAAGTCAGTGTTATAGGCCACCCAGCCTTCCGGCCCGGTCAGTGCGCCGGGTTTTCTCCACTGCAACTGCACCTGATCTTCATTGACATGGGTGGCTTTCAACCCGGCAGGGGGCAGATACGGGTCGCTGTAAGGGTCATACCCCTCCAGAAAAAGCAGGTCTGCTTCCAGCGGATCGAGCCACGGTGCAAGTTGCAGACTGTCATATTCACTATTGGCATCCCAGTGCATATTCATTTTGGCATAAAAGTCAGGGTTGTCGGGGCTGTTGCAACTGGAAGCCCCACCCGTCAGTGTTCCGACGATCAGCCCGCTGTAGTCGAAGAGAGGCCCCCCTGAGGATCCGCCTTCGGTGACCCCATGACCTGATAAGGTTTCTGTCCAGTTTACCCGCCAGAAAGCATCGTTCAAGGCATTGGCTGAACCCGGCCAGCTGGAGGTGGAAAGACCGGAGGTATAGGTGGAAATTTTCATGGCGTCCCCGGCCGGATGATGAATCCCAACGCCTTCAGGGCTGGCTGTTTCCGTCAGGTTCCAACCGTTAAAAAATGGATGGTAGGACTCAGGAAGTGCATTCCTGAGCAGCAGTAGTTTAAAATCAGATCCACCATCGAGGGGCGCCCTTGATTTCAGCGTTGCCCCCCTGATCATATTGTTGGGAGGCACACCCGTTTCTTCGCACCCGGGTCTTTCATAATTGAAATAAAACTGCCACACGTTATAATCATCCGGTGAAGAAGAATCACCGCAATGGTCAGAGGTGAGCATATATGGGGTGCCGTCCTGTGAGGTGTTATTTACCAGGCTTCCGGTACACCAATACCAGGTATTCCCTTCGCGCAGCAATATGCGCGCCACCCCCCTTTTCTCGTCCTGCCAGCTGTTGCCCTCAGGGCAGTTGATACCGACCTGGCAATCGCCTGAACTTCCAAGGTCTTTCATCCCCTGAAAAAGCGACAACCCGCCACCGTTGTCAATGAATATCACTTCACCGATCTGCAACCTTGAAGCATATTCGGACGTTTTACCGGGCAACTCTGCCATTTCCAGCTCGATCAAAAGGGTATCGCCGGGTACAATGTGGGTGGAAAACACATTTTCCGGATTGTTATTGGCCGAAGTAAAGGCGCCTGCATGAAACGAGCCATCTGTGTTATACACAAACATCCGGTCTTCCGCACCCAGGAAAAAATCATCAAATACCAGACCCAAAGCCATTGCACCGGAAGCATGGAGTTTTAATTGCCAGAGCCATTTCCCGTTTTCCAGCTGGCGGAATTGCCCATATTCATCCGGGCCGATGGCTACCGGGATCCCCACCCCGGCCTTCATGGGACCGAAAGGATCTTCCTCTTTATCGCTGGCTTTGTTCAGAGATGCGTGGCTGCTCAGATCCACCAGCGGAATATTTGCAATGGACTTACGGTAGCCGGCCGGGGTTCCTCCCACGGAGATCTGAGCATTGGAAGAAAAGCCGAAAGCAATGACAAGCACCAACGGCAAAAGATTACCTGAAAAGGTGCGCAAAAGGGTGCGAAGGGAACAAACCGGTGGCAGACACCCGGGAAAAGGCCTGATACGGAACATGCCTGGATGATTTGGGTGTAAAAACGTCAAAAGTTCCCGATAAAGTTAAATAAAATATCCGTATATGGTCAGATACAATTTACCGCGTATACAGTAGCAGATTTTTTTGCGCACCGGGGTTTTCGTATTTTTACATAAGAATTAACCCGAAAAATAAAATTTTATGAAGCGCTTGAAAATTGTGATGATTCCGGTACTTGCCCTGGGGATACTCCTGTCAGCCTGTGATATCCTGGATGAGAACGAGCAACCCACACCGGAAGAAGACCTGCAATCGCTGATGCCCTACACCCAATACCTGATCGCATACTGGCAGGGTCTGGACATGGCCCGTTATCAGTTGCAATGGACGCAGCAACTGAGCGGAATCAGGGGTACTTTCATCCAGGTAGACCGTTACGGTATGGAGCCCGGGCATACCGACGACATCTGGTATTTTTATTACAATGAGATCCATTTCAGACTCAAAGAGATCAGTGAACTGGCCGATGAAGCAGAAGCCCCCGCTTACCGGGGGATGGCAAATATTTTACAGGCCTACAGCCTCGGGTTTATGACAGACGCCTGGGGAGATATCCCCTACTCAGCTGCGGCAACCTATTTCGAGGAAATTGCCTACCCCGCCTACGACAGTCAGGACATCATTTATGCAGAGATCATGTCACTGATCAGCAGGGGAATTGCAGACCTCCGTGAAGCTGCCCTGACAGGGCATATGCAGCCCGGAGGCAGTGAAGATCCGATCTATGAAGGCGACCTTGACAGATGGGAAAGGGCCGCCAATGTCATCAAATTGCGCTACCTGCTCCGGACGTCCAATTATCATGATGATTATGCAGAAATACTGGACCATATCAGCACCAGTGATTTATTCGCCAGCCGGGGTGATGATATGGCTTACGTGTTTGATCAGAATCTGGACCAGGTCAACCCCCATTATTATTTTGACAATGAAAGGGGGCACACCCGTGTGGGCCGTTTTTTCACCGACCTTCTGAAAGAGAACAACGACCCCCGCCTGCAATATTTCGTTACGATGGATGCCAACGGAGAGTATGAGGGAACCCCTCCTGGAGAGGGGAGGTATAACGCATCGCTCCCTTCAGACAATGTGGCTTCATACGATACCCCCGTTTCACTGATCAGCTATACAGAGCAACAATTCATCAAAGCCGAAGTGTATCTGAAAACAGGAAATCAAAACCTGGCCGACCAGCATTTCAGTGAGGCGGTGATTGCTTCCCTGCGGGAATGCGGCATTGAAGACGCCGCCTGGGAAGACGAACATGCTTACGTCGAAAACGCAACACTTGAACAGGTAATGACAGCCAAATACGTGGCACTGTTTCTGAACCCCGAAGTCTGGACGGACTACCGCCGGACCGGCTACCCTGAACTGACACCTTACGAGGATGCACCGGAGGGGGAAATTCCCAGACGCTTTGTGTACCCGCAGAATGAGTATGAAAGAAATGAAGACAACATTCCGGATGAAGACGGTTTGTTTGACCGGGTCTGGTGGGATACAAAATAAAACATGCAGAACCGTGCAGCATAAAAAACCCCGGCGGTTCACTCCGCCGGGGTTTTTTTATTCCGGAATAAAATCCGGTAATCCTGTCAGAACCGAACCAGACCCATTATGGGTTCTGGTCACCGGAACTGATGGCATCATTGGCGTTGATCTCATCTGTGGGGATCAGCCATATCCACCGGTCGGTGTCAGCTTCCTCATAGAGTGTAACGGCAAGCTGTTCGCTGTGCCCTTTGTTCTGGCGATTCAGCGGCTCACCGGTGCGTTTCAGATCGATCCAGTTGAAACCTTCACCCCAGAGTTCAACCGCACGGTGAAACATGATCTCATCGATCAGATCCTCACCGGTGGCGGTTGACAATTCATACTCCGGATCCCGGTTCTGCATCAGTTCATAAAGCGTCTGGGCTGCATCATCGTACAGTCCGTCCCTGGCCTCTGCTTCCGCCTTGATCAGGTACATTTCGGCCAGCCGCATGAACACATAGTCACCTTCCCAGGATCCGTCCCGTTGGGTCACGAACTTCACCTGGGAATAAGGCACCATATACTCTTCGGCATTTTCCGGAGCCACCCAAAGATTGCGGCGAACATCGGTGTCCGACATCCGGTAATACAATCCGTCCTCGCCATGGCTGACCAGCTTCTGGTTCCCCAGTTGGGCATAGCTGAATGTCAGCGCATCCATATGACTGAAAAAGGAAGCGAAAACAGTTGCCTGTTCCTCATTGATCTCCATCCCCCACATCCATTCACTGGCACCCACATCGTTGAACAGCTGGTTCCTGGAGTAGGTGGCAATGCTTTCGAATGCCGGGGGGAATTGATCCGCGGTAAACAGACTGGCACCGGAGAGGGTAATGGCCGTTTCCGCGTGCTGACGGGCCTGATCCCATTCGCCCTTGGCCAGTGCGGTTCGTGCATACAGACCATGAACCACAGGAAGACTGATATGGGATCTGTGAGCCTGGGCGGTGCTGCCGTCAAAAAGATCAATGGCTGCCGTAAGGTCGGCCTCGATCTGCTCATATACCTCACGCAGCGAAGCCCTGGGGTGCCCGTCTTCGGATGGTTCCGTGTACAGTGGTACGGCAGGGGCATCAGGGTCTACATGATAAGCCGGGGCATACATCTGCACCAGCTGATAATAGGCAAAAGCCCGTGCTCCCCTGGCCTGTGCCATCAACATGTCACGCTCTGTGGGAAGTGCATCCTCCAGATCCGGCACATTGGCAATGATCATATTGGCATTCAGGATAACTTTGTAATACACATACCAGCGCAGGTGGGTCATGCCGGCATCTGCATCACGATGTGTACGCCAGGCATATTGCTGTCCGAACCAGCCATGTGCCAGCACGTGGCCCACCATGTCCTGTCCGAGCATATCCATTTCATGATTCACGGCCATATGCCCGAATGCATCATGGTTCCCGTATTCGGGATCAAATTCAAACATATAGCGGTACATGCCGTTCAGGGCAGCTTCAGCCCCCTCAAGAGATTCAAACATGGTCCCGGCCTCCAGCTGATCGGTAGGGGCCGTTTCCAGAAAGTCCTGCTCACAGCTGCTTAGCACAAAAGCAAGCAGCAACATACTGAGAAATATCTTGTTTATTTTCATTGTTCCTGTCTTTTTGGAGGTTACTAAAACTGAAGATTCAGACCGAATGTGATTGTGCGAACCGGCACGAAGGTATAATCGGTGGTTCCGGCAAAGCTGTGCTGCGGATCCATTCCTTCGTTATCGTTCCAGATGAAAAGGTTATCGCCGGTGGCGTAGATACGTGCAGAATTCATCCCGAAACGCTGTGCCAGATCGGCTGGCAGATTGTATCCCAGTGTCACATTCTGCAGTGAGAAATAGGTCATGTCAAACAACCGGTTATCCGCCGTGCCGGCATAAAGCGAAGCACTGCCCTGCTGTACGCGCGGCTGACCAGTATCATCACCGGGTTGCCTCCAGCGGTTCACACGGTCGGCGTGCAGCGCGCTTCCATAGTCACCGGCCCAGAATCGTCCGTCGAACATCCCTCCATATACATTATCATAGGTCTCTCCTCCAATGCTATAGGTAAAGAGAACGGAAAAATCCCAGTTCCTGAAATTGATGTTGCTGGTGATGCCGCCAAACACATCAGGTATGGCAGTGCCTACATAATACCTGTCGGCCTCAAGGTGGTCGGTGGTGGTTCCGCGCTCACCCGTTTCCTCTCCGTTCTCATCCGTAATGTCATAATAATAATGGGTGGCACCGGTTTCCGGATCAATATGAGATACTTCTCGCAGCCAGTAGTCATACAGAGAAGTTCCCACATCCAGGCGTTTGGTGCCGTCAACCATACCTTCCAGTTCTTCAGGCATGTAAGTGATCTCGTTGTTCAGGTGGGTAATGTTGAAATCCACATTCCAGTAAAAATCCCGCTGCTGCGTAATGTCTACAAGCATTCTGAACTCCACGCCGCGGTTCTCCATGGAACCGATGTTCATGCTGTAGGAGGTCATCCCTGTTGACAGGGGCTGTGGCACCTCAAACAACAAGTTATCCGATTCGCGGATAAAGTAATCAAACTCGGCCTCTACCCGGTCGAATACCCGGAAGTCGAACCCAATGTTGGTGTTGGCATTGGTCTCCCACACCAGGTCTTTGTTTTCCAGACGGGTGTACAATGCACCATGCCTGTCCACATTGGGGTAGCCGAGGTCGTAAAATGCCTGCCATGCATAGTAGGATGGAAGTCCGTCATTCCCCTGTTCGCCATAGCTGAACTTCAGGCGCAGGTTGTCCAGCCAGTCAATATCCTGCATGAAATCCTCCTGTGTGACCCTCCAGGAAGCTCCGAGCGAGAAAAAGTTACCCCAGCGGTTGTCTTCATGGAAACGGGAGGATCCATCACGGCGATAACTGACAGAACCGTAGTAACGGTTGTCATAATCGTAGTTCAAACGGGTAAAGTACCCCTCCACGGAATATTCATGCTGGTAAGAATCGGAACCTTCCATTGTTGTGGCAATGCCAATCTCGGTAATTCCCGGAACGGGGTAATTGGAACGTGTGGCAGAAGCCAGGTTGAACTGCATGCGATATGCCTCATGACCGGCAAGGAATTCAAAATTGTGGCCGCCAAAATCGAAATCATAATTAAGCAGCTGGTTGAAGGTCATGCTGAGATTCCGTGTATACTGCTTGGTACCGCGTCCGCCCACACATGCAGCGTCACCGAACTGCGGATTCTGGAAGGTGGTGGTGTACTGACTGGAATAGTCGGCACTCAGGTTGGTTTCAAACCGCAGATTGGGAAGGATCTGAAAACGGGCAAAAGTACGCCCGCTGACATTTTCCCTCACGTGCGAACGATCATCCAGCTCAAGGGTTCCGGCCAGGTTGGCATTCCCCATGGTAGGCCGGTCTTCCTGCGGCCCAACGCCCGTTCCATAGTCAAATATTTTTTCACCCGCTTCGTCCAGCACAAAGGATCCATCTTCATCGCGGACATACACCGGATAAATGGGACCAATACCTCTTGTAAAGTAAAAAGGATTGGTAATGGCCGTTCCTTCTGCAAGCAGGTAATCACTCTCTGTGAGTGAACCGGACAGGTTAAACCCGGTTTCCAGCCATTCCGTGGCCTGGGTATTCACATTTACCCGTCCCGAAATGCGGTCAAAACCGGAGGTTACGGCAATGCCCTGTTCATCCAGGTAACCCAGCGAAATGTAATAGTCACTCATTTCCGTTCCGCCCGATACACTGAACTGGTGTTCATGCCTCACGGCCGTACGGAAAATATGATCTTTCCAGTCGTCACTCCAAAGCAGGTTTGCATTGGGGTTGAAATCAGCCAGCCAGGGATTGTCCGGGCTTACCTGGATAAAATCCTCCGCCGGCATGTCAAAGGGGTTATACCCGCCCAGGTTACCAATCAGGTTTGCCGCAGCCTCCTGGTTGGCTGCCTCCAGATCCATTCCCATCTCAAAATGACGCATGTTTCTGTCGGCCTCCCAGGTGAGCATCATAAAGTCCCTTTCATCCACCTGGGGATAATCCGGCATGGTCCGGTCAATCGCCCCGAAAGATGAGCGGAAATTCATTGACGGAGCTGCATCATCACCGCGCTTGGTGGTGATCATGACCACACCATTGGCTCCCCTTGCACCATAAAGTGCAGCAGCAGAAGCATCGCGAAGTACCGACATGTTTTCAATGTCACTGGGGTTGATGTCGCTCAACTCCCCGTCAAAAGGTGCCCCGTCAACTACGATCAGAGGCTCATTGGATGCGGAGATGGATCCGAAGCCACGCAGCCTGATCTCCTGTCCTGAGCCGGGCTGACCGCCACCGCTTGTTACCTGAACACCGGGTGAGGTACCCTCCAGTGCCCGCGAAACATTGGACACGGCCCGCCGCTCAATGCGATCAGAATCGACCACATCGGCCACACCGGTAAACGATTCCCGGGTGGCAGTTCCGTAAGCAACAACCAGCACTTCCTCCAGGCCAACAGCCTCTGACTCCAGTGCCACATCAATGACCTCGCGCCCGTCCACCGGCTCCTCCCGGGTCACCATTCCCACAAATGAGAAAACCAGGGTGCCGTCTGCGGGCGCAGAAATCTCATAATTACCATCCATATCAGTTACTGTACCCACTTCGGTGCCCTGAACCTGTATGGTCACACCGGGCAGGGTTTCACCATCCGTGGCATCCGTAACTGTACCGGTAACGGTAATCTGTTGCCCAAACAGGGTTGTTCCTGCGAAAAGCAACATACCAAATAAAATGAAAGCTCGTTTCATGTTGTTGTTTTTTTGGTTATTAATTCGATTCAATTAATTGTTGCTTATTTCCCACCCTCTAACAAAAAGTTATCAGGTTCTAACAAAGTTATCAGGGCTTTTACTGAAATCCAACCCTGAAAACGGCAAATACCTGCCCCGGGAGCTACTATCATCACCCAGGGAACCCTGTTTAACTTTTTTTGGTTTTTATTTAGCTTTCGTTAACATTTGCCACTCAGAACTCACTCCACCCGCCAACCCACATCTCCTGTTTTTTTTGTATCTTGTGGGTTGAAAAACAGTATTTTTATTATTCAAAGCCATTGTCAACCATGTCTATTTCAAAAGGAAAATATCTGGCGAGAATCCTGGTAGGGCTTTTCCTGCTTGCAGCCACCAGTCAGTCGATTGCCAGGGGTAACCCGGATAATCCGCACAGCAATCTGTTGAAACAACTGGAAGTACTCAACACCGAATATCCCGGGCAGACTGCCTTCCTGCATACCGACAAACAGGAATACATGGCAGGTGAAATTATCTGGATGAAAGCCTATCTTGTAAATGCCACCACGCTTGAGCCGGACACCATGAGTACAAACTTTTACGTGGAACTCATCGATACACAGGACGGCATCGCCGAAGTCATGCTCTTTCGCCTGGAAAACGGCATGGCCCACGGTGACATTTATCTGCCTGACTCCCTTTCTGAAGGCAATTACCAGTTACGGGCCTATACAGACTGGATGCGAAACTTCGGTAATGAGTTCTTCTTCACCAAAGACATTTATGTGTACAATCCCATTGAGGAAAACTTTATCAAAAGGTGGGATATAATTAAAAACAGGTGGTTCAACTTTACCCTCAGACGGCAGCAGGGCAACATGCAATTTGCTTTTTTCCCTGAAGGGGGAAACCTGATTGCCGGGAAAGAAAACCGTGTGGCCTTTAAATCGGCCAACAAGCTTGGGGCCGGCGTGGAGGCCTCGGGAGAACTGGTCGACGACAACGGGAACCAGGTTCTTGAATTCTCCACCTTTCACAATGGGATGGGAAGTTTTACATTTACCCCGGAGGAGGGAAGACGCTACAGGGCCAATATAAATTACTCCAATGGAGATACGGACAGAATAAGGCTACCAGCTTCATTGCCCAGAGGCTACCTGCTGTCTGCCGATGTTTCCGGGGAGGCTGTCGAAGTTAATATCCGGACCAACATGGACAGTGAGTCACTGCCACAGGCCGATGAAGTTTTTCTCATTGCCCAGACAAGGGCTGAGGCCCGTTTCGCAGAACATATCACCCTCGATGACGGAATGAAAGAAATTTCAATCCCTGCCGATCGTTTCCCCACCGGTATCTGCCAGTTAAAGCTTTTTGATGCGGCCGGCCAGCCCATTGCTGAAAGACTGGTATTTGTCAACCACGACGATATCGCTGAAGCCAGCCTGAAAGACATCAGCACCACACAGGTTGAAAGCATTGAAGGGGAATCCCGCGAGGGGCTTTCTTTAGACATCCGGCTTCCCGATGGTGCATCCGACGGATCCTATTCGCTGGCAGTCCTTGATACGGACGAAAACTCACCCGATCATGCGGCCAATATCGCCTCCGAATTACTCATATTCGGGGATCTCTCCTATAAAACCAAAGATCCCGGCTACTACCTGTCTGAACCGGACGGTGATCCTGCAAGGGCACTGGATCTGGTCATGATGACTCACGGCTGGAAGCGATTCGACTGGGAGGCCATTGCAGCGGGAGAGTTTCCGGAAATCCGTCATGAGTTTCCTTCAGGGATTACCATCAGCGGGAAAATGTCGCCCAGATCTTCCGGACGCGACACGGGCATTACCGACCTCGAACTGGCCGTTATTTCAGAGGAGGAAACAGTAGAAATCTATGAAACCACCACCGACAGGGAGGGCAAATTCGAATTCGAGACCATTGAACATGAAGGAATGTTTACGGCTGAAATACGGCCCGACGACCAGTATGAAAGACGCATCATGGACATCAACCTGGAAACCAGAGAGTTTGAAGACCTTGAGTTTAAGCGGAATTTTTTCACCAGGCCCCGGCAGGTTACCTCAAAAGGAGAGGACTGGGAAAGGGTTTCCCGGCCGGAAACGGTTCTAAGCAAGCGGCAGATGACCCAGGCCAAAACAGAGCCGCTGTCGATGTTTGGTGAACCCAACCAGGTAATTTACTTTGAAGACATTCGTGATCAGTACAGTCATATAATGGATGTGTTGCGGACTCGTGTCAGGGGACTTCGCGTGGTTGGCGGAGAAATTATCCTGCGTGGCCCAAGCAGCATCTACTTCTCCAACGAACCCCTATTCATGGTGGATGAAATGGCGGTGGACCGTGGCGCATTTCTGAACATCAGTGTGGATGATGTGGACAGGCTGGCCGTGATCACCGGGGCCAACGCTGCCATACTGGGGAGCCGGGGTGCAAACGGCGCTTTGCTGTTATATACCAGAAGAAGTGACCAACTGCGACGCCCCAGCTATGAGTATTTAATGGTAGGGTTTCATGAACCAGCCGAGACTTTTGAAAGCATGATTGACACAGACCTATACCGGGCGACCGGCATGAACAGGACATTGTTCTGGGAGCCTGTGCTGGAGCCGAATGAAAACGGGGAAGCAAATGTATCCTTCCCCGTTGATGAGTATGTAAGAAATGTGCGTGTGATCGTTCAGGGCATTGACAAAAACGGAAGGATCACTTTTTCGGAGCTGCCTGCCGGGGATGATCCGCTTCCTTAATATCTGCGTCTTTAATTTTGCAGATCGTACACAAATTCCGACAGACGGATCATGTCTTCCCTGCTTTCGAAGTTGATATTGTTGTCTCTTATGAAACGCCGTATTTCCCTGCTGTTATCCGGAAACGCCCTGTTCAGTGAACGCCGGCTGTAAACGGCGTGAGGTTCACCGTCACGCAGCAAATAAAAGACCGCCTCCCGTTTCAGGTATAAGTGAATCTCCTGACCGGAGGGGTTCTCAACCTCGATGGTACGTTCGGCAATATCTGCCCGGCTGGGGTCAACCAGGGAGCGCACCACATCAATGGAAGTTGTGCGGTTTGCTGTTCCGTATGCGCCTGTGGCCACGGTTTCTGCGTTGACATCCACCCGGTGCTTCCGGTAAACAACCTCCCCTCCACTGCCTGCAATGTACTCGAAAAACCCATGGTCATCCAGGTAGTGAAACAATTTTCCTTCCAGGCGAAGTGAATCAATCAGGTGGGGGTCGGACATGGCAAATAATTCGCCATCCTCATCCTCAACCAAAAGAATGTCAAGCAACATATTGTAGTTGAGCTTGTCAAACACCCTGATCTCGTTTTCCTGGTAAATCACTCCGGGTTTTGACTTCGGAAACAACAGTTGGACATCCTGAGAGGCAATTTCTTCGACCTGAACAGTGGCTTTGGAACTGCGGTGATGCTCCTGCTGTACCTGGGCGGATATTGAAGCAGAAAGCACAAGCATATGAATAATGCTCAGAAAGAGGGTTACGGTTATAAAACAGTTATTTTTCATTGAAACATCAGTTTTTAGTTGGTTACATGTTTTAAAGCAATTAACAAATGTAGCAAAAGACAAGCCAAAGGGTACTAAAAAAATATTATTTTAACAAGGTTAGAAGCCTTTTCTGTCTAAATTTTTTGCCTCCTTGTTTGATATATTCTTTTTTTCTTGGTTAAAGACAGCTTTTTTTAACTCCGAAACAACCCCAGGTTTTTAACTTTCAATAAGTTTTCATTACAATTTTTTTAAAAAAATCCCGTATTTTTGAGCAATTGATTTAGGGAATCAAGCACCAGTTAATTTTCTAATTTATTCACAAAAACAAAACAGCATGATGAAAAAGTGTTTAGTTTTATTGAGTTGCTTGCTCTTTATGGGTGGATCCCTGTTTGGGCAGCAAGTCACTGTAAGCGG